>DAIQBJ010000120.1:0-8484 GCA_036781225.1 Gemmatimonadales bacterium | reverse complement strand
GCAGCACGTCGAACGTCGCCATCATCGTGACCGCGATGCCGGTCACGGGCGTCGCTGGATCCCCATCCTTGAACGTGTCCACGGTCGGCTCGGTCCACGGAACGCCGATGTTTTGCTTGATCCGCTCGACGACATCGCGCGCCGTGAGGGGCGGGGGCGGCTGCTGGGCAGGCGAGATGCTCGGCGCGAGGGCGGGGGCGAGTGCTACAGCAACGAGCCAGGCGGATGCACGCATGGGGCGAGCCTTGGATAGAGAGTCAGCGCGTGACGGTGACGACTACGCGCTGATAACGGGTCAGCGCCGGCGTTCCGTTGTCGGTTGCCTCGAGGACGAGCTGAATCGTCTGTCCTCGGGCAGCGTCGGTTGGGACCTGCACGCTCGTGGCGAGCGCGGTGGGGTTCGAGAACGTGACCTTGCCGGGATACGTGCCCACTTCCTGCCATTGCCTCCACTGTACGGTCACCGCGTCTCCGTCCGGGTCCGACGTGAGCCCTTCGAGACGAATCGTCTCGCCCGGGCGCGCCGAGACCGCCGTGCTCCCGTGGATCGACACCTTGGGCTCATGATTGGCGCCGGCGTACGTCGGGGTCACGGACCATAGCAAGCGAGCGGCGAGGTCGTTCTGGGCGGCAGGAGTGAAGTTCGGGTCAGGCGACGGTGGCCGCCCGCGGGCCGAGGCCTGCTCCTGCAACCGGAGCAAATCGTCGTACGAGTTGATCGTGATCCGGGGCAGCGGGCGCTGACCCGTGGCCGCGCTCGCTTCACCGGCCCCATGTCCTGCCCAGCCGCCCGGCGTGGCGCCTTCGTATCCGCGCAGTCCGTTGTCGATCAGGTTGAGGTAGGTGAACGTGTCGCCCTCACCGAGGAACTCTCCCTTCGGGCGGGGCGGTGTCCAGACGATGTAGCCCTTTGCCTTGAGCTGGTCCGCGGTGTAGCCCGAAAGCCCGGAGTAGTCGAAGATGTCGCCCTGCACCATCTGCTTTCCGTCACCCCACACACGGTACAGCGCACCGAATGCCCCTCGGCTCGAGATGTTCGCCCGCGTCCAGTCGCTGCTGTAGTAAACCGAATCCTCAACGCTCGCGGACGCTTGCGCCTCGTACCCAAGCGCGACGCCGCCAACGCCGGCCGGGAGCAACGTGATGTCAGGCCAGTTCGGATGGATGTAGGTCGCGTACGTGTCGTCCTGATCTCCAGACGGCGAGAGGATGGCTTTTCGCGACACCTTCTGATATACGGCTGGCCACTGTTGCGTCCCCGAGTACTGCAACTGAATCGCCTTCAACGCCCGCGCGATCGTGCTCTGTCCACCCCACGCGAGCAGGTAGATCGGTCCCGGCTCGTCGTCCAAGAGCAGCGCTTTGATCAAGTCTGATCCGGGAGTGTCCTGCGAAATGTCCCCATCGAACGCCACGTTCCCCCACCTGATCTTCGACTGCAGCTCGGCGGGCGGCGGGTAATTCGGATTGTGCACCCGTAGGTTCGCGTAGACTTGCGCGTATGTCGCAACGGCGATGTCGATGTAGTGCTCGTCCGGAGCCCAGCGCCACGACGCGCACGGGCAGAGGTTGAGCCCCCAGCGGGAGTACTCGCGGTTCGGGACGGACAATTTCTTTCCTGTGCCGTCGCCCTTCCAATGGAAGCCGCTCGAGGCGTAGATGAGCCCTTCGGTCCGAAAGTCGGTGCTGTGGACGAGATAGCGGATGAGGGAGTTCGCGTCGTCGAGCTCAGGATCGGTCGTGACGACGACCCGCGGTTTCTGGCCGGGCAGGGCGACTGTCGCTGAGCATCCCAGCATGACCACGAGCAGCGCCGGCGTGAAGCGTCCCTTCATTATCAACTGGCCTACCCGGTCTGAGGTGACGGACAAGATAGCGGCCTCTACTTTGGGTGCATGAACTCACCGGTCTCTCCCGCCACCGAACCGACTCTAAAGCGAGTAATCGGCGTGCGCGGGCTCGCCGCCGCAATTTTCAATATCACCGTCGGCGCGGCGATCTTCGTGCTCCCCGCGCACATGGCCGCCGGTTTGGGCGCCGCGGCTCCCCTCGCCTACATCGTGTGCGCCGTGGCGACCGCGCTGGTCGCCCTCTGCATCGCGGAGGCCGGCAGCCGAGTCCCCCAGAGCGGCGGCCCGTACGCGTACGTCGGGACGGCGCTCGGCCCGTACGCCGGATATCTGTGCGGCGTCCTGCTCTGGCTCGGCATCACACTCGCGATGGGCGCCGTCTCCACCGTGTTCGCCGACGCGGTCGGCGGGTTGTTGCCAGCCGTCGGCGGCCCGCTGCCGCGCGCCGTGCTCCTCATCGGCGTGATTGCCGGCCTTGCCGTGGTCAACATCCGCGGGGCTGCGCTGGGATCGAACGTGAGCGGCATCGCGACGGTCGCGAAAATCGTCCCGCTCATCTCGTTCGTGGTGCTCGGCCTGTCGCACGTCCGGGCGGAGAACCTCGCGTTGGGATCATTCCCCTCGCTCTCGCGCCTGGGAGAATCGGGGCTGCTCCTGATGTTTGCGTTCTTCGGGATGGAATCCGCGCTGCAAGTGAGCGGCGAAGTGCGCGATGCGGCCCGCGCCGTGCCGCGCGCGATCGCCCTCGCCGTGACTGGTGTGGGGGTGCTGTACATCGCTGTGCAGCTCGTCGCCCAGGGCATCCTCGGCAGCGCCCTCGCTGCTCCCGAGACGGCGAAGGCCCCACTCGCGGCCGCGGCCACGCAATTCGCCGGACGGGCCGGCGCCACGCTGATCCTCATCGCGATGATCGTCTCGACCTTCGGCTTCATGACGGCCACGATGCTCGCCACGCCGCGGACGCTCTACGCCTTCGCGGTGGACGGCTACCTGCCGCGGCCGCTCGCGAGAGTGCACCCGGCACACCACACACCGCACGTCGCGATCGCGGTCCAGGGCGTGATCGTGGGCGCGATCGCCATCACCGGCACTTACGTCAAACTGGCGATCTTGGCGGACGTGGCGGTCCTGCTGGTGTACCTGGCGTGCTGCCTGGGCGCATGGCGGCTGCGCCGGCTCGACGCGGGCAGCGCCGACAAGCCCTTCATCATGCCGGCCGGCGGGGTTGTGCCGTGGGTAGCGGCCGGCTTGATCGTCGCATTGCTGGCGCGGGCCGCTGCGCAGGCGTGGTTGCTCACGGGAGCAGTCACGGCCGTGGCTTCGGGCGCGTTCCTGTGGCGGCGGGCATCGGCCAGGAACTAAGGAGCATCACGGCAGCGCCGGAAGAGGTCCGCAATGACGGGGACGTGGACCTCGAGGAGCATCTCGTCGCCGTGGCAGCCGTCCGGGCCGACATACTCCTCCGTCAGAGGCGCGACCCGTCGCCAGCGTAACATCGGGCTGCGGGGGCGCAGCCAGGTTTTGTTGGGGATAAACAACCTGAGGCGGCCACCGAAATCGCGAGGTGTATAGCGACGGATCGCGGCCACTGTGGCGGCCTCAATCTTGGCGCGCAGAACCTGCACGGGATCCGGGGGGGCGAGGGCTTGGGCAGCACGCCGCGCTTTGCGCTCGCGCAGTTTCTCGGTGATGTACGCGCGCCGCCCCCGAAATGAAAGCGACCGCAACGCACGGGCGTGCATACGCAGGCGCTCCATCTTATCCGCAAGCCGCTGCCCGAGTTGCGGCAGGCGCCGGAACGCAGTTGGATAGGGGCTCGTGAATAGAGCGACGAACCGAATGCCCGAGCCTTGCTGCAGGAGTTGGCGCGCCAGTTCGAACGCAATCGTGCCTCCGGCGCAGTAGCCCGCAATGACATATGCATCATCCGGCCGGTAGGCGCGGATCTGGGCGGCGAAGTAGGCGGCCAGTTTCTCGACGTCAGTCAGTGGCTCGCTCTGCCCATCGACACCCGGAGGCTGCAGCCCGAAGAACGGTTGATCGTCACCCAGCTGCTGCGCCAGGAGGCGGTAGCAGAAGACGTCACCGTTGTGTCCCGGCACGCCAAAGATGGGAGCGCGCGTGCCGTGCGGCTGCAGCGGCACGATAGCCCGCTCCTGCCGCGCGAGCGTCTCGGCGGAGCGGAGGAATTCCACGATATCAGCCTTGCGCTCGCGCAGCTGATCGCGCAGCTCGGGCGTCAGCACGCCGGTGGGGGCAGTGCACCGCAGCTGGTCGCCGTCCGCCCAGAGCCGGATGTCGCGGCTCCACAGCTCCTCGAGAAAGGCGGGCACGATCACAGCGCGAATTCCTCTCGCGGGGCGGCGTCGGAGGCCGGCGCGTTCGCCTTCGCGACCCAGGCCAGCTGGTCGATGACCTCGGCCAGCCCCGCGATCGTCGGCCGCTCGAACAGGTTGCGGAGCGGCAGATCGACCTCGAAGGTATCCCGGATGCGCGACAACGCCTTGATCGCGACCAGCGACTGTCCTCCCAAGTCGAAGAAATCGTCGTTGATGCCGATGTTCTCCACGACCAGCAAGTCGCGCCAGATCGCGGCGAGTGCCTTCTCGGTCTCCGTGCGCGGCCCGACGACCTCGTGCGCCGGCTGGATGTTCTCATACGCGAGGGCCGGGAGAGCCTGGCGATCGACTTTGCCGTTGGACGTGAGCGGCAACTTGTCCAGCCGGATGAAGTACGTGGGAAGCATGTAGTCCGGTAACCACGTCGCGAGATGGGCGCGCAGCTCCCCCGCGGTCAGCGCCGTGTCGCTCACGTAATACGCCGCCAGGCGGTTGATGCTGGTCTCGGTCGTTGGCGCCGGCTCGGCGTAACCGATCTGGCGCAGGATCTGCTGAACCCGCGATTCGTCGATTTCATCCTCGAGCTCCGCCATTGCCTCAGCGCGGGTTTTTTGCCCGAGGCGCACGTCCCAGCTGTAGGGCAGCGAGTAATTGTGGAACCCACGCTGCTTCTTGTGGATGTAGATGCCGACATCGTTGATGAGGCAGTTGGTGGACCGGCCCGTATCGGAGGGACGGAGCCAGGGTGTGCGCTGGCGCAAATAGGCGTGCAGCTCCGCCAGCGGCACGCTCCAATACCGATAGAAGTCGACAAACTGAATGTCGCGGAAGACGCCATCGTCACTGAAGATGTCCACCTCGAGGTGACACGAGACCGCATCGTCGCGCCGGTGGTAGGCCTTGCGTGCGTCGAGCACGAGGTCGTCCAGCTTGGCGACATCGAAATCCTCACGCTGGAAGACCTCTTCGGTCAGGCGCGTCTCGAAGAATTGACCGCGTGAGAGTCCGGTGACGATGTAGCGAATGCCTTTTTCGTGAGCGAGGTTGGTGGCCAATGTGTAGATGGTCTTGAAGCAGCCATTGCAGACGTTGGCGAAGCGCTTGAGGCTGTCGACAAAGATTTCGTTCATGTGTGGCGTACCACCCATGACGAGGTCTACGCCCAGCGAGTCGACGACCCGGCGGATGTTGGCCTTCGCCTCGTCCGAGATGAAGCCATTATCCAACGTGAAGACCAGCGGCTTCAGACCGAGGTCGCAGAGCTGATACAGCATGTACGTGCTGTCCTTGCCGCCGCTCAACAACACGAGACAGTCGTAGTCCCCGGTTCGTGTCGCCTGCATCTCCGCAACCAGTGCTTTCAGCTCATCGGGCGATTTGAAATACGCTTGCGCCTTAGCGACGTAGGTGTCCAGGCCGCGGCACACATTGCACACACCCGTCGCGTCGTAACTCGTCCCCGGGACGTTGGACGCGAGACCGCACCGCGTGCAGTAGGTCAACCGTTTCACCGCCCGCAGGGCGAGGGGATTGACGATATCAACCACGCACTCGCGCACGTCGTCGTGCTGCAGCAGGCGGGCCTCGATCTCGCCCAGCTCGATGCGCGCGCCGGCGACCTTCACCTGGTGGTCCGCGCGGCCCAGGAATTCCATCCGGCCATCGGTGCCCCAGCGCGCGATGTCGCCGCTCTTGTACACGCGGAGCGGCGGCGCCGGGTCCTGGTGTCTCGGGTCACCCGTGGTCAGGAACTTCTGCGCGGTGAGGTCCGGACGATTGAGGTAGCCCCGCGCCAGTCCATCTCCCGCGAGGTACATCTCACCGATGACGCCCGCGGGCACGGGACGAAGCTGCTCGTCGAGGATGTAGACGCCGGCATTGGCGGCGGGACTTCCGATCGGCACCGAGAGAGCGAGATCCCGTTCCACGTCGTAGCGGTGAATCATGCAACCGACCGTGGCCTCGGTCGGGCCATATTCGTTGTAGATGTCGACGGGGCGGCCGAAGTTGTGGGTGATCTCGCGCGCCAGCGCAGTCTTAAAATCCTCCCCCCCCACGATGAGCTTGCGAATCCTCGTGGCGCCGAGATTCATGTCTTTGATCATCGCGAGATGCGCGGGCGTGAGCTTGACGATATCGACCGCACCGCTCTCGATGACTTTGAAGATCGCCATGCCCGGCATCCCCGGGTCCTCGCGGATGACCACGATGTGACCACCCGTAATGAGCGGGGTGAAGATCGATGTCACCGTGAGATCAAACGCCAGCGAGGAGAACAGCGGCCAGGCCAGGCGTTCACCGTGGCTGTACCGCTCCTTGGCCCACCAGATGTAATTCACCAGGCTGCGGTGCTCGATCATCACGCCCTTGGGCGCGCCGGTGGAGCCCGACGTGTAAATGACGTAGGCGAGACTGTCGGGGGGGGGAGCCGTATGCCGCCCGGGACTCACGCGCGGTGATCCCGCGATCCCCGCGAGGCCGGCGTCCAGCGTCACGATGCGCGCGGCGCCGCGGGGAACTCTGCTTTCCAAATGCGATTGAGTCACCAAGACCGGCACAGCCCCGGCGCGTGCGGCGGCGATATCCCGCAGCATGAAGGCGAGGCGTTCCTTGGGAGATGCCGGATCGACGGGCACGTAGGCGGCGCCGGTCTTGAGCACACCGAGGATGGCGCACACCACTTCGATCGAGTTGTCCATGTACAGCGCCACGAGCTGGTCCGCGCAGACGCCGCGTGCGTCGAGATGTGCTGCCACCTGGTTCGCGCGCTCGTTGAGCTCACGATACGTCAACGATTGATCCGCGAACTGGATGGCGTCGTCGTCTGGCGTGCAGGCGACCTGGGCTTCAAAGAGCTCGACGATCGTCTGGTCGGCCGGGTATGGCGAGGCCGTGTCGTTGTATTCGCGGAGGTGTTGATTCATAGCGACGACGCGATCATCTCCTTCAGGACCTCGTTGCTGCCGGCGTAGATCCGGTGCACCCGGCTGTCGGTCCACATGCGGGCGATCGGATTCTCCGCCAAGTAGCCATACCCGCCGTGCAGCTGCAGGCATTCATCGACGATGCGGCACTCGGCGTCGGTCAACCAATACTTGGCCATGGCGGTGCTGAAGCCGTCGAGCTTGCCGGCGACGAAGCGCGCGACGCAGTCGTCGAGGAAGACGCGGGCGATATGCGCTTCAGTCTTGCACTCGGCCAACTTGAAGCGCGTATTCTGAAAGTCGAGCAGCGGCTTGCCGAACGCCTTGCGCTCCTTCACGTACGTGGTGGTGACGGCGACCGCTCGCTCCGCGGTGGCGACGGCGGCCGCGCCGATCGCCAGGCGCTCATAGCCCATCTTGTCCATGATCTGGAAGGACCCCTTGCCTTCGGCCGGACCGAGCAGGTTCGCGGCCGGCACCCGCACGTTCTCAAAGAACAGCTCGCAGGCGTCCTGCGCGTGCATGCCGATCTTCTCGAGCGGATGGCCGACGCGGTAACCGGGAAGATCTTTTGTCTCAACCATGATGAGCGAAATGGCCTTCGGTCCCATGGCTTTCGGATCAGTTTTCACCGCGAGGCAGACGAGGCCTGCGTGCCAGCCGTTCGTGATGAACGTCTTCGAGCCATTGATGACGTATTGGTCACCGTCGCGGCGGGCAGTCGTTGCGATGCCTTGAAGATCCGAGCCCGCAGCGGGTTCGCTCATCGCGATCGCGCCCACCAGCTCTCCGCGCGCCATGCGGGGGAGCCACTCGCGTTTCTGCGCTTCGCTGCCGTACGCGAGGATGTAGTGCGCAACATTGTCATGAATGAAGGAATGCAGGGGCACGCCTGCGCGCGCGAGCTCCTCCACGACGACGGTTTCGTGGACGAAGGTGCCTCCTCCGCCACCATACTCCGTTGGGACATCGCTGAGCAGCATCCCCGCCGCGCCGGCTTTGGTCCATGCGTCAGGGTCCGGGTATCGCTGCTCGCGCCAGCGGTCCTGGTTAGGGACCAATTCGGTTTGGACGAACGCGCGGATGGTCGAGCGGAACGCCCGCAGCGCGTCACCTGCCCGAGGGGCCGAGGATTGGGAGAGCGAGATCATGCCTGGCTCGCGATCGCCGCTACGTAGCCCGCAGTTGGAGACAGACTGTCCAGCCACCAGCCGGAGGCGTCCCCGAGCCTGTCCTCGACGCGCAGGACCTTCGCGGGCTCCCCGGGCGTGAGCGTGACATCGAAGCGATCGAGCGGCAGCGAGAGGCCGTCGCCGAACGCCTTGACCACCGCTTCCTTGCGGGTCCAGCAGTTGAAGAATCCCAGCGGCC
>DAIQBJ010000119.1:0-8494 GCA_036781225.1 Gemmatimonadales bacterium | reverse complement strand
CATGTCCCTGCCCCCGGATTGCGTCGGCGGTGCGGCGCAACGCGCCGTGGCTCGTGAACAGCGCGAAGATGCCGCCGTCGGATGCGTGCGCCAGCTCGAGCAGCACGCGCGACACCGCGGCTCCATGTCCGGACTCGTCGTCACGCGGCTCGGGAATGTCGGTGGGAATCCCGAAGACGCATTGCGCGCCGAAATCGAACGGCGACGGCAGGACCTCGCGCACCACGATGCGCGACGGCGGCAGCGACAGGCCAAGGCGCTCCTCGAGGAATGTGAACTCACCGCCGGCGGCCAACGTGGCGCTCGTGAGGACGACCGTCTCCACGCGATCGAACAGCGCGTCCTTCAGGACCGGCGCGAGGTCGAGTGGCACGGCGGAGAGCGTGAGGTTGGGCGTACGGCGTCCGCGTCGTTCCAGCCAGCGGACGGCGGGACCAGCGGGCACCTTGAACCCAACAGGCTGCAACGTCGCCTTCAGGCCCTCCGCAGCCGAGTCGAGTCGACGAACCACGCCACGCAGCTCGCCGATCAAGCGCGTGCGCATCTCGGCGGGATCGTCGATCGAGAGCCGGTCGGCGATCGTCTCGACACCGTCGCGCAGTTTGGAGAAGGCGACGAGCAGATTATCGAGGGCGACGTCGAGTCCCTCGCGCCACACGCCGTCGCTCGAGAACGCATCGGTCAATCGCAGCACGGGCGCCGGGCCCTGCTCGGTATCCAGCCGCCTCGCCAATCGTCCGAACAGCTCATCGGCCCAGCGCCGCGCCGCCAGGAGCGCGTCGAATACCGTGCGCGTGAGCAGATCGCGGCTCGCTGAGGCGAGCAGGTCATCGCGGGTGCCGAGCTCCAGGGCGAGCGTGGGTAACAGGCCGCGCCCGTTGCGCTCGAGGCGGCCCAGCAGCCGCTGCACGCCGATCATGCTGACCTGGGTGCCGAGATGGTGTGCGGCGACGTCCTCGAGATGGTGCGCTTCGTCGAGCACCAGCCGGCGGTACGGTGGCAGCACCGCCGCTTCCTGCCAATTGTCGGACGCGATGCGCACCGCGAGGTCGGACGCGAGCAGATGATGATTGACCACCACGACATCGGCTTCGGCGGCTCGGCGTCTTGCGGAGAAGACAAAGCACTGATCGAAGTGCGGGCATTTGAGTCGCGTGCACAGGTCCGACTCGGCCGCCACGGCGTCCCAGACCTCGCTCGACGGCTCTTCCACCAGATCGGCGAGGCTGCCGTCGGCCGTGCGGGAGGCCCATCCCGCGATGGCCTCGAGCTCGGCCGCGCGCGCGGTGTCGAACAGCGATTCCTGGCCGGCGCGCGCCTGCTCGAGCCGTGAGAGACAGAGATAGTTCCGCCATCCCTTGAGCAGCGCGAACGTCACGCCGCGCTCGCCGGTGGAGAAGGCGCGCGCGAGAATCGGCAGGTCCTTCCCGACGAGCTGCTCCTGCAGATTGATCGTGTTCGTCGAGACGATCGTCCGCTCGCCGTTCACCCGCGCCCATTCCAGCGCCGGGACGAGATATGCGAACGACTTGCCGACCCCCGTCCCCGCCTCGAGCAGCGCAATCCCGCCGTCGTTGTAGGTGTCGGCGATGTAGGCCGCCATGTCGCGCTGCCCCGGACGATCTTCGAATGCGGCGCTGCCCAGCACGCGGGCTACGGGGCCGGACTCGGTCAGCAGGTTTGCAACCTCGAGCGAGTCGAGCCGGATGAGCGTGCGGGCGCGCGGGCACTCGACGACGACGTACAACGTACTGACGTCGTTGTTGACGATGCCGAATCCAACCCCCTCATCATGCAGCCGCGCCGCGACGTGGAGATCGGCGCCGGAGGGCTCGAGAAAGCCGCTCGGATGGTTGTGGAGCAGCATCTCGCCGCGCGTCGCGACCCCGGGGAGCGCGAGCACCGCGTCGATCGTGCCCCGCGCCACGA
Source organism: Gemmatimonadales bacterium (assembly GCA_036781225.1). GTDB lineage: Bacteria > Gemmatimonadota > Gemmatimonadetes > Gemmatimonadales > GWC2-71-9 > 20CM-2-65-7. Next base: position 6,565 of record DAIQBJ010000119.1, on the reverse strand, counting down.
CCCGCGCCTCCGTGAGCGCACCGTTGGGATCGGCGCGCACCACGAACGACACTTCGCGCCCGTGGGCCGCGGCGATCTCGTCCTGCAACAGGGTTCGCGCGGCCGCCGCCAGGCGCTCGACGCTCACGTCTTGAGCTCGCGCTTCTTGGCAGCGGGGAAGAGCACGTTGTTCAGGATCAACCGGTATCCCGGCGAATGCGGATGCAGCGACAGATCGGTGGGAGGATCACCGATTTGGTGTTGTGGGTCCTCGGGATCGTGCCCGCCGAAGAACGTCCAGGTTCCCTTCCCCAGGTCGCCATGAATGTACTTCACCCACGGCGCGCTCTCTTCGTCGCCCATGATGGTGACGCCCGGTTTGAGGCGATTGCGCATGAACGACGTGGTCAACCCGTAGAAATCGGGGATCACACTGCGATGATTCTGCACCAGCATCGTCGGCACGGGATCGATCTTGGCGCTGAAGTTGAAGAGCGTGAACGCCCCGAGCGGCTGGCGGCGCGAGCCGCCGTTCACCTGATGGCCGTCGATATCGGAGAAGCTCGCCACTAGCGGATTGGGCTCGAGATGCGCTCCGGTGAAGGCAAAGCTTTGAGACCAATCGAGTTTGGAATCGGCATCGGGATCGATCGGGGTGCCGTCGGCGAAGGTCGCGGCGATATCTACGCCCTTGGCCGCGAGCGCGAGGTCGATCGTTTCGGTCGCCGTGCACATCGCGAACAGAAACCCGCCGTTCTCGACATACCCGTGGATGCCCCGCGCGACTGCCTTCTTCAAATCCGGCACCGTCTGGAAGCCAAGCCGCCGCGCCATCTCGGTGTTGCGCTGCACCATCTCGGCGAGCCACGGCATGCCGGAGTAGATGAGGAAGAACTTGGAGTACTGGCCGGTAAAGTCCTCATGATGCAGATGCAGCCAGTCGAAATTTCGCAGTGTTCCGTTGACCACCTCGAGATCCCAGATCTTGGTGAACGGAATCCCGGCATACTGGAGCGACATCGTGACCGCATCGTCCCACGGTGCGGCGTTGGGCGGCGCGTACACGGCGACCTTGGGGGCCTTCTCGAGCGGCACCGCGTCCATGTTGTTGGCTTCGATTTCTCCACGGATGGACGTCATCACGCTGTCGACCGGCTCGGCGCGAATCCCGTTCAGCGCGGCGTCGCGCCGGAGCGCGTCGAGATCGGGAATCAGGAACGAGCCGCCGCGATAGTTGAGCAGCCACTCGGCCTTGAGCCCTGCCTGGATGGCGCGATAGGTGAGGCCGTAGGCCTTGAGATGATCGGTCTGGGCATCGTCCATGGGAATCAACAACGACGCGGCGACGCGACGTCGATGTGTCGGGACGCGTAGCCCCTCGAACACGCCGAACGCACCGAGGGAACGTCCTAGCGTCCTAACGAAGTCCCGCCGCTTCATGACTTCGGTATCGCCCCCTTCGCCCGCTCCAGCTCCCGGCGCGCCTGGGGCACGACCGCGCTGCTGGGATACGTCAGAATCAGGTGCTCGAGGTGCGGAATTGCTTCGGCCGAATGTCCCTGACGGATCAAGAGGCGCGACCACTCCAGCTCCGCCGCCGCGGGCGCAGCACCTTCACCGCCGCCACGGACGACTTCGTCGAACAACGCGACAGCGGTGACCTCCTGCTGCGGTCCGAGCCGCGCGGCCAGTTGTCCCGCGAGGAGGAGGACTTCGAGGCGTCCACCCTGCACCGGCAGGCGCCCAGCGGCATGGCGCAGCGCCCCGACCGCCCCGACGGAATCGCCGCGCGCGAGCGTCAGAAGAGCGGCGCCCAGCTCGGGGCTGGACGGCTCCTGCACGCGCTGGAGCAACGCCATCATGGCAGTGCGATCGGTGGCCGCCGCGCGGTCCGTCGCGTACGGACCGGCAACGCGGAATGCGTCCATCGCACGCTTTAGATCGCCGCGATACAGCGCGATCCAGCCGCGTTGCGCGAGCGCTGCGACGCTCGAGTCGTCCCCCAGCGCCGCGGTCGCGCGGTCGAGCTCGCCGCGCGCGATGCGCGCCTGCGCGAGGGACAACTGCAACGCGGCGCGGTCGTCCGCGGCCAGCCCCGCGCTGCTGTCACTCGCCAGCCGCCGCTCCACTACCTCGAGCTGACCATCAGCGATCAGCAGCTGAAGCAAGGCGGCCTGGCCGACGCCCTGAGGGTCGCTGTGAGACTCGAGCACCCGGCGAGCGGCCACGCGGTCATTGCCTTCGAGCAGCTCGCGCACCGCCTCGGCGCGCGCGCGCTCCGACAAGGGTGAAGGGACGAGGTCCGCCCACCGGGCCAACGCGAGGCCGCGCACCCGATGGGCTTCAGGTGTCGTGAGTGCTGCGGCAAGATCGCTGAAACGCCGCAAGGCGGCCTGCGTCTCGGGGTCGCCCTTCACCAGCGTCGGCTCGAACGCGGCCCATGCTTCATTCGGCTGCCCCCACGTGAGCAGCATCTCCGCGCCAAGCCGCCGCGCTGCTACGCCCGCGTCCGGGCCGATCAGGATGCGCACGATCCGGTCGCGCATCGTGCTGGGCGCATCGGAAAGCTGGCTCGCGGCGTTGGACTCGACGTCGGGTGACTCCGCGACGGCTCGCGCCCACTCGCGCGCCGCCGCCTCCCAGTTCCCTGCCCGCTGCTCCAGCTCCCCCAGCTCGATCGCCAGCGTGCCCGCGCCTCCCAACGCTTTGCGGCCAGTCAGATATGCGTTGCGCGCGTCGTCGTACATGCGGCGGTCGGCGAGCGCGAGGCCCCATTCGCGATAGGGTGCATCGCTCTGCGGCGCCGCCGCAGCCCAGCGGCGCACGACTGCTTCCAGCGAATCCTGCTGGTTCAGGTCGGCGTAGACGCGCACCTCGAGGCTGCGCAGGGCCACGTTTTCGGGCGCGCGCGCGCGGGCGCGCTGCACCAGCGGCAGCAGCTCAGGCATGCGATTGAGCACAAAGAGTGCGCGTTCGAGCCCGAGCAGCGCGGGGACGTTGTTCGGGTCGGTGCGCAGCGTGTTGAAGTAAATGGTCGCCGCATCGGCGTATTTGCCGCTGCGCTCCAATTCGAACCCGGGGCCGATAGCCTGACCCCGGGCGAGCGCCGGCATGGCGAGCAGCAGGCCGAGCGCTACGCTAAGGCTTCGTCTCATTCAGGCGGCGGAAGTACTCGAGCACCATGCGCCGCTGCTCGGGCGTCAACCCGGTCAGCTCTTCCCACGTCGGATAGCGCATTTTCGGCCCGGAGCCCGTGGCCCCCGGACGCAGCGCGGCGGGGATGTGGACGCTGTCGCCGCTGGCGGACTTGCTGACGCGTTGCTTCTGGTCGTCCGGATCCTCGCCCTGCAGGCTGCGGCCGGCGTCGAGCAGCTTGCGGTACAGACGCTCCTGCCGCTCGACGGTGCGGCGATCCAGCCGGCCTGCCTCGAGCTGGCGGGCCAGATCGCGCGCTTCCTGCGCCAGCTCTCCGGCAGCACTGGCATCGCCCTCGGCATGCAGGCGCTCGAGCTGCTCGGCCAGGGCTCGCTGCTGAGCCGCAAGCTCACGCAGCCGCTGCAAGACCGCCTGGCCTCCGGACGCCATCAGCGGCAGCATCCCCTGCGCCTCGCCGTTCATGCCCTGCTGCTGCTGAGCCATCCGCGCCAGCTGCTCCAACGCCTCCTGGAATCCCGAGCCGGACTGCGCGCCGGCGACCTGCTGGGCCGTACGCACCAGCGCGTGCGCGGTCGCGTTCAGCGCGTCGAGCGCCTGCTCGGCAAAGGGAGACGCGGTCGCCGGATTCGGATCGCCCTGCTCGAGCTGCTCGCGCGCCTGGCGCATCTGATTCTGGGCGTAGCCGAGTGCAGCCTCGAGTTGCGGGGAGACCAGGGCATGCCGTCCCGCTGCCTCGCTGATCTGCTGCCCGATCGCGTGCGTTCCTTCCTCGACCGCCGCCTGGCGGGCGCGAGTCGCCGCACCGGCGTCGCCATCGCGCAGCGCATCGACGATGCCTTCCTGCCGCTTGGCGAGCGCCGCCGTCTCCGACAGCGCGCGATCGAGCGCGTCGAGCGTTTCCTGGCGCCACGCGGTCACCAGCGAATCGCGCTGCTGCCGCAACTGGTCGGGAAGTTGGGAGAGCGAATCGGCGGCCTCCTGACCGGAGCGACGCGCGCCATGGGAATCGCGTTCGTTCGCGGCACTGGCCGCCTGTTGCATCGCGCGGTGGGCGCCGCGCGCCGCGTTCTGCGATTGCGTGAGCGGCACACTCTCCCCGGCGCGGTCGAGGCTACGCGCGAGCGAATCGGTCGCCCCGGCAAGATCGCGCTCCGCCGCGGCCGCGGCGGAGTCGGCGCGTTGCGCGTCTTCCTTCGTCCATTCGCTCTGACGCCGCTGCAGATCTTCCGCGTCCTTGGCAAGCGACGCGAGCTCACCCTCCAGGGCGGCCCGCTTGAACAGCTCCTGGCTGCGCTCCAGCTCGCGCCGCAGCTCTTGCTGAGCTTCTGCCAAACGCTGCAGCGCCTGCCGCGTGGCTTCAGGATCGAGACGGGCGAGCGCTTCCTGCAGCTCGCGCAGCCGCTGCTCGAGCTCCGGCGTCAGCGCGCGTTGGAGCAACTCCTGCACCTGGCGCAGCCGGTTCTGGAAGGCCGTGTCATCGACGCCCGCAGCCTTCGCCGCGCGCGCGATCTCATCGACCGCCTGCGCCAGCTCCTGCACGCGCTGCGCCATATCGGCCTGATCGCGCGCGATCTCTTCGGCGCGTTGCGTGGCCTGGAACGACATGGCACCGCTCTGCTGTTGACTGCCCCCCCCCGCCCGCGTGCCGGCCCGGCCGTCCGAATCGCGATTGCGCTCCTGCGCCAGGTCCCGCGTGCGATCGCTCAACTCACGCTGCGCCGCCGCGACGAAATCGGCCGCGCCTGCCACCGCCTGCGCTGCCTCGCGCGCCTGAGCGCGCAATTCCTCCATGCTCGGCAGACGCAGCGCGATTTCCTGGCTGCGGCTCATATGGGGCGCAGGCGCGTTGTCCCACGCTTCGACATACAGCCGCAGCGTGTCGCCCGGCAGCAGGTTGCGGTTGTCGGCATCGAGACGGCCCTGGACAATCGCGCGATCGCCCACACCGCTCACATCGAGCGACTCACGTACCGCCGGGTCGATCCGCCCGGTGCGACTGACGCGCCAGCTCACGACGGCCAGCCGCGCGATGCCGTGATCGTCGCGCACGTCCGCCACGATCTGTTGTTTGAGCGAAATCGGCAGCGTCGTATCACGGCCGGGGACAGGCAGCGCCACCACGGGCGCGGAATCGGGGACGATGATCAGCCGCAGCTCTGGTGCGGTGCCTTCGAGCGCGGCGCCGTCGGCGCTCAAGGCGTGCAGCTGCCAGGTGCCGCTCACCGCCGGCGTGAACCGGCCGTCGATGCGCGTACCGGCCACGTGCAGCGCGGCGGACTGAGGGCTGGATTCGATCCTCCACGCCGCGCTCGCGAGTGGCACGCTCGCCGTACCGTTTGTCAGAACCGTCGTGCCGGCGGGCAGTGGTATAGGATCTGGTCCAATGAGCAGCGGCTCATCGGAGCGAGCGAGATAAGCAGGAAAGCGCGCGGTGAGTGCCAGGTCCGCAAGGAATGCAGGGAGAGCCACGTCCACTTTGATCTCTCGGCTCGAACGGCCACCGCTCGCCGCGCGCAGATAGAGATCGGATTCGATGGGTCCGACCTGCTTCACCGCCTGTCCAGCGGCATCGAGTGAGAGCAATGTCGCCTTCCACGGCTCCCCGGGGCCGCGGGTCCACAGCGTCACCCGCTCGGCGCCGGGAACCGTGATCCTCGCCGTGACGACGCCACCACGGCGCACGCGCTGCCGATCGACCGACAACCGCACCGGCTCGTGCGCATCACGCCATGCGCGCACCGGATGCCAGAATGCCGCGGCACGGCCGGACGCGGGTGCGGCGGCGACGAAGAGCAACGCGCCGGCCAATGCAGCTCCCGCACCGAATGCCAGTCGCTGCGTGGTGGCGCGACGCAGCGCCGTGTCGACGGTTGGTGCGGCGAAAGAGACGAATGCGGCGGCCCGCGCATCGGCGGCGAGCAGTAAAGCTGGGCTCATTCCGGCACCCGTGCCTGCGGTGGGGCTGACGACACCGACCACACTGCCGGCGCGGCCGCCGGTCGCCGACTCGACGAGCCTGGCGACTGGAGCGTCGGCGGCCTCGCGCCGCGCGCGCCGGCCGAGCCAGATGGCGGCCGCCGCGCTGAGCGCGATGAGGAGCCAGGCGACCGTTACTCCGGGCACGGCGGGCGCGAGCGCGAGGCCGAGGGCAGCGCAGGCCAGGGCCGCGCCGAGGCCGCCGAGCCCCATGGCGAACGCCCGGGCGCGCGCGTGGGGAAGCCCCAAGCGACGCAGCCGGCGCGCCGTTTCGGTCATTTGCTCTCGCTCACTGCGTAGGTGAAGAGATTCACGCCCATGCGCAACGCCGCCTCATGTAGCTCGGGAGGGTCATGGTAGACCTCGGGGTCCTCCCAACCGTTCCCGAGGTCGGACTGATAGGAGTAGTATACGACAAGCCGGTCTCCCAAAAAAATGCCGAACCCCTGCGCGG
>DAIQBJ010000118.1:1637-8505 GCA_036781225.1 Gemmatimonadales bacterium | reverse complement strand
CCATGGTCGTCCCAGTGCCGGAGGTTGCGCGTCATATACACGCGCGTCTCCGCCGCGCTGCGCGTGCCGCCGAGCAGCGCCATGTAGGTAGCGTCGCTGTCCATGGCGCGCATGTCGTCGAAGTGGTCCGTCGTGAGGCGCTCGGCGCGCAGTCGCGCCGTAGCGAACGAGTCGGGGACCGTCACTGGGGGATGCGAAAGTCGATCGGCATCCGCACCACGACCGGCACCGGGCACCCGGCGACCCTGGCGGGACGGAAATGCGCCTCTTTCACACCCCGCAGCGCCTCGACCGCGAATTCCCGATAGGCCGCGTAGAGGACTTTGATCGTAGTGGTATCGGGCCGGCCGTTGGCGCCGACCACGAGCTCCACCAGCACGCGATCGCCCGTCTGTAGCCGCCGCGCGGGTTGCGGGTACTCTACCGGCGGCATCCAGAGGAACGACGGCGCCGAGTCGATGAGCAGCACGGGGATCCGGATGCGCAGCAGCGTGACGCTGGGTGGGATGGTGTGCGGCGCATCGACGAGGCGGAGTTGGATCGCGCCCTTGGCGTGGCGCACGGCCGGGCTGGGCGGCAGGAATTCGCCCGCGCTGTCGGCGCGCCGAATCGCGGCGACCAGGCTCATCACAAGCTCCGGCGACGCGCCGTTCAGCTCGATACGCTCGTTGGCGAGGCGACCGCTGTCCGACAGCCAGAATTGCACGTCGGTGTCCAACCCGTGCCCGATCCATTCGGACTCATCGGGCAAGGTGTCGCTCCTTTCGGTGACACGCGCCCAGAGCGGCAGACGCAGGTGTTCCGGCGGGCGGAAGTGCGCCTGGATCACCTGGGCCGCCGCGAGGAAATCGTCGGGCGTCTTCTTCTTCCCGGTGCGGTCCCATCCCGCGGCAAGGCCGATGTCGATCGAGTCCCAGCGGATGTGGGCCGCCGTGTCGAAATCGCAGGCCACGCGATGCTGCGCCTGCGCATGGGCGCTGGGGGTGAGAAGGAGGGTGAGCGCAACCGTTGGAAGGAGGCGCCGCATACACAGCAATCTATCGATTACGGATGCGTGTGCGTCCGTGGGGCACGTCACTGTGGTGTTAGGGCCTCGGTCGAGGGCTGGAAGGGCCTTCATAGAGAGGAATGTTGGTGATAGAATCCGACTGCATGATGCGCGTCGTTCGTTCACTGCTCGCCGCTACCTGCGTGGCCGGTCTTGCTGCCCCGCGGGTCATGGCCCAGGCCGGGTCACCACTGCGCCCCCCTCCCCCCATTGCCGATAGCGCCCGTCACGGCTACACGGCCGCCGATGTGCACTTCATGTCGGGCATGATCTACCATCACGCGCAGGCGATCCTGATCGCGGGGTGGGCGCGCTCGCACGGCGCGGGCCCGTCGGTCCAGACACTGTGCGAGCGCATCGTCGCCAGTCAGACCGACGAGATCAACCTGCTGTCGCGCTGGCTCGCCGACCGGCACGAAGCCGTGCCGCATCCCGATCCCGAGCACAGCATGATGCCCGAGATGGACGCCGGCCATATGATGCCGGGCATGCTGTCGGCCGCGCAGCTCGCGCAGCTCGACAGCGCGCGGGGGCCGGATTTCGATGCGGTGTTCTTGCGCTTCATGATCCAGCACCATCAAGGTGCCATCACGATGGTGAACGAGTTGTTCGCCGCAGGGGCCGGCGAGGAGAATCCGGTCTACAAGATGGCGAGCAGCGTGTTTGCCGATCAGACGACCGAGATCGAGCGGATGCAGCGGATGCTGGCCGCCGAGCTCTTCGCCCCCACCACATCAAAACAGGATTGACGATGAAACGCTCGAGCTCGTTGGTGTCTGTCGTTGCCGTCGTGTCGCTGGCCGCCTGCGCGACAGGTGGGGGAAAGACGAGTGCAGCCGTGAGCACCTCGACCGTGGCGCCGACGCCGGATCCGCGCGTCGGGCTCAAGGCGGGGCTGCACAACGCCGGCCAGGCGCAGTGGAACATGCGGCTGGTGTCGAACAACCCGTCGCCCCATCCATTCGACAGCTCGACCAACTCGGATCTCGCGTTCTACAAGAACTTCGTGATCCAGGGCAACTACGACGGCTACCAGGTCTGGGACGCGTCGACACCGGGGCATCCGACGCTCAAGAAGGCCTATTACTGCCCGGCCTCGCAGAGCGACGTCTCGGTGTTCCGCAACCTGCTGTTCGTGTCGGGTGAAGGCACGGGTGGCCGGCTCGACTGCACGGGCGAGGGCGTGCACGATTCGGTCTCGACAGTGCGGCTGCGCGGCATTCGCATCTTCGACATCACGGACATCACAAATCCGAAGTACATCGCCAACGTGCAGACCTGCCGCGGCTCCCACACCCATACGGTCGTGATCGATCCGAACGACACGGCGAACGTCTACGTCTACGTCTCGGGCTCGGCGCCGGTGCGCTCCCCGAGCGAGCTGGCGGGCTGCGTGCGCCAGTCGCCCGATTCGAATCCCAATAGCTCGCTGTTCCGGATCGAAGTGATCAAGGTGCCGCTCGCCGCGCCGCAGCAGGCGGCGATCGTGGCCTCACCGCGGATCTTTGATTCGCTGGCCGCCCCGCCCACGCATAGCGAGGCACCGCAGGACGTCGTCGAAGCCAAGCGTCAGGCCGATTCGGCGCGCGCGCACGGCGGGTACGTGATTACGCTGTTTGGGCTGGAGCGGGTGGTGGGGCCACGGTTCACGGCGCCGCTGCTCGACAGCATCGTCAAAGCGCGCGCCGGCACCGGCATACCCACGGCCGCCGACAGCCAGGCGCTGACGGCCAACATTCAGAAGATCGTCGACAAGCGGTTCGGCCTCGATCGGGCACGTACGGGCCCGAACCAGTGCCACGACATCACCGTGTATCCGGCGATCGGGTTGGCGGGCGGGGCGTGCGGCGGCTACGGGCTCTTGCTCGATATGCGCGACGCGGCGCATCCGCGCCGCATCGGGGCGGTCGCCGATTCCAACTTCTCCTACTGGCACTCGGCGACGTTCAACAACGACGGGACCAAGCTGCTGTTCTCGGATGAGTGGGGCGGCGGCGGGCAGCCCAAGTGCCGCTCGTTCGACAAGCCCGAGTGGGGCGCGGACGCCATCTTCACGCTCGCCGACAACAAGATGACGTTCCAGAGCTACTACAAGATGCTCGCGCCGCAGACAGCGAACGAGAACTGCGTCGCGCACAACGGCTCGCTGATTCCCGTGCCGGGGCGCGACATCATGGTGCAGTCGTGGTATCAGGGCGGGATCTCGGTGTTCGACTGGACCGACGCGGCGCATCCCAGGGAAATTGCGTTTTTCGACCGGGGGCCGGTCGACAGCACCAAGCCCGCGGACGGCGGGACGTGGTCGGCGTACTGGTACAACGGCTACATCTACTCGTCCGAGATCGCGCGCGGGCTCGACGTGCTCGAGCTCGTGCCGGGCGGCTTGATCACGCAGAACGAGATCGCGGCGGCGAAGCTCGTGCATTTGGATTACTTCAACACGCAGGATCAGCCCAAGCTCACCTGGCCCGCGAGCTTCGTGGTGGCGCGCGCGTACGTCGATCAGCTCGAGCGCTCGAACGGGTTGCCCGCGGAGCGAGTGGGGGCCGTGCGGCACGAGCTGGACCGCGCGGAGAAGAGCCAGGGCCAGGTGCGGCGGGATGCGTTGACGCAGCTCGGGACATCACTCGGCCAGGACGCGGTGACGTCGAACGACAAGGCCAGGATCCAGAAGCTGGTCGACGTGGTTACCCAGCTCGCGAACGGGACCGGTACCGCGGCAAGCGGACGGTAGACTCGGGTTGTCGTTGAGCGCGAACGGCCGCGGAGCGATCCGCGGCCGTTTTGCGCATGGGGAGACCTATCATCTCACTCGTCGTAATCGTCTCCGCGCGCTGAGTGCCTGCCCTGAGCGCAGCGAAGGGCGCCGGCTCGGCGACTACACGAACCCTGAAGGGCTCTCCGTCCGACCTGCGAGCTGGTGCGTTTGATCACGCTCGCGAAGCACGATCATTCTCCCGGCGCGGCTTAACAAGAGTGTGACGCCGCGCGTCCCAACCCGCAGACAGTTGCAGCTCGTGCCCAGCGCCCGTGTGACCTTCTGGAGGATGAGTCCATGCGCACCGTACATCAATCGCTACTCACGCTCGGAACAGCCGTCGCCGTTGCCCTGGGCGTCACGGCTTGTAACAACGACAGGAACATGGCACCCGCCACGCCGCTCTTGTCGCAGGCGAAAGCCGAGAGCCTTGCGAACACGGTGGTGGCCGATGTCGCCGGAGAGATCGCGACGGCGACGATGGATGGCTCGAGCCTCGGCGCAACGGCGCCATTCTCCGCATCGGCGCCGATCTCGACCACGCAGTGCCTCCCGACGAAGACCCCCACGACGGTCGTGGACTCGGACAACGACGGCGTCCCCGACTCGGTGCGGTTTGACTACGCCGGATGCGTCATCTCCAAACCGCTCTCACTCGATTCTCTGTCGGGCACGATTGACCTCATCGACCCCACGCGCCAGACGGCAGACCATGCGATCGAGCGGGTGTTCACCGACTTCCGGCGCATCACGGTGAACCTGGTATCGGGTGGGAAGTCATCCGTGACGGACAATGGCGTGCGCCGGGCGTCCCACGACAGCACGACGCTGCACAGCAGCGAAACCAACTTCCGCACCGATTACGTGTACGCGAACGGCAACAGTGCGGAGCACGTGCGCACCTGGGAGTCCATCTTTACGGCCGACGTTGCGGGCTCGATCATGCGGAACGCGCTGCTGCCGAGCGGCAGCTGGTCGGTGAACGGCACATCGTCGTGGACGCGGGCGCACAGCTCCTATTCGCTCACGGTGACGACCAACCCGCCGCTCCACTACAATGCGAGCTGCACGGCGGCGCCACGCTTCGACGCGGGCAAGATCACGGCGGTTGTGATGCGGGCGAGCCAGAGCATGACCGTGACGATCGAGTTCACGGCCTGCGGGGTGTTCACGGTCACTCGCTCCTAAGCCGGACTTGGCTGACGGACCTGATAGAGCCCCGGCGACTCCCCCGCGCCGGGGCTCGGAAGTGTTTGGGCACTTGCGTAGGGGAATCGAAACCGCGCGTCGGTTTGGAACGGATAATTGTCATGTGACCAGAACGACGGTGATCGACGTCGAGCGGCTTGTTATGGCGCAGCGTGGCTCGTTTTGGCGCATCACTCGCGGAAAATAATCGCGCCACGTCGAGACTTTAACCGGGCACACGCTATGCGCGTCTCAGTGTAGCCATTCACCAACAATCAGGAGACCCTCTATGCGCAAGCTATATGGTCTGGTGGCGCTGGCCGGGATCGCCCTGGCGACGGCATGCACCGACAGCAGCGGCCCGAGCAGTGGCACCCCTCAGTTCTCCCGACAAATCACGTTCCCCGACTTAAAAACCAAGCTGCAGGCCCTCCCCGCGACCGGCGCCGCGCGTGCAGAGATCGAGCTCCCGCCGACCGGCTTCGTAGCGCGCGAGGTCAACGTCGAGGATCCCGAGGAAGGCGACGACCCCGAATCGGTCCGCGGCGAGATCACCGCGCTGACGGTCTCGGGTGACAATGGGACGCTCACCCTCGCTCCCGGGTTCCAGGTGACGTTCACGTCGAGCACCATGTTCGAGACCGACGAGGACACAAGCCTCACGTTCCAACAGTTCGTCGACCGCGTGCAGGCCGCGTTGGGCCAGACTCCGGCCGTCAACCTCGGCGTGAAGGCCGAGCGTGCGGCAATGAATCCGCTCGCGCTTGGGCCGTCCGACGCGTTCCCCGCGGAGAAGCTCGAGCTCAAGCCCGACGTCGAGCACCCGAAGCTCAAGATCAACGTCACCCAGGCGAACCTCGTCACCGCCGGTGACGGCGATTGCACCATGGCCAAGCTTGGTGTCACTCCCGACGGCTGCCTCAAGGTCCTCGGCGTGACGGTGGGCATCGCGAACGAAACCGAGCTGAAGGCGATGAATCCCGGCATCGTGAAGGTGGAGTTCGAAGGCCTGGTCGACTGCTCCAAGACGATCGATGCCTCTTCCTTCTTCTTGAAGAGCGGCGCTCAGGTGATGGTCGATGAGCACACGCAGGTTGAGAGCGAAGGCGACCACGATGACGAGCATCTGAGCCTGGCCGACGTGAAGACCGCCTGTGCCGCGACGCCGGCGCCGGACATCGACGCCGAGGGTGAAGGCGTCCTGGTGTCGGGCAGTGGCGAGGCTCCGGTGATCCGCGCGACTGAGGTCAAGTTCGAGCGCCAGGAAGATGAAGCAATCGAGGCCGAGTTCACAGGGACGATCGATGCGATCGGCACGGACAACATCACGGTGAGCGGCCGCGTGGTCATGGTCGACGGCAATACGGAGATCGAGCGGGAGGGGTCAGGCGAATCGCATATCACCCTCGCTGACCTGCACACCGGCGAGACGGTGGAGGTGAAGGCCATCGTCGACGCCAGTGGGAAGTTACTAGCGCGGGAGATCAAGGTCAGATCATAGGTCGGCTTGGTTCGTGGACGTGAAAGGGCCGCGGATTGCTCCGCGGCCTTTTTGCACTCAGCTGCAGGCCGGCAACCAGCGAAGCAGGGAGCGAGCGCGCTGCCCGATCACGGGGCTGCGGGTCGAGCCTCGAGCTCGGCTTTCACATCGTCGAGCAACCGTTGCATGCTGTCGTGCTCGGCGGGGGTCTCGACGGGCTTCCGGAAGTCGAAGCTTCGGGATCCGGTCTGGCCCACGACTTCCTCGGACGCATCAACCTGCAAAGAATCGGCCTTTGGTTTGAATTTCAGGTGGAACTCCAGCGTGACGTGTACGCTTCCGGGCATCCCGTTCGCGGCAGTTTGAGACACCATCCCGCGATCGAGCGTGAACA
>DAIQBJ010000118.1:0-1537 GCA_036781225.1 Gemmatimonadales bacterium | reverse complement strand
CTGTATCAGGGAGCGGCTCTACGCGGAGCCGGATGAACCCCTGATCGTGAAGGACCGCGCTTGATGGCGGCGGGAACGCATTCGCCGAATCGGCGCGCTTCACCGCCGCTAAAATATTGTGCGCGACGTCCTGGGACGGGAAATCGACCTGAATCTCCTTATCGGCGAGGTGCCCGACGCGATCCAGCCGAAATCGCACAAGCCCACGTAGAGGCAAGGTGCTGAAGGTACCCGGTTGCGGGGTACGCCCGATTGTACGTGCCGACAACGGCAAGCGGACCTGTTCGGGCCGCTGGAACTGTGTCTGGATTGCCTGCGCAGCGAAGACGTAGTCGTTGCGCGCGGCGACCGATTGGCCGGCACGCCATAACGCCGCCAGGCTCAGGGTCACGGGCTCCATGACGGTGTGCGCGGCAGTGTCGAATGAACAGCTGGTGGAATCCTGGGAGGCGGCGCCTCGAAAGAGAGCCGCGATTGCAGCGCCAACCAGCAGAGCAACACGGGTCACTGTGTTCACGCCCGGATTCGCGGCAGCCACCGCCCGACGCGCTGCTGGTATCGCGTGTACGACTCCCCGAACTGCCGGCGCAGCGTCGGCTCCTCGTACAACATCACGAACAGGTTGACGACCACGAAGAAGATCACCCAATACCCCAAGAGCCCACGCGAGCGCGCGAGCAGCGCCTCGCCGAGCAGGATCGTGCTGACGGCGAGGTACATCGGATTGCGCACGTAGCGATAGAGGCCCTGGACCACGAGCTCTTGCGTGGGATCGACGGGAGACAGGGTGCCCTTGCCGCGCGCGGCGAATTCCCAGATACACGCGAGGAGGAGCGAGACACCCGCGGCGATGACGAGCATTGCCACAACGGTTAGCGGCGCCGTGACGTCGAGATGGACGTGCGACAGTCCATAGAATCGCCACGGGACATACCCCGCAACCGTCCCCGGCAGCAGGATCGTCCAGAGCAGGCTGCGGAGCGCGAGGGACCAACGCATTGCTCGAGACTACGACGTTCGTGGTGAGTTGGCGAGGTCCCAAACGGCCAATCACCTTCCATTCTCTCCCGATTCGCGTCCTCAGATCGCCGAACAGCGTCTTTCGATGACCAATCAGGGCCCTCCAACACACGATGCGCGTCCTTCGCTGCCCGATGCGCGTCCTTCGCTGCCCGATGCGCGTCCTCCGATCACCGATGCGGGTCCTCCGATCACCAATGCGGGTCCTCCGATCCCCAATGCGGGTCCTCCGATCCCCAATGCGGGTCCTCCGATGGCCGGTGCGTCTCTACTTTTTCCCGATCAGCGACCTCAAATGGCCGGTGCGCCTCCACTCGTCTCCGATGAGCCTCCTCAAGTGGCCGGTGCGCCCCCACTTTGCTCCGATGAGCCTCCTCAAATGGCCGGTGCGCGTCCATTTTTCCCCGATCAGGGTCCTCAAATGACCGGTGCGCCTCCACTTTTCTCCGATCAGTGTCCTCTAATGGCCGGTGCGCGTCCATTTTTCCCCGATCAGCGTCCTCAAATGGACGGTGCG
>DAIQBJ010000117.1:0-8553 GCA_036781225.1 Gemmatimonadales bacterium | reverse complement strand
AACGTGAGAACACCACGTTTCCCGTTTTTCGTTTCCCTGTCCCGTCAGAGAACTGCGATCGAATCCCCCAACGACACCGTTCCAGTCCCTTCACCAACGCAGTAGAAGCCGCGCATGCCATTGTCCAAGAACTGCAGATGCTGTTTCAACTCCTCCGGTTCGACGGTCCTGCCCAGTGCCCAACCCGTAAATGGCCGGCAGGGATGTGCGACCTGCAGGACCCGTAGCCGGACTCGCTCCTTGCCGTCGGGCGCCAGGATCGCGACACCGTCGGCGAGCTCGTCGTAGGTGAACCGCTGGTGCGCGGACGCGATGATGTTTTCGCCCGCGCAGCCGACTTCGATCCGGTCGCCGAAGTGCTCCCGCATCGCGGTGTAGTGCGTGGTGAAGCCGAGCGAGATACCGTGCAGGCCGTCCTCGTTCTTGGTGAACGGATGAGCCCGGTGATGGACATCGACAATCCACTCGCCGTCCGGCCGGCCGCCCAGGGCGCCGTCCGGCGTCACGTTGAGGGTCGGGACGGCGAGGAGGGGAGCGGGGTCATAGCGGCGCGTCGGTTTCTCGCCCGTCTTGAGTGACCCGCGTTGGATCTGCAACCGCGTGATTGTACCGATCGTGCGCATAACAAAATCTAGCGGGAAGTGCTACATTGGGCGCCTGCATGGCGACTTCCCTGGGGTGGGCGCGCTGCCTGGACAACGTCGCCGACGTGCTCCGTCGCGGCGCGTGGTACCCGATCCTCGAAGAGACTACCGACGGCAAAGTCGTGATCGAGGTGCGCAAGCGCCCGGTGCGCGTCAGCCGGATCGACGTCGCGGTGCGCGACGTGCCACCGGACCGATGGAGCGTCGTCGTCCGCACCGGCATTCTCCGGCCCACCCTCGGCGGCAGGGAAGGGGAGGACGTGACGACCACGTACGCCGTTTGCCCGCACTGCCAGGAGCGGCAGGACTTCAAAGGCAAGCCGGATCTCATCAAATGCGGGCGCTGCAAACGCGAATCGAAGGTCGACTGGTCGGAAACCTGCTGAGCTTCCCCCTCCCGGGCCGGGACATCGGTCGGCGTGGTCGGAAAGTGCCCGTCTTGCGGCCCCGAAAATATTTAGTATGTTAACTATCAACATGTTAACAATATGTCGGACCGCTCCGAGCTGGCGCTGCAGCTGACCGACGCGGTGGCCGCCGCCTACCAGGCCATCGAACGCGCCGGCAACCGGGCCTACAAGACGTTCGGCCTGTCGCAGCGGGCCCATGCGGCCATGGCGGCGGTGGATCTGGGTGGGCCTGATGGCGCGCGGCCCAGCGACGTGGCGCTCGAGCTCGGGGTATCGCGCGCAGCCGCCACGACGTTTATTCAGCGCCTCGAGGCGAAAGGGCTGGTGGAGACCAATACCGACCCCGACGACGATCGTGGGGTACGGGTGACGCTCACACGGCACGGCCTGGAGGTGCTGTTACGCGCTGGGCAGCTGGAGCGGCGGCTTGCGGCCCGCACGATCGAGGGGATGCCGGCCTCCGCGATGACGCGAGCCATTCACGTGCTGCAGGAGCTGCGGCAGCGGCTCGCACAGAAGTCCCTCGAGGTGGTCCGCTGAAGTCATATACGAATGTGCGAATTTTTATGCAGGACCTGAAACGCCGCGAGTCAGCCGGTGTCGCCTCACGCAGCACTTCACCGCCTTCATCTAGACGCAGTCATTGCAACGAATTCACCGCATCTGCGACGTGTGAACTGTCGCTTGTCTGCTTGCTTGGAGAGCCTGTTTCAAGCAGGCTAGTTTTCCACATCTCGAACCCTACGAGAATTTGTGGATAACCGTCCGGATACCAACTCCTCAATCCGCAAAACCAAGATCGTTGCGACGCTCGGCCCAGCAACCGGGAATAGCAAGAGCATCGCTGCCCTGCTGCAGGCGGGGACGAACGTGCTGCGCATCAATGCCTCGCACGGCACTCCCGAGCAGCGTGCTGAATGGATTGCGACCGCCCGCAAGGTGGCCGAACAGAGCGGCGCCGCGGTCGCGGTGCTGCTCGACCTGCAGGGTCCCCGCATCCGCGTCGGTGATCTGTCCTCGCCGCGCGAGCTGCGGCCGGGGCAGGAAGTCGTCTTTGCTCCCGAAGAGGTGGCGAACGGCGACGAGCTGCCCACCACCTACGAGGGCCTGGCGAACGACGCCAAAGTCGGCTCGCGGATCCTGCTGAACGACGGGCTGCTGTCGGTAGAGGTGAGCGCGGTCGAGCCGCCGCGTGTGCGGGGGCGCGTGGTTGACGGCGGCATCCTCACGGCGCACAAGGGCATGAATCTGCCCGGTATCCAGGTTTCGGCGCCCGCGCTGACTGAGAAAGATCGTGAAGACGTACGAGACGCCATGAAGATTGGCGTGGACTACTTGGCCCTCTCCTTCGTGCGGCGTCCGGAGGACCTCGAACAGCTGCGCACGCTGGTCGATCCGGCGACCAAGCTGGTCGCCAAGATCGAAAAGGCGACCGCGCTCGACAATCTCGAGAAGATCGTGGCCGCGTCGGACGCCGTGATGGTGGCGCGCGGCGACCTGGGCGTCGAAATGCCCTTCGAGCAGGTGCCCCTCGTGCAGAAGCGGTTGATCAGCGAGGCGAACCACCAGGGGAAGCCGGTGATCACCGCGACGCAGATGCTCGAGTCGATGGTCCACGCGCCGCGTCCCACCCGCGCGGAGGCCTCGGACGTCGCGAACGCGATCCTCGACGGCACCGACGCGGTGATGCTCTCAGCCGAGACCGCGGTCGGGCGGTATCCGGTGGAGGCCGTGCGCGCGATGGACCGCATCATTCGCGAGATGGAGCGCCATCCGCTGCGGCTCCGCGAAGAGCGCCGCGCGGCCGGCCAGGGCGTCGCGACGGAAGACGCGATCGCCTGGGGTACCGCCGCCGTCGCTCGCATGCTCAGGACCCCGCTCATCGTGACGCTGACGCAGGGTGGGTTCACCTCCCGCAAGGTGGCAGCGCTCCGACCGCCCGTCCCCATCCTCGCGGTGACGACGGTGCGGACGACGTATCACCAGCTGGCGCTGGTCTGGGGGGTCCTGCCCGTCCTCGTGGACCGTGTGCCGGGATACGACGCGATGCTCGAGGTGGTCCGCAGCCTCATTCTCAAGCGCGGCCTGGCGCAGCAGGGCGAGTGCATCGTGGTGACCGCGGGATTGCCCTGGGAGGTCTCCGGCAGCACCAATTTGATCAAGGTCGAGCGGGTGTGAAGTGCGGCTGATCCTGCTCGGCACGGGCACTTCATTCGGCGTGCCGCAAATCGGCTGTCACTGTCCCACCTGCACATCGTCGGATCCACGCGATCGTCGGACCCGAACCGCCGCGCTCATCGAGACGCGAGACGCGCGCTTGTTGATCGACACGCCGCCCGAGCTGCGCCTGCAGCTGGTGGCGGCGGGAGTCGAGCGGATCGATGCCGTGCTCTACACACATGCGCATGCCGACCATGTGCACGGCATCGACGACCTCCGCGCGCTGTCGCTGCGTCAGGCCACGGTGCTTCCCGCGTACGGCTCGCGCGACACGATGGCGGGGCTCGCCGGCAAGTTCCCTTACATCTTCGATCCGACGTTCGTGGTGCCGGCGGGCACGAGCAAACCGGAGCTTACCGCGCGTATTCTGGAACCCGGCGTCGTCGTCTCGATCGCCGGTGTGGCGGTGTTGCCGCTTGCGCTGCCACATGGGAATGATCAAGTGTTCGGCTATCGGGTGGGCGCGATGGCGTATCTGACCGATGTGAAGGCGATCCCCGCGACCGTCATCGATGCCTTGAACGGTCTCGACGTGTTGGTGCTCAGCGCGCTCCTGTCGCGCCCGCACCCGCTCCACCTGTCCATTCCGGAAGCCGTGGCTGCCGCCCAGCGTGTGGGTGCGCGGCGCACCTTCTTTACGCACTTGACGCACGAGTTCACGCATGTCACCCTGGCTGGCATGTTGCCGCCAGGGATCATGCCGGCGTATGACGGGCTGGTTATCGACGTAGCCGGGCCGTAAATTCCGCCGCCAGGAGGCCCCCTTGGCACTGCAAATGACCCTCGAACAGTTCGACGATCCCGCAGTACGGCAGGGCGCCGCGATGGACGCGCTGGTGCGCGAAGCGGTGTTCGGAAACGAAGACGCCAGGACGCACGCCCGCTGGCTGCTGTGGGAGATCGGGCAGCGCGCCGGCGTCCGGCCCGCCTCGATTCACGAGCTGTACCTGGCGCGTGGCCGCGGCGAGGTGCCGCCGTTCACGACGCCGGCCATGAACGTCCGTATCCTGTCCTACGATTCCGGCCGCGCGCTTTTCCGCGCCGCCAGGCGCCTGGATGCCGGCGCCATCATCTGCGAAATCGCGCGCAGCGAGATCGCCTACACCGATCAGCGTCCGGCCGAGTACGTCGCCGTGATGACGGCGGCCGCGTTGCGCGAGGGGTTCACGGGACCGCTCTTCATTCAGGGCGATCACGTCCAGGTCAACGCAAAGAAGTACGCCGCCGACGCCGGGGCCGAGCTACAGGCGCTGCGTGCCCTGATCGAAGAAGAGCTGCACGCCGGCTTCTACAACATCGACGTCGATACCTCGACGCTGGTCGACCTGTCGAAGCCCAATCTCGACGAGCAGCAGCGCACGAACTACGAGCGCGCCGCGGAGCTGACACAATTCATCCGCGACCGCGAGCCGGAGGACGTCACCGTCTCCGTGGGCGCGGAAATCGGCGAAGTGGGCGGCAAGAACAGCGACGTTCACGAGCTGAAGGCGTTCATGGACGGCTATCACCGCACACTGCAGCGAATCGGAACCTCGCCCGGCATCTCCAAGATCTCGGTGCAAACGGGCACCAGCCACGGCGGCGTCGTCCTCCCCGACGGCTCGATCGCGAAAGTGCAGCTCGATCTCGCCGCGTTGAAGGCGCTCTCGCAGGACGCGCGCGCCAAGTACGGGCTCGGCGGCGCGGTGCAGCACGGCGCATCGACGCTGCCGCCGGAAGCCTTCTCGAAGTTCCCGGAGTGCGAGGCGATCGAGATCCACCTGGCCACGAATTTCCAGACGATCGTGATGGACCATCCCGCGCTGCCCCAGGATCTGCGCCGCGACGTGAACGAGTGGGTCAAGCGCGAAGCGAAAGAGGAATGGAAGAAGGGCGACACGGAGGAGCAGTTCCTCTACAAGAGCCGCAAGAAGGCGATCGGACCGTTCAAGCAGCGTTTCTGGGATCTGCCGCCGGACGTGCGGGCCGCGATCGGCGCCGATCTCGAGAAGACGTTTGCGTTCCTGTTCGAGCAGCTGCGGGTGCGGGGGACGCGGGCCGCCGTCGACCGTTACGTCAAACCGAAACTCGCGTCCCATGCGGCGCCCCGCGCCGCACTCGTGGCGGCGCCGGATGACGCGGAGGCAGGCGAATGAGCGAGCGTGGTGGGGGCGGGGGGGGAGGGGGCTTCGGCGCGTTCCTGTTCGGCATCGTACTCGGCGCGGTGGCGGGATTCGTATTCGCGCCGACCGAGCGCGGGGAGAACGCGCGCCGCAAGGTGACCAAGGGCCTGCGCAACCTCAAGGAGCTGGCCGAAGAGAAGGTCGATGAAGTGCGCGGGCTCTTGAACGAAGCGGAAGAGGAAGCGGAGCACGCGGAAGAGGAGGAGCCGGAGGACGACGAAGAGCCTGAGATTGCGACGCGTGAGCAGCTGCGGCGCCGGCTCGAGGCGGCGCGGCGGCGGCGGGCGAGAGCGGCGCGTCCTACTCCCTCTGCGCCCCCCCCGGAGGAGGAGGACGAGCCGCTAGCGTGAACGGTGAAGGCGGCTGGCACCGCACCGTCACCGGTGTCGTGCGGCGAACCCTCGAGGCGGCTTACGAAGACAACATCCCCTTCCTCGCCAGTGCCGTCTCCTTCGACATCCTGCTCACCGCCATTCCGTTCGTCGGACTCGTCCTCGCGGTTGTCGGCTATCTGGTCGAGTATCAGTTCGTCATTCATCAGCTGAACGTCCATGAGATATTGGAGCGCTTCCTGCCCGAGGCGAGCGAGGGCACCCCCGACCGCTTTGGGTTCATCGAGCGCGCGCTCAGCGACCTCGTCGCCCGCCGCGGCGGGCTCACACTCCTGGCGGCGCCCCTGTTCCTGTGGTTCTCGACTCGTATGTTCGGGGGACTGCGTGCGGCCCTGAATGAGGTCTTCGATACGGAGGAGAACCGGCCTTGGCCAGTTGCCAAGCTCACCGATCTCGCTATGGTGTTCGTCGGCGGCGCGATGTTCCTCGCCAACGCCTTCGCCTCGACCGGCAAAGGCGTGGACGCCCAGCTCAGTACCCTCTTTTTCAGCACGGTGCTGTTCTTCCTCATCTTCAAGTTTCTGCCGAGCAGGCGCATTTACTGGCGTACCGGCTTGGTCGCGTCCTTGTTCTGCGCGGTTGGTTTCGAGATCGCCAAGCGGCTGTACACCCTGTACGTCTCGCATTTCGTCACCCTGGACCGCGCCGCCACGAGCGCCAACCTGATCGCGGTCCTGCTGCTGTTGTTGTGGATCTACTACACGGCCTTCGTCTTTCTGCTGGGCGGCGAGGTAGCGGAGACGTACGATCTGATGCGCATGCGGCGCCTGCAACGCGTGCGCCTCGGATGACCCCTGCCACTCCGGCGATCGACCTCCGCTCCGACACCGTCACCAAGCCTTCGGCGGGCATGCGGCGCGCGATGGCCGAGGCGGAGGTCGGCGACGATGTACTCGACGGCGACCCCACCACGCGCCGGCTCGAGCAGCGCATCGCCGAGTTGATCGGAACCGAGGACGCGCTCTTCTTTCCGTCGGGCTCTCAGGCCAATCAAACCGGCATCTGGCTGGTGGCGGAGCATGGCACGGAGGTGCTCCTCGAGGCCAACGCGCATCTGGTCAACTACGAACTGACTGGCATCGCCGCCTTGTCCGGCGCGCAGATCCGTCCCATAACGACGCCGGATGGCTTATTGACGCCCGAGTTGGTGCGCGGCGCGCTGCGACCCGCCTCGCCGCATGTGCCGCGGATTACCGCCTTGGCGATCGAGAACACCCATAGTACCGCGGGCGGCCGGGTCCTGACCGACACAGCCTACGACGAAATCGTCGGCATCGCGCGGGAGGCGGGGCTGGCCGTGCACCTCGACGGCGCGCGCTTGTGGAACGCCGCCGTCGCGGTGGGCGTGCCGCCCCAGCGCCTGACGCGGGGCGCCGAGACTGTCATGGTCAGCGTCTCCAAAGGGCTGGGCTGCCCCGTCGGATCGTGTCTCGGCCTCAAGGCGTCGCGGCGCGCACGCGCCTGGGAGATCCGCAAACGTTTGGGGGGTGGGATGCGCCAGTCGGGCATCCTGGCCGCCGCTGCGCTGTACGCGCTCGACCACAACCTCTCGCGGATCGGAGACGACCACGCGAATGCCCAGCGCTTTACCGAGCTGCTCTCCGACAGCAAGACGGTGCGACCGATTGAGCCGCAGTCCAACATCGTGATGGTGGATCTGGTGCGCGAGGGCGATACGGCCGAAGCGGTGGCGCAACGACTCGCGCAGACGGGGGTGCGGCTCGCGCCGTGGGGTCCGCGACGGCTGCGGGCGGTCACGCATCTCGACGTCAGCCGCGCCGATGTCGAGCGCGCCGCGCGCATCGTGGTGGAGACGGTGCGATGACGAGGCGTCCCGAACCCAAGGTCGAGCCGATGCCGACGGACCGGGCGATCTTGTGGAACCCACCCGCGGCGCCGGGAAGCACGAATCCGGGGCGCCCGTCCAACCGCTCGCCGTACCCGATCTTCTTTCAGCAAGAGGCCGTCATCGCGTTGCAAGAGCATCTCAAGAGCTCACCCACGCAGGCGATCTTTGGTTTTCTCATCGGTGACGTGTATCGCGATCCCGACAGCGGCGTGTTGTACACGATCATCGACAAGACACTGAAGCTCAGCCAGGCGATTTACGGCGATAAGACCGAAGTCGTCGTGTCGCGCTTGTGGGAGCGGATGCAGGAGCAGCTCGGCAAAGTGTCCGCCTCGTTGCTCGGCTGGTATCACAGCCATCCGGGGCAGGGCGGCTTCCTCACCGCGCACGACGTTGAAACGCACGAGAAGTTTTTCACCGAGCCGTGGCACGTGGCGGTCCTCGTGGCCGCAGAGGCGGGCGGCGTTACGGGGCGATTCTTTCGCGCCACTCAGACCAACGACTGGCACAAGACGCCCATCGCGTTCTACGAGCTGCTCCAGCCCGAGTCGATCAAACCAGATGGGAAGAAACGCTCGTTCATCACCTGGAGGAATTACAAAGCCTTCGGGCCGACGCTGACGGGGCCGAAGCCTCCCAAGCCGGCGCCACCACCGCCTCCGCCAAAGGCTGAGGAGCCGGAGGAAGAGGAGCCCGAGGAGGAGGCGGCGCCCCCTCCCCCTCCGCCGCCCAAGCAGGAGCAGGACTTCGGGAAGGGATTCCGGATCATGCGCTCCAGCGCGGATGACATTCCCGTCATTCGCACGAGCGCCGACGACGAACCGGCGCCGCCTCCTGAGCCCGTGCCACCACCTCCGGCGCCGCGTGCGAAATCGA
>DAIQBJ010000116.1:0-8811 GCA_036781225.1 Gemmatimonadales bacterium | reverse complement strand
CGTGAACGGCGATGGGCTGCTCGACATCTACGTGTGCCATGCCGGCTTGAAGCCGGGCGCCTTGCGCGCGAATAGACTGTACATCAACCAGGGCATGCGCGACGGCGTGCCGCGCTTCAAGGAAATGGCGGCGGCATACGGCGTCGCCGATACCGGCTACTCGACGCAAGCCGCGTTCTTCGATTACGACGGCGACGGTGATCTGGATCTGTTCCTGATCCGCAACTCCCCCCGCCCCGTCTCGAGCGTCGCCCTCCGCACCATGCGAACCATCCGCGACCCCGTCGGCGGGCACGAGCTGTACCGCAACGACGGCGGCCATTTCGTCAACGTGAGCGACCAGGCGGGGATTTACGGCCCCGAGATCGGGTTCGGGTTGGGCATCGCCGTCGGAGACGTCAACCGTGATGGAAAACCTGACGTCTACGTGGCGAACGATTTCTTCGAGCGCGACTACCTCTACATTAACAACGGGGACGGGACATTCAGCGACGTGCTGGACGACGCGATGCCCGTGTCGAGCTACTTCTCGATGGGCGTCGACATCGCCGACATCGATAACGACGGCTGGCCGGATATCTACACCTCCGACATGCTCCCCGCCGACGATTACCGGCTCAAGACGACAACATCGTTCGAACCGTGGGAGCTGTATCAGGCCAAGGCGCGCGAGGGGTTCGACCATCAGCTCATGCGCAACATGCTGCAGCACAACAACGGCGATGGAACGTTCAGCGACCTCGCCTGGTTGGGGGGCGTGGCGCGCACCGACTGGAGCTGGGCGGCGCTCATCGCCGACTTCGACCTGGACGGCAACAAAGACATCTTTGTCGCCAATGGGCTCGCCCGGGACGTGACGTCTCAGGACTATCTGGCATTCCTCGGTAGCGATCAAACGATGGTCGAGGCGACGCGAGGCCAACGCGTTGACTTCATGAGCCTGATCAACGCGATGAGCTCGACGCGGCTCCCCGATTACGCGTTTCGCAACAACGGAGACTTGACCTTCACCTCGACGAGCGCCCCATGGGGGCTGGATCGCCCCAGCTTCTCGAATGGCGCGGCGTACGGTGATCTGGACGGTGACGGCGCGCCCGATCTCGTCGTGAATAACGTCAACGATGAGGCCTTCATCTATCGCAATAATGCGCGGTCACTGCTCCCCGAGAATCGCTATCTCCAGGTGAAGCTCGCCGGCGACAGTGGGAACCCGTTCGCCGTCGGTGCACGGGTGACGCTGTACGCCGGCAAGCATCAGTTCATGCAGGAGCTCGAGCCGACGCGGGGGTTTCAATCGAGCGTGGATTACGTGCTGACATTCGGTGTGGGCCACGTCGATACGATTGACTCCCTGCGTGTCGATTGGCCTGATGGACACACGAGTGACACGACTGACGTCGGCACGAACCAGCGGTTAACCATCCGACCGCCGCAGTTGTCTCTTGACCGCCCGACCGCCCGACCGTCGCAGTCGCCTCCCGCCCGACCGCCGCTTTTCAAGGACGTCACTGCCTCGATTGGCCTCGACTTCGTGCACCACGAAAACGACTTCGTGGACTTCGACCGCGAGCCCCTGATCCCGAAGATGGTGTCAACCGAAGGGCCGCTGGTGACCGTGGGAGATGTGAATGGCGACGGCCTCGACGATTTCTTCATTGGCGGCGCGAGAGGCCAACCGAGCGCGCTCTACGTCCAGCGCCCCAACGGCACATTCCACGCAACGAATCAAGCGCTATTCGAATCCGACCGCATCGCGGAGGACTTGGGCGCGGCCTTCTTCGACGCGAACGGTGACGGCAAGCTCGATCTCTATGTCGTGACCGGGGGCAACGAGTTCTCGCCGCTCGCGCCGCCCCTCGAAGACCGGCTGTACCTCGGCGACGGCCAGGGGAACTTGCGCAAGACCACGGGGCGCTTGCCTCCCCTCTTCAACAGCGGCTCGCGTGTCGCCGTCTCTAAGGACTTCGTCTTCGTGGGGGGCCGGGTGGTGATGGGCCGATATGGCATCGATCCGCCCAGTACCCTGCTCAAGAGCGACGGCCACGGCCACTTCACCGACGTCACGGCGCAGGTGGCACCAGACCTGGCGCACATCGGGATGGTCACCGACGCGCTCTGGGTGGACGTCGACGGTGATGGCCGCCTGGACCTCGTCGTGGTCGGCGAATGGATGCCGATTACGGTCTTTCACAACACCGGCACGACGCTCGTCCGCCAGCCGACCAAAGGATTCGAGCACAGCGCCGGATGGTGGAACCGGATCATCGCCGGCGACTTCAACGGCGATGGTCGAGTCGATTTCGTGGTGGGGAACCTGGGGCTGAACGCCCGGTTGCACGCCTCACCGGACGAGCCCGCCCGTATGTACGTAAAGGACTTCGACGGAAACGGTTTCCCTGAGCAGATCCTGACGCTCTACGAAAATGGCAAATCACTGCCGCTCGCGCTCCGAGACGAGCTGACCAGTGTCCTGCCGTACCTCAAGCCGCGCTATCCCAAGTATTCCGACTATGCCGGTCGGACCGTGGAGCAGATTTTCGGGAGCGGACTCGAGGGCGCAGCCCTGAAGCAGGCTGAAACGTTCGCGAGCGCGGTTGCCGTGAGCCATCGCGACGGCTCGTACTCGCTGGTCCCACTGCCGCGCGAGGCGCAGGTTGCGCCGGTGTACGGCATCCTGGCGGGCGATTTCGATCGCGATGGCAAACTCGACCTGCTCCTGGCGGGGAATTTCGACGGCGTGCAACCCGAAATCGGCCGCATGAGCGCGAGCTATGGCCTGTTCCTGCGGGGCGACGGTCACGGTGGCTTCACGCCGGTGCGCGCGGCGAGCAGCGGGTTCTTCGTACCGGGGGCGGCGCGCGATATCGAGCGGCTGCGGACGCGCGCCGGCGATCTGTACATCGTCGCACGCAACGATGATCGGCCGCTGTTCTTCCGGGCGGCGCCGGAGCGGCCGCGCCGGCCGCTAGCCTTGCTTCGTTTTGATGAGGATCACGCCATTGGCGCCGCGCGAGCCGTACTGCGCGGTGCTGGCGGCGTCCCGCAAGACCGTGATAGACTCGATGTCCTGGGGATTGATCGCGTTGAGATTGCCGGCGGCGTTGGGGCCCAGCGCGATGCCGTTGACGACGACCAGCGCTTCCTCGTCGCCCATGAACGTCGTGGTCCCGCGCAGCTTGATGATCGTCCGGCCGTCGGCGGTTCGCCCAAAGCTCAGGCCCGGAATACGCGCGATGAGGATCTGCTCGAGCGACATCCCTGGTGAGTGCGCGATGTCGTACGCGGTGATGACGTTGGCCGCTCCAGCCGGACGCACTGCGCGCGCGCCGGATGAATGGCTGGAACATGCGGCAAGCAGTATTGCAGCGGAACAGAAGGGACGCAGGCTCAGGCGCTTCATAACATCCCCTGATAGGGTGATCGCGGTCGAATATACACCACGCCGGAGTAATCGATGAGGACTCTGCTACTCGTTGCGCTGACGCTGCTTCCGATGCGGATCCAGGCGCAACTGCGCGTCACCTCCCCCGACGGACGCAACGTCGTTTTGGTCCAGACGCATGACGGGAAGCTCTACTATGCCGTGCAGCGCGACGGCCGCCCGCTGCTCACCCCGTCCATGCTCGGATTTCAATTCCGCAACCAGCCCCCGCTGCGCGACAGCCTGCGCATCGTGGATTCGAGCCGCAGCACCTTCGACACGATTTGGACCCAGCCCTGGGGCGAGGTCTCGCGCATCCGCGATCACCATAACGAGCTCAAAGTCTCCGTCGAGGAGACCACGAGTCCGAACCGCAAGTTCACGCTGGCGGTGCGCGCCTTCAACGACGGCGTGGCGTTCCGCTATGAGCTCCCAGCACAACCCAACCTCGGCGACTTCGAGATCATGGACGAGCTGACCGAATTCGCGATGGCGGACAACGCGCGCGCCTGGTGGATCGCCTCCAACCGGCCGCGGCTCGACCGCTCCGAGCAGCTCTGGTCGGAGGGACCGGTGAGCACGCTCGACAGCGTCCAGACGCCGCTCACCATGGAGCTGCGTGACGGCAAGACGTTCGTGGTGATCCACGAGGCGAATCTCGCGGAGTACGCCAGGATGAATCTCCGGGGACCACGCATGGAGAGCCGGACGTTGCGCGCCGATCTCGCGCCCTACGCCGACGGCGTGAAGGTGCGCGGCAAGACGCCGTTCGTGACGCCATGGCGGACGATTCAGATCGCCGACAAGGTTACGCAGCTATCACCATCGGTGATCGGGTTGAACCTCAATCCACCCAGCGTCATCGCCAATACCGACTGGATCAAGCCGATGAAATACGTCGGCATCTGGTGGGGCATGCACATCAACACGATGACGTGGAGCTCCGGGCCAAAACACGGCGCTACGACCGAGAACACGAAGCACTACATCGATTTTGCCGCGAAGAACGGATTCGGCGGCGTGCTGGTGGAGGGGTGGAACGTCGGTTGGGACGGGGACTGGATCCAGAACCGCAACGCCTTCTCATTCACGCAGGCCTATCCCGACTACGACATCGTCGAGCTCGCGCGGTATGCGAAGTCGAAAGGTGTCCATCTCATCGTCCACAACGAGACGTCGGGCGGCATTCAGAATTACGAGCGGCAGATGGACAGCGCGTTCTCGATGTACCAGCGCCTGGGACTCGACGCGATCAAATCGGGGTATGTGACCGACCTGACCAGTGAAGGCCACTCGCACTGGGGCCAGTTCATGGTCAATCACTACCGGCACGTGATCGAAACGGCCGCCGAGCACCACATCATGCTGGATGTGCACGAGCCGATCCACGACACCGGCGAGCGCCGCACCTATCCCAACATGATGAGCCGCGAGGGAGCGCGCGGACAGGAGTACAACGCGTGGGGCGGCGAGGGCGGTAATCCGCCGGAGCACGAGACGATCCTGTTCTTCACCCGGCTGCTCGATGGGCCGATGGACTTCACGCCGGGGATCTTCGACATCCTGCGCACGAAGACGGGCCCGGCACGCACCAACGAGGAAGCCCGCGTGCGCACCACGATTGCCAAGCAGCTCGCGCTCTACGTGGTGATCTACTCGCCGCTGCAGATGGCGGCCGACCTGCCCGAGAACTACGAGGGCCAGCCTGCCCTCCAGTTCATCAAGGATGTCGCCGTGGACTGGGACACGTCGCGAGTGATCGACGGCAAAATCGGCGACTACGTGATCGTGGCTCGGCGCCAGAAAGACAGCCCCCAGTGGTTCCTCGGCGCCATCACCGACGAGGAAGCCCGCACGTTCGACGTGCCGCTCACGTTCCTCGATCGCGGCAAGAGCTATATCGCCGACATCTACGCCGACGGACCTGGAGCCAACTGGCTCACGAACCCCACACCGGTGACGATCTCACACCGCTCGGTGACGCGTAACTCCCGGCTGCGGATCGCGCTGGCGCCGGGCGGTGGACAAGCGATTCGCTTTCGGCCGGCCCCGACGCCCAAAAAGCCATGAATCAACCGATCGCGCGGGTCGTCAATCTGATTCCCGACGCATCGCAGCATCTGTGGTCCGGTGACCTCGGCGCCGCACGCAGCGCGCTCCTCGCCGCCGACCCCACGGAGGTGCTCGGCATCAACGGCTCGTTTGCTCTGGTCGCACAGGAGGACGAGCGCGTGGTGCTGGCGCGCAGCCTGGAGCGGCCGCTGCGGTACTTCCTCGCCAAAGCGGCCGACGGTCCGGTGCTCATCGTCGCCGAGCGGATCGACGAGATCGCAGCGGAGCTCGAGCGCCGCGGCTGGGCCGATCAGTTTCACCCCTCGTACACGCGCATGGCGCCGGCGCATCACGTGACGACGCTGCGCTTGATCGGCTGCCCCGATCCAAACCCCTCGTACCGGCGCTTCTTCGATCCGCCACGCGGCACCTTGCCGCCCGATCTGGACGTGATCGGCCGGCACTACATCGAAGCGCTGTACGCGGAGCTCCGCAGCTGGCTGCTCGCGCAGGCGCCGGCCGCTCCGATCGGGGTGCCGTTTTCCGGTGGGATCGACAGCGGGTCCGTGCTGCTGTGCCTCTACAGACTGCTGCTCGATCGGGGACAA
Organism: Gemmatimonadales bacterium; assembly: GCA_036781225.1. Taxonomy (GTDB): domain Bacteria; phylum Gemmatimonadota; class Gemmatimonadetes; order Gemmatimonadales; family GWC2-71-9; genus 20CM-2-65-7. Next base: position 2,730 of record DAIQBJ010000116.1, on the reverse strand, counting down.
TCGCCCGCGCGGCTCAAGGCGTTCACACTCTCGCTCGATGGGGCTGGCGACGACGCGCGGCAGGCGCGCGAGTTCCTGCGGAAAACGGGACTTGAGATCCTGGATGAGACCATCGAGGTGCCGTCGAGCGCGCTCGATCCGCTGCGCGCGGTCGCCGTCATCGAAGATTACAAGCCGCTGGACGTCGAGTGCGCGGCCGTCAATCTCGCGCTGCTGCAGGAGATTCGCGCGCGCTATCCGCAGTGGCGGCTGCTCGCCGACGGCGACGGCGGGGATGAAAACCTCAAGGATTACCCGATCGAGGCGAACGGCGAGCTGACGATCCGCAGCGTCGTGAACAATCGCATGCTCTATCAGGAAGGCTGGGGCGTGGATTCGCTGAAGCACTCGCTCACCTACTCCGGGGGCTACAGCCGCGGGTGCGTACGCGGCTACGCGTGCGCGCGCCGGTACGGATTTGTCTCCTTTAGCCCGTATACACGGCCGTCCGTGATCCGGGTGGCCGAGGCAATTCCGTTTGCCGAGCTGACTCGAGGGTCGCACGAACGTCTGTACGCCCTGAAGGGCGAAATCGCCCGCCGCGGTATCCGCGCGGTGCTGGGACTCGATCTGCCCGTCTATCCCAAGCGGCGTTTCCAGCACGGCTCGACGTCGCCGGCGGCCGCCGCGCGCTTGTTCACTGAGGACGAGGCTCGCTATCGCCGGCATTTCCACGCACTCCACCGCTGATGCACGAATTCGGGGACTCCGGCCACCGAAACCGGTGGTCGATCCCTGGAACGCGCACGGCACGCTGCTCGAGGAGGAGCGCGCACCCACTGGCGCGGTAGAGCGCGTCGGGACGGTCTTTCTCGCGGGCGCGGAGTGCCCGTTCACCTGCTCGTTCTGCGACCTGTGGCGCTGGACGCTGGCAGGCCCGACGCCACCGGGGGCGTTGCCGATTCAGCTCGGACGCGCACTGGAGGGATTTGGGAATCCGCCTCCCGAGCGGCTGAAACTCTATAACGCGAGCAACTTCTTCGATCGCCGGGCTGTCCCAGCCGAGGACGTGCCTCGGATCGCCGAGCTGGCCCAACCGTTTCGCGCGCTCACCGTCGAGTCGCACGCGAGTATGGTCGGCCCCGATGCCGTCGAGTTCGCGACGCTGATCTCCGGAAGGCTCGAAGTCGCGATTGGACTTGAAACGGTTCATCCCGTGGCGATCTCGCACCTCAACAAGCGCCTCGATCTCGCGCGTTTCGACCGCGCGGCCGCCTTTCTCGCCGAGCATCATATCGATCTGCGCGTGTTCGTATTGCTCGGCGCGCCATACGTTCCGCCCGCGGAGTGGCTCGAGTGGACGGTGCGCACCGTGGAGTACGCCGCGTCGCGTGGCGCCGGCAGAATCGCGGTGATCCCGGTTCGTGGCGGCAACGGCGAGCTCGAGCGGCTGCAGGCACTCGGCGCGTTCGTCCCGCCCACGCTCGCGCAGCTCGAGCAAACGCTGGATCACTGCGTCTCGATGAGAATGGCTGCCGTCGCCGCCGACCTCTGGGACGCCGGACGGCTGCCCGGTTGCGATGCCTGCCGGAACGCGCGCATCGCGCGCATGGCGCGGATGAACCTCAGCGGCCGTCTGGACCCCCCCCTCGTCTCCTGCACCGCGTGCGCGTAGCCGTCGTCGGCAGCGGCTTCGCCGGGTCGCTGCTCGCTCGCATCCTCGCCGTACGGGGCCACGATGTCGTGCTGCTCGAGCGCGGCACACACCCCCGCTTCGCGATCGGAGAGTCGAGCACGCCGCTCGCCAATCTCACCCTCGAGCGCCTGGCGCGTCGCTATGGGTTGCACGACTGCTACGATCTCGCTGCCCACGGCCGCTGGGTCGCGCGCTTCCCCGAGCTGCGGCGCGGCCTGAAACGCGGGTTCACGTTCTATCGCCATCACACCGGCAGGCCGTTCAGCACCAACGGCCGGCGTCCGGAGCGGCTGCTCGTCGCTGCAAGCCCCAACGATCACGTAGCCGATAATCACTGGCTCCGTGCCGACGTGGACCATCATTTCGTCCGCGCAGCTGCGGCAGCCGGCGTGGAGTACCGCGAGCGCGTCGAGGTCACGAGCGCGGTGCTGGACGACCTGCGCACGGATTTCGTCGTGGATGCATCGGGACCCGGCGGATTCATGGCCCGCCGCCTCGGCATCCCTTCGGCACTCCACCGGATGCGCACCAAGGCCGGCCTGCTGTTCAGCCACTTCGACGGCGTACGGCTGATGTCCGAGGTTGTGCCGGGCTTACCGGCAGGTCCCTACCCCGACGATTGGGCGGCAGTGCACCACATAATAGATGAAGGGTGGATGTACTCGCTCCGCTTCGACCATGGCGTTACGAGCGCGGGGTTCTTGCTGAAACACAGGGTGCCAGGAACACCGGACGCAGTGTGGCAGCATCTGCTCCGCCGTTACCCCACGATCGGCGTGCTGTTTGGGAACGCGACGCCACTGATGCCGCTCGCGTACAAAGCGCGCATTCAGCACCGCCTCACTCGCGCCGCTGGCGCCGGCTGGGCCATGCTACCGCATGCCTATGCCTTTGTGGATCCCCTCTTCTCGACGGGCATCGCGTGGAGTCTCCGCGCGATCGAGCGACTCGCCCTGTGCTTCGAGAACGGAGGACCCACTGCCGAGGACTTGCGGCGCTACGACGCGCTGCTCGGCGCCGAAGGCGATCAGATCGACGCGTTGGTCGCCGGTTCG
>DAIQBJ010000115.1:0-8871 GCA_036781225.1 Gemmatimonadales bacterium | reverse complement strand
CGCGCTGACCGCCCAGCGTGAGGCGCTTACGGAACATCATCATGGTTCTGCCCCCCTTAAGATGGTTCGCGCGTTTCGCGCGTCTGCGTCGTAGGGGTGCAGCATGGATGCCACGCTTCGATGTCCGGCAATTCAGCACTTTACGATCAGCATGCGCGAGTCCGTTGGTGCGTTAATGGCCGCACCCTGCCGAAAAATGTCAGTCAGAGCGTGTGATCCAGCCACGGCGCCAGCCGAGATCAAATCCGCGTGACCATAAATCGGTCGACCTCGGCCCGCGCTCACGGCCCATTTGATCTCGCGACCGAGCGAAGGCTTGACGGCAGCAGCCCGTCCCATCTGCCTCGGCCACTCCTTCGGCCATTGACACCGTCTAGCGCTGCGCTAGATTCCAGCCCGCGATGTCAGACGATCAACTCGAGCGCTTCCTCCTCCGCGTCGCCCTGCCACCGCTGAAGCTCGCCCTGCACGAGCGATATCTCGCGGTGCGGCGCGTCGATCGCATTGCCTTACGTGTCGCGGTCGAAGAAGTCGCGACCGTCGAGCGCATCCGAGCGCGGTTGGCGCGGCAGGGCTGGTGGAATTGAAGATTACGCGACGTACGGCGGTGCTGTCCCTCGCGTCGCTGCTCGCCGCGCCGCTCGCCGCCGCGGCGCAGCCGGCGGGGAGAGTGTGGAGAGTCGGGATTCTGGCCACCGCGAATCCTCGGGTATACGACGACTTCGCGGATGAGTTACGCAAGCTCGGGTACTCCGGCCAAAGCCTGTTCCTGGACATTCGCAACGCTGAAGGAAAGGTCGAGCGGCTACCGACTCTCGCGGCTGAGCTGGTGCGGGCCCACGTGGATGTGATTCTCGCCGCGGGTGGCGAAGCGCCGCTTCGGGCCGCTCGGCAAGCCACGACGACGATTCCCACTGTGATTGTCGCCATTGACTACGATCCGCTCGAGCGGGGTCACGTCGCCAGTCTCGCGCGGCCAGGTGGGAACGTCACCGGTGTATTCCTTCAGCAGCTCGAATTGACCGCCAAGCGACTGGAGCTTCTCAAGGCGACGTTGCCGACTCTGACCCGCTTGGGCATCTTGTGGGAACCGACTGCCGGGGACCAATTCAAGGTGGCGGATGCGGCGTCGCGATCGCTCGGCCTGCGTGCCGAATCCCTTGAGGTCCGAAATCCGCCGGATGGCCTACGCGCCGCGCTTGCGATGGCCACGCGGGATCGACCTGACGCCCTCCTTGTGGTCACCACCGCTGTTTTCTATCGAGAGCGCAAGCAGATCGCCCAGCTCGCGAGGGATAGTCGGCTTCCCGCCATGTACACGCTTCGCGAATTCGTCGAGGCGGGCGGCTTGATGAGCTATGGAAGCAGCCTTCCCGAGATGTTCCGCCGTGAGGCCATCTATGTGGACAAGATTTTCAAAGGTGCCAAGCCTGCCGACTTACCAATGGAGCAGCCCACGAAGTTCGAGCTGGTGATCAACCTGAAGACCGCCAAGGCCCTCGGCCTCACGATCCCGCCGTCGCTGCTGCTTCGGGCGGATCAAGTTATTGAATGACGTCACGCTGTGGTCACTCGGGCTGCGAGCCGTGCTCGCCGCGCCGCTGCCGCCGAGGCGCAGCGGCAGGCAAAGGCGCCCCGCATTGGTGTGCTCTGGCTCGCCTCTCGCGACGTCGTGCAACATTTCATCAGTGCCTACGAGCGCGCCCTCGGTGAACTGGGCTATGTCGCGGGCCAAAGCGTCGTCATCGAGTATCGATTCGCCGATGGTAATGCTGAGAGGCTTCCGATCCTCGCCCTTGAACTCGTAAAGCTGAACATAGATCTCATTGCCGTTGGGCCGAACCCGATGATCGAAGCCGCGAGGCGCGCTACGAACAAAATCCCGATTGTCATGGCCTACGGCGTTGATCCAGTCGGCCAGGGATACATCGCGAGCCTCGCTCGACCTGGCGGCAATGTGACGGGAGTGGCGTGGGATCCAACACCGGACATTGCGGGAAAGTACGTCGAGCTGTTGGGGAAATTATTGCCGCCGGCGTCGCGCATCGCTGTGCTCTGGGATCCAGAGTTCTCGCCAGGCGCTAATCGCGGCTACCTGAACGCTGCGGACGCAACCGCACGAGATCGTGGATTCACGCTGGAGCCGGTGCAGCTCTCGCTTACGAGCGACCTTTCTGTCGTCGCAGCCGCATTAAAGGATAAACGCGCCGCAGGCATGATCGTGCTGCAAGGCCCGCAACTTTTTACGCAGAAGGCACACATTATCGAATTGGCCGCGCGACAGCGGATCCCGACGTTCTTCATGTGGCGTGAAGGTCCGGAATCTGGAGGCCTGGGCTCCTATGGTCCGAATCTCGTAGCACTTTGGCGCCGCGCGGCCCTGTATACGGAGAAGATCCTCAAAGCGCCAAACCCGCGGATCTGCCGGTCGAGCAACCGACTCAGTTCGAGCTGGTCATCAACCTCAAGACCGCGAAGGCGCTCGGCCTCACCATCCCGCCGTCGCTGCTGCTGCGGGCGGATCAGGTGATCGAGTAACTCAGAGAGCGCTGGCACGTCTCCACCAACTCTTCCAGGAGGACCTTGTAGCACTCAGCGTCAGGACGTAGCACCTGGCCGTTCGCGACGACAACCTCGCACTCGATCTCGGCCGCGGTGATTTTCCGCTCGCACATTTCGCGTGTTGCTCCGTAGCTCGGGCCAATCCACGTTCTGACGGAGCGCGAGGAAGTGAACGCTCGTAACCCGCGCCGAATCTCTTCAGCCCTCATGCAAGGCCGGCTCCAGAGAAAAGGAGGCTGGCGATGAGTGAACGTCAGCCGGCGCCCGAACGGCATTAAGAAATCTTAATAACACGGCCGCAATACGCGCCAACCGTAGGCAAGGCCCCCGTGTAGACTTGCCGTTCTGTGCTGCGTCGATACACGCCGATGGCTCCCACGCTCGTGCGCGAGCCCTTCCACCGCGCAGGGTGGATCTATGAGGAGAAGGTCGACGGCTGGCGCATCATCGCGTACAAGAATCGCGACTCGGCTCGTCTCGTCAGCAGAAGCGGTGTCGATCACAGTCGGCGCTTCCGCGACATCGCGGCGGCGATCTCGAAGCTCTCGGCGCGCACGCTCGTCCTCGACGGCGAGGTGGCGGTCTTCGACGAGCAGCTCCGCTCAAGGTTCGATTGGTTGCGCGAGCCAGACCGAGCGGCGGTCGCGTCGCCACCTGTCTACATGGCGTTCGACCTCCTGTATTGCGACGGCCGCGACCTCAGCGCGCGGCCGCTGGCCCACCGTGGCATTCGGCTGGAGAGCGTTGTCGCCGGCAGCGCGTTGGTCTTCCCAGTTCGGCGGCTCGCACCTGATGGTCTGGCCGCGTGGCGGCAGGTCGTCGAGCGAGGGTACGAGGGCTACGTGGCGAAGGACGACACCAGCGCGTACGAGGCCGGTCCGACGAAGCGGTGGCTGAAGGTGAAGCAGAAGGATTGGACCGTCGGCGACGACCGATGGACCCGCCGTATCAGCAGCCGATGATTTCACGCGTCATCAACTTCGCGCTCCACCAGCGATTTGTGATGGTGGCGCTGACGCTCCTGCTCGTGACGATGGGGATCGTCTCTTTCTTTCGCCTCCCGATCGAGGCCTACCCCGATGTCGGCGACGTAAAAGTCGAGGTCATCACCCTCTGGCCCGGGCACGCCGCCGAGGAAGTCGAGCGGCTGGTCACGATCCCAATCGAGAACGAGTTGAACGGTATCGCCAACGTGACGTTCTTACGCTCGGATACCCTGTTCGGCCTCTCGAACATCAAGATCCTCTTCGCTGACGGCACGGATCGGTATTGGGCGCGGGCGCAGGCGCAGGAGCGGATTGCTCAGGCATCCCTTCCCGCCGACGTGAAACCGGCGCTCGGTCCGCTGTCGAGCGTTATTGGCGAGGTCTACCGCTATACCCTCGAGTCGAAGACGTGGCCCCTCGTCGAGATCAAAGCCATCCAAGACTGGATGCTCGAACGCGAGTTCAAGAAGGTGCCCGGTGTCGCCGACGTCGTCTCGTGGGGGGGCGGCACCAAACAGTATCAGATCGACGTCGACCCGGGCAGACTGCGCGCCTATAACCTCACCCTCAAGCAGATATTCGACGCCGTGTCGAACAACAATTCCAACGCCGGCAGCGGCTTCGTGGAGCGCGGCGAGTATCGCGTGCCCGTGCGTGGCGTCGGCTTGATCCAGTCTCTGGCCGACATCGAGAACATCGTGGTGGCCGCGCAGAAGGGAACGCCGGTCAGAGTCCGCGACATCGGGACCGTCGGTATTGGCCACGCGATCCGCCTTGGCGTGCTCGGCCGCGACCATGACGACGACCTCGTTCAGGGCATCGTGCTCATGCGGACGGGCGAGAATCCGGGGAAAGTGATCGAGGCTGTCAAAGCGAAGGTCCAGGAGGTCCAGAAGCTGCTGCCGGACGGCGTCGAGCTCCGGCCCTATTACAGCCGCGACTGGCTCGTGAACACGACCGTCCGCACCGTCCTCCGCAACCTGATCGAGGGAGCGGTTCTGGTGATCGTGATGCTGTCAATCTTCCTCTACAATGTGCGGGCTGCCGTCATTGTGGCCCTGACCATTCCGTTGTCGCTCCTCTTTGCGTTCATCTTCATGGATCTTCGGGGGATTCCGGCCAACCTCCTGTCGCTGGGCGCCATCGACTTCGGGATCATCATCGACGGGGCCGTCGTCATGACGGAGAACATCGTCCGCCACCTGGGCCATGAGAAGCCGACGGGGCCTCGTGTGCTCCGCGAGGTGCAACGCGCGGGAAGCGAGGTAGCGCGCCCTCTGACCTTCGCCGTGTTGATCATTATGACGGTGTATTTGCCGATCCTGACGTTCCAGCGAATCGAGGGCAAACTCTTCACCCCGATGGCGGTGACGATTTCCGTGGCCGTTGTCGGGGCGCTGATTCTTACCTTGACGCTGATTCCTGTGCTCGCGAGCCTGTTCTTTCGTCGGCCGCCGTCCGAGCGTGAGAGTCCGGTGCTTCGGGCGCTCCGCGCGATCTATGGGCCCGCCATCCGATGGTGCCTGCGTCGGCCGATCTTCCCGGTGCTGGGCGCGGCCGGACTGCTCGCCGTCGCCCTATTCGTGTTCACACTGCTCGGGAAGGAATTCCTGCCGGAGCTTGACGAAGGCGACATCTGGGTCCGTGTCCAATTTCCCATTGGGATCTCGATGCAGGCAGTCCGACGGCCCACTCGCGAAATCCGCGAGCGATTACTAGCGTTCCCGGAAGTCCGCGTCGTGGTGTCACAGCTCGGTGCACCCGACGACGGCACGGACGCGGAAGGGCTCGACAATCTCGAATTCTACGTCGGGCTCAAGCCTCGCGCCGAGTGGGCGACGAAGAATAGGGACAAGGCGAAACTCGTGGCGGCGATGACCGAGTCGCTCGCGACTATTCCAGGAATCACGACCAATTTCTCCCAGCCGATCAAGGACAACGTCGACGAGGCGCTCGCTGGCGTTAAGGGGGAGTTGGCGATCAAGCTCCATGGTCCGGATATCTTCGTGATGGACGGGCTAGCGAAGCAGATCGTCGCCGTGCTGAAAGACATTCTCGGCGTCGCAGATCTCGATTACGATCACCTCATCGGTCAGCCGCAGCTACAGATCGTCGTGGACCGGGCTGCAGCGGCCCGGTATGGCATCAATGTTCAGGACGTGCAGGACGTGATCGAGGCCGCGACGAAGGGGCGGGTCGTCACCGAGGTCTTCGAGAACGAGCGCCGGTTCGGCCTCGCGGTGCGGCTCAAGCCCCAGGAAGCGGATTCGGTCGCGAGCCTCCGGAATGTCACGGTCAGCGCACCGAGCGGCGAGCGCATCCCGCTCACACAACTCGCCGAGTTCAGTCTGACGGACGGCATCTCGGAGATCCTCCGCGAGGGAAACGTCCGCCGGCTGGCCGTCAAATGGAGCGTGCGGGATCGGGACATGGGTGGCCTCGTCTCCGAGGCGATGCCGAAGGTCGCGGCGGCGCTACGACTGCCCGAGGGCTATAGCATCATCTGGAGCGGGCGCTTCGAGGATCAGCAGCGCGCGCTGGCGCGGCTCTACGTCATCGTGCCCATGGTCCTGTTCATCATCTTCGTCCTCTTGTTCAGCGCCTTCCAGTCAATCGCCGACGCCCTGATGATCATGCTCAATTTACCGTTCGCGATCATTGGTGGAACCCTTGCACTATTTTTCTGGGGCACGCATTTCAGCATCTCTGCCGCCGTCGGGTACATTGCAGTGTTCGGAGTGAGTGTGCTCGACGGGGTCGTCCTCGTATCATTCATCCGTCAGGCCGCCTCCGAAGGGCTGCCGATCCGCGAGGCGATCAAGCGCGGATGCGAAGTGCGGTTCCGGCCGATCATCGTGACCGCCATCGTGGCGATTATCGGCTTTCTCCCTGCGGCACTCTCGCACGATATCGGCGCTGAAATCCAGCAGCCTCTCGCTCGGGTGGTGATCGGTGGCCTCGTCTCCGCCACGGCAATGACGTTGCTCGTGCTCCCAGCGGTCTATGAACTCATCGCCCGCTGGCAGGAGCGCCAAGCGCAGCGTCGCCGTCCTGCCCCGCCCGCGACGCTCTGAGACGGTGCCCACGCGTCCTCCGCGGCGCCGTCGGCTTCTGCCTCGTGCCGCCGACGGAGCCCGAGCTGCGACTGCTGCACAGCTGGCTCGACTGCTGGCCCGGCGTCGGCGACGTCATCACCGGAATGAACCCGCAAGGTTACTGGCTCCACCTCAGCAACATTGCCGCCGGCACGTGGCGCGCGACGTTTTCGCGAGTCGGTGGTGTCGGCGGATGGTTCCGGAGCAGGTGACACGCCGTGGCGCGGGTGCAGCGCGCCGTCGTCTCGAACACGGAGGGGGTCGTCCCCGTCGAATCCGAACATGAACAACCCGAACACCATGATTCCGTAGGAATGAACCTTTTCGACGCGAGCGACGCGAAGGTCTCGGGATGGTTGACGTGCTTGTGCACGCTCGTCAGCGTGGAGCGGGCTGACCTCCGGGCTCAGGGATTACCTCTGGGGCGGGGAACCTGTGTCTGCCGCTCCAGATCCATGAGGTGGGTGTGCAGCCGCTCCTGCGTTGCGGCGAGATGCTGCAGGACGGTGGCGCGTTGCCTGTCGAAACGAACGCGTTCCACGATCATGCCGGTCAGGAATCCTAGAACGGTGAGATAGAGACACCCGCCGGCGATGAGCAATCCGCGCTCATGGCGGGTCAACATCGGATCAGGCTCGCCGGCGGCGTTGTTTCACGTGGGCATGCTAGCGCCACGCGATGACGGATCGTGTTCGGATTAGACAACGATGAAGATGAAGGAACTTCGCTGACTTAGCGGGCCGAAAGGGTCTTGAAGAGTCCCTGGGTTGCCACAGAGGGCGCGAGGCCCCGTGTGTCGGCGAGCGCGGCTCGGCAGCGCTCATAGGTGGCGACAACATCCGTGGAGCGCTCTAGTCGGTGATAGGCGGTCATGAGGCTCCGGCAGACATCCTCGGCACACGGGTCCACGCGGAGCGCTTCTTCGTACCAATCCACGGCCTCCTGCGGATTCGCCTGCTCGCAGTGCCGCCCGCCGCGCACGAGGTGCCGGAGTAAACGACGACTGAGACTCTCGGCCATCGCTGCGGCCTGGGGAAGCTCGACCTCTCGCTCGTCGAGGAACGCGCCTCGGTACAGGCCGGCGGCTTTGCGTATAAGTTCCGCGTGATTTGCCGCGGTTTCCGCCCGCCCCAGCAGGCGCTCGACCGCCCAGACGTCCACCCAGCAGAGCCGGCCTTCCAGGCTCAGCCGTCCCTCCTGCCGGACGACGGCGTGCTCATGACCCAACAGACCGCGCAGCCGATGCAGCGCGCTCGCCAGCGCCACGCGGGCCGCGTCGCCTTCCGCGTCGGGCCACAGCGCATCGATCACGAGGTCCTCGCGCACGTCACGCCCCCCGAAGGCGATCAGCGCTTTCAACAGCGCCAGCGGCTTGCGCTGGACCTTGCGGGCGAATCGGACCGGCTCGCCGTCGCGCAGCACCTCGAAGCGCCCGAGCGTGAGGATCTTGATGGGCCAGGGCCACGCCTCGGCCTCGACCGGCGGGCTCTCCGGCACGAGGCCGCGCTTCTGGACGAGGCCGCGCACATAGTCCTGCTCGATGCCCGCTTCCAGCGCGCGAGCGCAGAGCCGGGCCATGACCGCAGGAATCCACACGTGCGAGCTCACGTAACCACGCTCGCGGCCGATCGTCATCGCGATGCGGAGCGCGTGCAGGCCATCGGACTCCTGGCGACAGTCCAGCGAGAGCTGCGCCTCGGTGAGGCGGGCCATGAACTCCACGTAGGCGCTGCTGATGGCGCGCCCAATCTCCAATGCCCGGTCGAGATGTCGTCGCGCATCGCTCGGGGCACCTTGCGCGTGAAGCACCTGGGCCGACAAGAGATGGGCGACGGCTTCGTCCAGCGGACGCCCCGCCTCGAGCGCGAGCCGCAACATCTCCGGCTCGGAGGTGTTCGCGCGAGCGACGTCGCGGCGGATCAGGGCCTCCCACACGATGAACCAGTGACGCCAGAAGCGAAACATCGGCCCGAGATGGTGGACGTTTCGCTCCAGCTCTTGCAGCCAGGACGCCGCCGTCACGAGATCGCCGTCGCTCAGGGCCCCCATGAGGCCGCCACAGAGCACCGTGTCTCTCGCCGACCTCCATCCGGTTTCCCGTAGCGAGTGCAATGCCCCAGTCGTGTGCGCCAGCTCGAGCGTTCGAGCTACGGTGTGCCGGTACGACGGCAGTGCCGTGGCCGCTTCGTACCAGGCCACCACCATGCTGGCGTTCACGGTCGCAGTCG
>DAIQBJ010000114.1:0-8923 GCA_036781225.1 Gemmatimonadales bacterium | reverse complement strand
GATGTACTTGCTCGGATCGACGCTGCCGCGCAGCTCGTTGCGGCGGCGCTCCGTCTCGGCCTGGTTGAGGGTCAGCGTGGGCCGAAAGAACTGGCGGGCGAGCTTGAGGTACAGTACGTCGGCGACGCTCGAGCTGGGATCCGGGTTCAACTGCTTCGCGCGATTGAGGTACTGCCCCCACGTGAGCACCTGATCCCGCTGCACGGAGGACTCGGTCGCGCCGCGGCGCACGATGAGCTCGCGCGATTGCTCGACCTGCAGCACCCCCGGGCCCGTTACTCCCTGGGCGAGCGTCCGATCGAACAGCTTCTCCAGCGCCTGCTGCAGCGCGCGCCGTTTGGCGCTCTTCCCGAGATAGGATGCCTCCTGCGGCGTGAGCGGCACGCCGAAATCCGCCGCCGCGTGGATGATCGCCTGCGTATTCTGACCCGCCGCGGCATCCGCCGCGCTGAAGAACGCCGCCATGCTGGTGGCGCTGCTGTCATACACGCGTTGCCGGAATTCGTAGATCGGTTTGGCGGACGCGGCCAGCTCTTCCGATTCGCGCTGCAACTCGTCTTCCGACTTGTTCACGACGAAGTTGAAGGGCGCGATGATTTCCTTGTCGGCGCGCGCGCCGGGCTCGAGCAGCGGCGCGACGTCGGCCGCGCTGGACGGGAACGCGGCGTGCGCCACGAGCGCCATGAACGGCACCCAGATCCAGCGCGCGGCGTGATACCGCACCCGATCCCCGCTGGGGACGTTCATCTAACCCTGCGCATCCTCGGCGTAGGCGCGGATGATGTCGCGCACCAGCCGGTGGCGCACGACATCCGCGTCCCCGAGATACACGAACCCGATGCCTTCAATCCCCGGCAGAATGCGCTCGACTTGCAGCAGCCCCGAGTCCTCGCGGATCGGCAGGTCGATCTGGGTCTTGTCGCCCGTGATCACGGCGCGGGAGTTCACGCCCAGGCGGGTCAGAAACATCTTCATCTGCATCCCGGTCGCGTTTTGCGCTTCGTCGAGAATCACGAACGCGTCGTTCAACGTGCGCCCGCGCATGTAGGCGAGCGGTGCGATCTCGATGGTCCGGGTCTCGAGCGCCTTTTCCACCCGCTCGCGCGGCATCATGTCTTCGAGCGCGTCGTAGAGCGGCCGCAGGTACGGGTCGACTTTTTCCTGCAGGTCGCCCGGCAGAAAGCCGAGGTTTTCGCCGGCTTCTACGGCGGGCCGGGCCAGGATGATGCGCCGCACCCGTTTGCGCGCGAGCGCATCGACGGCCGCCGCGACCGCGAGATAGGTCTTCCCCGTTCCCGCCGGTCCGATGCCGATGACGATGTCGTGCTCGGCGATCGAACGAAGGTACTCGCGCTGCCCCGTGGTCTTGGGCTGGATCACGCGGCGCAAGCCGGGGAGGATGATCTTGACGGGGTCCGCAGGCTGCCGGACGCCCTCGCCGTGCGCTTCCTCGGTGACCAGGCGCTCGACGTCGTGCACGTCGACGTTCTCTCCCATGCGCGCCAGATCGATCAGGGCCTGCGCGACGGGACCGGCGTGCTCGATCGCCGCGGCGGGGCCGGCCAGCGACAAGCTGTCCCCGCGCAACGAGACCCGCACGCCCAGCCGGCGCGCCAGCTCCAGCAGGTTCGCATCGTTCACGCCGGCCAACGCCAGCGGATCGACGCCTTCCACAGAGAGACGGTGGACGACGTCATCGCTCATGGCACCACCTTGATGTGAAGAGCGGCGAGGTCCTCGGGCCGCGCCGGGGCCGGTGCGCCCTCAAACAGCGCCCGCGCCGCAGTCGTTTTCGGAAAGGCAATGACGTCACGCAGCGAACCCGCGCCCGCGATCAGCATCACGGTGCGATCGAAGCCCACCGCAAAGCCGCCATGCGGCGGCGCGCCCGCGGCCAACGCGATGAGCAGGAAGCCGAAGCGCGCCTCGATTTCCGCGGGCGAGAGGCCAAGGTGCCGGAATACCGTGCGCTGCACCGCGGGATTGGTGATGCGGATGGAGCCGGAGCCCAGCTCGTTGCCGTTGTAGACCGCGTCGTAATGCAGCGCCCGGCAGGCGAACGGCTCGCTGTCGAGCCGCTGCAGGTCTTCCGGGTGGGGCGAGGTGAAGGGATGGTGCGCGAACACGGGCTTCCCGGTCTCCGGATCGGGCTCGAACAACGGGAAGTCGACGACCCAGCAGAACGCATGGGCCAGCTTGGGCGCTGGCGCGAGCCGCCGGATGACTTCCTGCCGCACTTTGTCGAGCGCGGGCGACGTCACGCGGTCGGGGCCGACGGTGATCAACGCGACGTCGCCATCACCCACGCCGAGCCGGCCGAGCGCTTCGGCCGTGAAGTGCTTGCCGACCGAGCCGGAGAGCTGCTCGCCCTGGCGCTTCACCCAGGCGAGGCCCGGCGCGCCATGGGTCTTCGCGGTTTCGGTGAGCTGATCGACGTCCTTGCGAGAGAGCGTGCCACCGCCGCGCACCGCGATGCCTCTCACGCGCGAGCCATTCGTCGCGCCCTGGAAGAACGGCACGGCGAGCGGCTGGACCTGCGTCGTCCAATCGGCGATCGGGAAGTCGAAGCGCAGATCGGGCTTGTCGGTACCGTAGCGTTCCATCGCCTCGCGCCACGTCAGTCGCGCGAAGGGCCGCGAAATCGTGTGGCCGGCCTCGTCCCACAACGCCACCAGCACGTGCTCGACGAAGCCGAGGACGTCTTCCTGCGTGACGAATGACGCCTCGATGTCGATCTGCGAAAACTCGGGCTGCCGGTCGAAACGCAGGTCCTCGTCGCGGAAACAGCGCGCGATCTGGAAGTAGCGGTCGAACCCCGACACCATCAGGAGCTGCTTGTAGATCTGCGGCGACTGGGGCAGCGCGTAGCACTCCCCCGCATGGACTCGCGACGGGACGAGGTAGTCCCGCGCCCCTTCCGGCGTCGGCTTGGTGAGGATCGGCGTTTCGATCTCGAGAAAATCGAGCTCGGAGAGCGCACGCCGCGCGCGCTGCATCAAGCGATGGCGGAGGATCAGATTCGCCTGCAGCTCGGGGCGGCGCAGATCGAGATGGCGATACTTGAGACGCAGCTCCTCGGCCGCCAGCGCTTCACCCTTGCCGCGCGCGACCGGAATCGCCGGTGTCTCGGCGGGGCCGACCACCTGGAGGATCGTTGCGTGGACCTCGACATCGCCGGTCGCGAGCTCGGCGTTGCGCATCGCGGGCGGGCGGGCCACGACCTCACCCTCGACGGTGAGCACCGCTTCGGACGCCGCGGTTTGCGCGATGGCCAGCGTCTCGGCGGACGCCCATGCTGGTCCGACCGCCACCTGAACGATCCCGTCGCGGTCGCGTAGGTCGAGGAAGACGATTCCTCCCAGATCCCGGCGCCGGTTGACCCAACCCCCCAATCGCACGCGCTGCCCCACGTGCTCGTTCCGTAATGCGCCGCAGCGGTGAGTTCGCAGGGTTGTCCGAGTCACACTGGCGTCTATGCTGCTCCTCCCCTCTCAGCGTCACACAGGATCCGGTAGAACTCGTCCGGAGATTGCGCGGCTAGGAGCCGGGCACGAATCGGCTCGCGCCGCACGAGGCGCGAGATGCGGCTCAATGCCTTCACGTGCGCCCCGGCCTGCGACTCCGGGCCCGCCAACAGGAAGAACAACCGGACGGGCTCACCATCCACCGTCTCATATGGCACCGGAGACGGAGTCGTCCCCGCGACCGCCAGGAGATTGGGGAGTGCCGGTGTCTTGCCATGCGGCACCGCCACGCCGTAGCCAATGCCGGTCGGGAACTGCCGCTCGCGCTCCAGCACGGCTTGAAACACGTCCTCTACTCCCGCTCCCCACATAGCCTTAGCGCGATCCGGCCCAGCTCCGTTCTCATCCACCAGGAGCTCGACCAGTTCGCGCAGCACGCCCTCCTTACTGTGGGCCCGTAAAGGTACCCGGATGCGATCGGGCGTGAGCAGTTCTGTCAGCCGCAATGGAGTATGTCCAAGTGCCGTAACCGATTGAAGATAGTTGACTTGAGTTGACGGCGCCACGGCCCCGAGTAAACGTTCTGCATGCAACGCATTGGCCTACTCGTTTGCGGACTCCTCGGAAGCGGCATCAGGCCAGGCGGGGCACAGGAGGCGGCGGGCACAACGCTGTGGCGCGTCGCGACGGCGACGGTTCCTACCCCTGCCGCACTCGCCGTCGGTCCCGCCGCAGCCTTCTGGAATCCCGCACAACTAGGCGACAGCGCGCGCGTCATCCTCGCGGTAGAGGCTATTCAAACACCGTCCGCCGTCGACGCCAGCGGCATCATCGCCACGGTGCGCGTGCCCGCCGGAAAAATCGGCGAGCTCGGTGTCATCTACGGCCGCGTCGGTCTGAGCGATATCACGCAGACCATGGACAGCCCCGATCCGACGGGCGCCGTCGTGCCCGTGTACACCTTCGGATTGGGGGGCACCTGGTCGCGGGGCATCGGCGCCACAAACGTGGGAGCGACGCTGGCCTTTCATGAAACGCGGCTCGATACCGAGATCAGCGATCGGGTGACGCTCGATGTGGGCGCAAGCCACGGCTTCTCCGGCGACAAGGTTCGCATCGCCGCCGCGACCCACTTTTTCTCTTCGCTCAGCACGAATGATCCATCACAGGACATCTACGCGGGCCTCGAGGCGCGGGTGTGGCACGGCACGATCTCGGGCGAGCCGGCGGCGCTGCGGGGCCGATATGGGATCGCCTTTGCGCATGGATTCACGGCGGACCAGCAGTTCGGGCTGGGTGTCGAGTTGGCGCAATCGTTCAAGTTTGATTTCCTGCTGGCCTATGAAGGCAGCTACGGCAGCGGGTCGAGCTGGCGGCCGGTGGCAGGGATTCGGCTCGCGATCGGCAAATACCATCTGACACTCGCGCGCGATGCTGGCGTCAACGACGTCGGCTCAGCCTATCGCGTCGGAATCGACGCGCGCTTCAAGTGAGCGTTGATCTCCTCAGCCTGACGCCGGATGCAGCTCATCAAACGCTCGCAGCGTGGCTGGCGGTACGTGGTGAGCCTGCCTATCGCCTGCGCCAAATCGCGCCGCGACTGTGGCAACGGCCGGTGGCGCGCTGGAGCGACGCGACCGATCTGCCCGCCGCGCTGCGACCCGCTCTCGACGAGGCCTTTCCGCTGCGGCGTCTCGAGCTGCGCACGCATCAGGTCTCGAGCGATGGCACCGAGAAGTTCCTCTGGTCGCTCGCTGATGGAGAGGCGATCGAGTCCGTCCTGATCCCCGAAGGAAAGCGCAGGACGCTCTGCATCTCTTCTCAAGCGGGGTGCGCTCTGGGCTGCGTCTTCTGCGCGACGGGCCGCATGGGATTCCGGCGCAACCTGACCGCGGGTGAGATCGCGAGCCAGGTGCGCGAGCTGGTGATTCGCGATCCGAGTCTCCGGCCGACCAACATCGTGTTCATGGGAATGGGCGAGCCGCTCCTCAACTGGGACGCAGTGGACACGACGTTGACCACGTTGAATCAGCCGGACGGCTTCGGCATCGGCGCTCGCCATATCACGCTGTCGACGGTCGGAATCCTGCCGAACCTGGCCAAGTTCGCGCAGCGGGACGAACAGTTCCGGCTGGCGGTGTCACTGCATGCGCCCGCCCCCGCTCTGCGGCTCGCGCTGATGCCGATCGAGCGGAAATACAAGCTGCCCGATCTGATGAAAGCGTTGCAGCAATTTCGCCGCCGCGTAACGCTGGAGTATGTCCTGATCGGCGGGAAGAACGATTCGCTCGAGGCGGCCGATCAGCTCGCGAAGCTCGCGCAACCGCTCGCTGCGCTCGTCAATTTGTTGCCGCTGCATCCGGGCGGCGCACCCGACCTGACGCCGAGCCCACGCGCGCAGATGCTCGCGTTCGAGCGGCGGTTGAAGCGGCGTGGGGTTGAGGCGGTGCTGCGCCGGAGCCGCGGCCTCGATATCAGCGCGGCGTGCGGCCAGCTACGGGTGGAGGTCGAGCGGGGAGCTCGACCCCATAAAGTCCGCGCCGAGGAGCACGCTCACATCGAGTAGGCGAGTGCTGTCGAGCTGCACCTCGACGCGCCCGGTGCCCAGCGCCGACCGCACCCGCTCGCCCACTTTGACCTGCCCCCGCCGTACGATGATCCGGGTCGAGTCGAGACCAGCCTCCGGTGCATTCCCGAAATACACCACGTCGATACCCGCCCGGCGCAGGAGGCGCGTGCCGGCGCGCGCGTCACCGGCGCGGCCGTTCGCATTGAGCACCTCGACGGTGATTGCGGGGCCTTTGTCACCGGGAATCGGCTGGGTTTGATCCGATCCTCCCCCGCACCCCGAGCACAGAACCACCGCGAGCAGCGCCGCGAGTCTCACGATTTTTTGACCACGCTGTTCCAGAACGCCACCGTCTCGACCGGCAGCGGCCAGTCCGAGCGGAGCACCCACTCGGTCCGGCGGCGCGCGATCTCGCGCAGCACGCCATCACGATCCCGCGGCACGCGAGCCGCCAGCTCAGCACGGTCGGATCGCGCGCCCGAAGCCTCCCGGCCCGGCTCCAAAAAGTCCGCCAGATACAGCATCCGCCCGACGTCATCCCAGCCCGCATAGCCGAGCGTATGATGCCGGACGGCATCGAGGACGCCTCGATCCCGCTCACCCTCTGCTGCCGCGCGATCGGCAGCGGCGGGGCCATGGGCCAGCCGATCGCGCAACGGCGCATCTCGCAGCGCATCGTGCAGCCAGCCGGCGCGCAGCCAGCGCTCGCGCTCACGCCCGGGTACGTCCATCGGTGTGGCCCACTCGTCGAGCAGCGCGACGACGCGCTCGATGTGCGCCCGGCGCTGCGGCGAAACCTGAGCCCATGGCGGCAAGCTCACGGTGTGACTCGGGGATCCGCGCCGATGCCCTCACCCAGCACGACGTTATCGATCAGGCGCGTCTTTCCCAGTCGTGCCGCCACGAGGGCCACGGTTCGGGCCGTCAGCCGCGTTACCGGCTGCAGATCCTCATCGAGCAGCGCGCAGTACTCCGGGAGCACTCCAGAGGAGCGCATGGCCTCCATCCCTGAGAGCTTGAGCTTCGCCGGGTCTGGCTCGCCGCTGCGCCACGTTTGCTCCAGCAGCCGCAGCGCGCGGGACAACCCCACGGCCGAGCGGCGCTCGTCGGGCGTGAGATAGGTGTTGCGCGACGAGAGCGCGAGACCGTCGAGCTCGCGCACCGTGGGCGCGACGTCGATCGCGATGGGAAAATCGAGATCCTGCACCAGTCGCTTCACGAGCGCCGCCTGCTGGAAGTCCTTGCGACCGAACACGGCGACGTCCGGCTCGACGAGATGGAACAACTTGGCCACGACCGTGAGCACGCCGGTGAAATGCCCTGGGCGCGCGGCGCCCTCGAGCGTGTCCGCCACGGGCCCCGCGACGACGCGAGCCAGCGGCTCGCCCGGGTACATCGCCGTGGCGTCCGGAACGAACAGGCAATCGACGCCGCGCGCCTCAGCCAGAGCGCGGTCGCGACTCAGGTCGCGCGGATAGCGCGCCAAATCCTCGTGCGGCCCGAACTGCAGCGGGTTCACGAAGACGCTCATCACGACGCGGTCGGACAGCGCGCGGGCGCGGTCCACCAGACGCAGGTGACCCTCGTGGAGGTACCCCATGGTGGGAACGAAGCCGATGGTGCGGCGGTGGGATCGCTCTGCCCGAGACCAGGCCCGCATCTCAGGAAGGCTGGAGAGCTCGCGCAACTAGAACTCGCGCTTCTTCATCTCCGAAAAGAAGTCGCGACGCTCGATATCGTCGTCGGTGGTGTCGGGCGGCAGCGTGGGATCATATCGTTTGCGCGCCTTGGGCTTGGCCTTTGCCGCCTTCGCCATGTTCTTCTTGATCAGTTTCGCCAGCTTCTCGTCTTCGGTTTTCGACATGCTCCCTCCGGGAGAATGATCAATTATCAATAATCAATGACCATTGATCAATGTCCAATGATCATTGGACATTGGTCATTGGTCATTGTCCAAAGGAATGCTCGGGCCCCGGGTAGCGGCCCTCGCGGACTTCCGCGGCGAACAACCGGGCGGCCTCCCGCACATCCTCCGCCAGCGCCGCGTACTTCTTCACGAATTTCGCCGAGAACTGATCGTTCAACCCCAGCATGTCGTGCAGGACGAGCACCTGCCCGTCGCAGGCCGGGCCGGCACCGATGCCGATCGTCGGAATGGTCAGCGCTTTGGTGATTTGTGACGCGAGCGCTGCCGGAACGAGCTCGAGCACGACGGCGAACGCGCCGGCATCCTCGAGCGCCTGGGCGTCGGCCTTCAGCCGCTCGGCGGTCGCGTCGTCCCGTCCCTGGACCCGATAGCCACCGAGCGCGTGCACCGATTGGGGCGTCAAGCCGATGTGTCCCATGACGGGGATTCCGACATCGACCAGACGCCGCACGGTCGCCGCAAGCGGCTGGCCGCCTTCGATCTTCACCCCCTGACATCCGGTTTCCTTCATCACGCGTCCACAATTGCGGAGCGCATCTTCGGGAGTGATCTGGTAGGTCAGGAACGGCATGTCGCAGATCACCAGCGCCCGCTCGGCACCGCGCCGGACGATGGTGGTGTGATAGATCATCTGCTCGAGCGTCGCCGAGAGCGTGGACGCGGCGCCGGCCAGCACCTGATTGAGCGAGTCGCCGACGAGCAGGATATCGATCCCGCTCGCGTCGAGCAGCCGCGCGAACAGCGCGTCATAGCACGTCAGCGCGACGATGCGCTCCCCCTTCTCCTTCATCTCGAGCAGGGTGCGCGTGGTGATGCTAGCCATGGTGCATCGCCTCGAGCTCGGCGATTTCGCGGCGCCAGAAGTCGCGGTTCGGAAGCTCGGGATGCGGAATCGTCAGATTCGCCTCCTGCACGGTGCGCGAGCCGTACCGCACGATGTCGAGGTCCAGGGTGCGCGGTCCC
>DAIQBJ010000113.1:0-8967 GCA_036781225.1 Gemmatimonadales bacterium | reverse complement strand
CGTCGCGCCGATGACCTCGTGACCCTGCTCGACGAGCAGCGCGGCGGCGACGGAGCTGTCGACGCCGCCGGACATCGCGACCAGGACCTTCATCGGTGCAGTACGGTCGAGAGTGAGCGGACCTTCTCCACGATCTTGGGCAGGGCCGCGGTGACAGCCTCGACGTCCTCGATCGTGCTGTCCTTGCCGAACGAAAACCGCAGCGCGGCAACGCCCAGCTCGCGCGGCACGCCCATCGCCGTCAGCACGTGGGAGGGCTCCACCGTGCCGGTACTGCAGGCGGAGCCGGAGGAGCAGGCGATCCCGGCGAGATCGAGATGCATCAGCATCGCTTCGCTGTCGGTGCCGGGAATCGACACGTTCGAGACGTGGGGCGCGCGCTCGCCCTGCCAGCCGTTGATCACGGCGTCCGGCACAATTGCCAGGACCCGGCGCTCCAGCTCATCGCGCAGCTCCCGCAGCCGCGCTGCCAGAGACTGCTGCTCTTCCGCCGCGAGGCGCGCCGCCGTGCCGAGGGCGATGATGCCCGGTACGTTCTCCGTCCCGGGGCGAATGCCGAACTGCTGGCCACCGCCGTGGATGATCGCCTCCACCGCTTTGCGATCGCGCACGATCAACGCCCCGATGCCCTTGGGAGCGCCGATCTTGTGGCCCGAGATGGTGAGGAGTGTGCAGCTGATGTCGCGCAGCGATACCGGAACCTTGCCGAATGCCTGAACGGCGTCGGAATGGAAGAGCACGCCGGCCTCGCGACATCGATCGGCGAGCTGCCGCACCGGCTGCACCGTCCCGACTTCGTTGTTCACCCACATCACGCTGACGAGGGCGACGCCGTGGTCGATCGCCTTGGCGAGCTGCGCGTCCTCGACCAGGCCGGATGCCGTCACGGGCAGGATGATCTCTTCGCCGCCGAGGTGCTGTACCGCGTGGGCAGCGGCGAGCACGGCCTTGTGCTCGGTGGCGGAGACGGCGACCCGGAACGGGCCACCGCGATCCCGGGCCGCGAGCGCGGCGCCGATGAGCGCCAGGTTATCCGCCTCGGTGCCACCCGACGTGAACACCACCTGATTCGGCTCGGCGCCCACCGCCTCGGCGATCGCGCGCTTCGCCTCTTCGATGCCGGCGCGCGCCGCCCGCCCGAAGCGATGCGCGGACGACGGATTGCCGAAGGCTTCCTTCCCGAGGTAGGGAAGCATCGCCTCCAGCACCTCCGGCCGCACCGGCGTAGTCGCCGCGTTGTCGAGATACGTCACGCGCTTCGTCATGAGGCTCGCAATTTAATCTAGATTGACTGAACGCCAAGCCGCAGCACGTCGTCCACTTCGTGCGTTTCCGCCGTATAGAACGGCTCGCCGTAGCGGCGCCGGATCAATGATCCGTAGTGCGCCGATTGCACCCGAATCAGCTCGTACAGGTCCTG
The DNA here is from genome assembly GCA_036781225.1 of Gemmatimonadales bacterium. Taxonomy (GTDB): domain Bacteria; phylum Gemmatimonadota; class Gemmatimonadetes; order Gemmatimonadales; family GWC2-71-9; genus 20CM-2-65-7. Next base: position 7,547 of record DAIQBJ010000113.1, on the reverse strand, counting down.
ACCGGTGGGGTAGATCTCGCCGGCGGCTTTGGCGCCGTCGAATTGCGTCCCATAGCAGCGAATCGCCTGCATCTTCGTCTCGAACACGTCCGAGATGTCGACGACGAACGTCGGTTTGACAGGGTCCTCTCGATAGGCGAGCGCATACAGCAGCTTGTAAGGTCGATGCGCCTCACCGCCCGTGTCAGGCTCGTACTTCGCCAACCCAGCTAGATAACAGGCGTCGCGACCCAGCTCTGAGGCGATGCGGTGGTCCGGATGCCGTCCGACGGGGAAGGGGAGTATCACCACCCGCGGCCTGGTTCGACGAATCAGCTCGACGATTTTTTTCCTGGACGCGTCATCGTTCGTCAAATACGCGTCGCGCATACCCGCATTGAGCCGGATTGCCACGCCGAGGGTCTTGGCGGCCTTGGCGGCTTCTGCGGCACGCGTCGCCGCATCGCCGCGCGTCCCCATCTCGCCCTGGGTCAAATCGAGAATCCCCACGCGGTGACCCGCGCGCGCGGCTTTCGCCAGCGTGCCGCCGCAGGTCAGCTCGACGTCATCGCGGTGAGCCGCGATCGCGAGGAGATCGACCTCATCACTCATAGCGGAGCGCCTCCACCGGATCGAGCCGCGCCGCCCGCGCCGCCGGCGCGATGCCGAAGACCAGGCCGACCAGGATCGACGCCACGGTCGCGACAGCCGCTGGGACGAGGGGAACGGTCGTGTTGAACGCGAGCAAACGCTTGAGCACCTCTCCGATGCCGAGCCCCAGCGCGATACCGATCACGCCTCCGATCAACGTCAGCGTTGCCGCCTCGACGAGAAACTGCCACAGGATCGCGCGCCGAGTGGCGCCGAGCGCCTTGCGTAACCCGATCTCACGGGTGCGGCTCGTGACTGAGACCATCATGATGGCCATGACCCCGATTCCTCCGACCATCAGTGCGATACTCGACAGCACGAGCATCACGAAGAAAAACGCCCCCGTCAGGCTATCGAAGATACCCAGGACCTGATCGGAGGTGAGCATATCGAATGTGTTCGCCTCGCCGGCCCGCAGGCCGCGTAGCCGGCGGAGCGTCACAGTCGCCGCATCCATCGCGCGGTTGACGCTGACGTCCGGCTTGGGCTTCACGAGAATGATGAGGCTGTTCCATTCGTCGATGATGAAGCTGCGGTGCGCCGCTTCGAACGGCACGATGGCCGCGATCTCCGGCGTCCCCGGTACCTCGAAAATGTTCGTCGGGCGTTGCCAGATGCCCAGGATCTTGAACGGGTGCCCGCCGATACGCACGATGCGGCCCAGCGGGTTGATGGGGCCGAACAGGCGGTCCACGGTACGCTGCTCGATGATCGCAATGGGTTGTCCACCGCGCAGCTCTGCCGTCGTGAAGGACCGCCCCGATGCGATGCCACCACCCAGAATTTCCATGAAGCGATCGTCGGCGCCGAACACCCCGAGGATCCGGGTATGATTGCCGCCATACTCGAAGCGCTGGAAGACCTGCGTCCAGATCGCTGCGTAGTGGATTTCCGGCAGCCGGGCGATCGCCTCGGCGTCCTGCGGAACCAGCTTGGGCCGGATGCGCACCTCGCGAGGCACGGCGTCGGGATTCACGCCGGTGGTCGAGAAATACCGCAGCACCCGGAACGTGGTCGGTCCCACGACTTCGAGCGTGTTGACGATCTGTTCGCGGAAACCCGCGACGATGGACGCCATCGCCATGACCGTGGCGATCCCGATGACGACACCGAGCACGGTCAGCCCGGACCGCAGCTTGTTGGAGCGCAGCTGGTCCACGGCGATGCGCCATCCTTCACGCACCGAATGCAGGGCCATCTATTCCTGGCGGAGCGCCTCGATGGGATCGAGGCGGGAAGCGCGATGCGCGGGATAGACGCCGAAGGTGACGCCGACCGCGATGCCCAGACCGAGGGCGACGCCTATGGACCAGGCGGTCACTCGCGCCGGCAGCGGCGACGCGAGCTGCACCAGCCCGGCCAGGGCGGCGCCGGCGGCCAGTCCGGCGAGCCCACCGAGGAGCGAGAGGGTGAGCGCCTCGGCAAAGAATTGGCGGCGGATGTCGCTGCGCGAAGCACCCAGCGCTTTGCGAATGCCGATCTCGCGCGTGCGCTCGGTCACGCTCATGAGCATGATGTTCATGATCACGATCCCGCCGACCACAATGCCGATGACGACGACGGCCGGGACGACGGTAAAGATCACGCGCGTGAGCTTGCTCCAAAACGCGATCAAGCCTTCGCCCGTATCCACCGTGAAATCGTTGTCGGCGCCGGGCCGCAGGTGGTGCGCGATGCGCATCGCTTCCTCGGCGCGCAGCATCGCCGGGCCGACCATGTCGGCCGCCGGCATTTTGACGGAGATCACCATCGTCTGACGGCGCCCGTACATCGATTCGAACGTCGTGAGCGGCAGCATCACGAACCCGTCCCAGGACTGCCCAAGCACCGTGCCCTTCTTGGCGATCACGCCCTTGACGGTGAGCTGCATTCCGCGCACCCGGATGTTGCGGCCCACGGCGGCGTGCACATTGCCGAACAGTTTCTCGGCGACATCGTAGCCGAGCACGGCAACGTAGCGGCGCTGCTCGAGGTCGATGTCGGTCAGCGGCTCGCCCGCCGCGAAGCTGTAATCCTGCACGACCACGAAGGGCGCGGTCACGCCGAAAATGAACACGTCACCCGTGGTACGGTTGCGCCACTGCACGTCCGCCATCGGCGTGGGCCAGCCCGACTGCAGCGCGATCGCCTCGGCGTCCGGCACGGCGCGCGCGATAAACGCGACGTCCTCGGGCGCGATGATCGGCCGGCGCTGGATCTGCTTCCACGCTTCGTCGTCGATGAAGCCAACCTGAATCGGATCGCGGCGAATCTGAAATGCATTGACGCCCACGATCGCGCCTGCCAACCGGTCGCGCACGTACGCATTCATGCCCTGAATCACCGCGACGACCGCGACGAGGAAGGCCACGGAGACGATGACGCCGAGCAGCGTAAAGAAGGACCGGAGCTTATGGCTCCAGACGGTCTGGAGGGCCAGGCGCAGGGCTTCGTAGAGGGGCATGGCGGCTGAAACCTAACGGGAAACGACTATTCGTAACGCAGGGCTTCAACCGGATCCAGCCGCGCCGCCCGACTGGCGGGATAAAGCCCGAATCCGACGCCTGTCAGCGCCGACGCGGCGAGTGCCGCCACGATCGACCAGAGCGGCACGTTGGCGGGGATGGGTGTCACACGTGAAATGACGAAGGCGACCAGGCCACCCACGAGCATGCCGATGGCGCCCCCGACCAGGGTCAACGTGGACGCCTCGACCAGAAACTGCCACAGGATCGCGCGTCGCGTCGCGCCGAGCGCTTTGCGTACGCCGATCTCGCGGGTGCGCTCGGTGACCGAGATCATCATGATCGCAACCACGCCGACGCCGCCGACCATCAGCCCGATCGACGAAAGAACCAGCATGACGAGGAAGAACATCCCCGTGACCTGGTTCCAGGAGTCGAGCAGCTTGTCCTGCGTGACAATCGAAAAATTGTTGTCCTGACCGGGTTTCAGTCCTCGCACAGAGCGGAGCGTGGCGACGACCTCGTCCATCGATTCCTGCTGGGTATAGCTGGGCGCGGGCGCGACCGCGAGGCGCATCCAGCCCTTCATGTACGGCACGTGCTTGACGAAGGCCCCGTGCGGCATGCCCACGAAGGGCGGGGTGCTCCCGGAGAACAGGCTCGGCGGGGGTGTGTATACGCCGATCACGACGAAGGACGCGCCGGCGACGTGGATCGTCTGTCCGATGGGATCCCGGCCCCGGAACAGCTGGTCCTCGAGTTTGCGGTTGATGACTGCCACGGGGCTGTTCGAGAGATCCTCCAGCCTGGTGAACGTGCGACCCGGATAGATGTCCCCGCCGTTCACCTCGACCCACTGCGCCGACAGCCCGGATATCTGCACGGATTCCAGACGCCGATCGGCGTATTCCACGGTGGCCTGGCTTTCCTCGCGTCTGGTCACGAATCGAACGGACGGCAGCACGGCGATGCGATCGGCTTCCGCGTCGGTGATGATGGGATTGCGGCGCCAGGGACTGCTCTCATCGGATCCGTCCGACACGTTGACGCCGGCTTGAAAGAACCGCCACACCAGGAACGTTCGCGGCGCCAGCGATTCGATCACGTTCGACACACTCCGATTGATGCCGCTGACCATGGCCGCGATCACCATGACGGCCACGACGCCGATCGCGACGCCCAGGATCGTCAACGCCGCGCGCGCCTTGTTCGCGCGCAGGGATTCGAGGGCGATACCGACGCCTTCGAAGGCGGGCGTCATGTCTCTTGCCGCAACGCGACGATCGGATCGAGACGCGCGGCGCGCGAGGCTGGGTACACGCCGGCGACGATGCCGACGCCAGCGCCCAACAGCACACCGACGACGATGGACCACGCGGCCACCGCGGCGGGAAGCGGCGTGGTCGCCGCGATCAGCGCCGCGAGGCCGATCCCGAGGGCCACGCCCGCACTCGCGCCCACGGTGGCGAGTGTCGTGGCTTCGACGAGGAACTGTCGGAGGATGTCGCGCCGCCTGGCGCCCAGCGCTTTCCGAATGCCGATCTCGCGCGTTCGCTCGGCAACGGCCATCAGCATGATGTTCATGATCACGATGCCACCGACCACCAGAGAGATCGCGACGAGTCCTGGCAGGGCAACGAACAGGATCTTGCTGATTTTGCCCCAGAAATCGAGCACTTCGTCGGCGGTTTCCATCGCAAAGTTGTTTTCATCGCGCGGGCGCAGGTGCCGGCGGCTGCGCATGACCGCCTCCGCCTCCTGCATCGCCTCGCGCATCTCGGTGATGGAGCTCGCCTTGACGGCGAGGGCGTCGATGACCCGTGGCGCATTGACGTAGCGCTTGAGCGGCGCGCTGGCGGGCGCCACGGCGAATTTGTCGAGCGAGAGGCCGAACAGGTTCCCCTGCTTCTCGACGACGCCGATCACGCGATATGGGATGTCGTATACCTTGACCTCGCGCCCGATCGGTTCCTGACCGTCGAAGAGTTTGTCCGCGAGCTCGTGACCGAGCACGAGGACCGGAAGACCGGCCTGTACCTCCTGGGTCGTGAACGCCCGGCCGTCCTCGATCGTCAGCGAGCGAATTTCGAAGTAGAGATCGGTGGCGGCAACGACCTGCACGTCCTTGATCGAGCGGCGGCCCGCAAACAGCGCGGTCCGGTTCGAGGACTCCCACGCGGTGAGCACCGGCACCGAGATGCCGCGCATGACCGCCTGCGCGTCATCGTAGGTGACGCGGGGGCGACGCATCCACGAGCGCCACATCGAATCGGTGACGTTGCCGATCTGCACGTCCGGGAATTGCCGCAGCCGGAACGTGTTCACGCCGAGCAGCGTGCCCGCGAACTTGTCGGTCATGTAGCGATTCATCCCCTGGACGACCGACACCACCGCGATGAGAAACATGACGCCGATGAAGACGCCGATGATGGAGAAAACGCTCTTGAGCTTCTGGGTGCGGATGGTTTGCAGCGCGAGGCGAACGGCCTCGGTAAACCTCATTCGTATCTCAGCGCTTCGACGGGATCCAGCCGCGCGGCTCTGCTCGCGGGGTAAATGCCGAATAGGAGTCCCGTGACCGCCGCCGCCGCCAGCGCCACAAAGATGGACGCAAGCGGTACGTACGCGGGCACCGGGGTGAAGTTGTGGAGCAGGAATGCGATGCCCCAGCCGAATACCATCCCGACGATTCCGCCGACCAGCGTCAGCGTGGCGGCCTCGACGAGGAATTGCCACATGACTTCCCGTCGCGTCGCGCCCAGCGCTTTCCGGACGCCGATCTCGCGGGTGCGCTCGGTGACGGAAATCATCATGATCGCGACGACGCCGATGCCACCGACCATCAAACCCACCATCGACAACGCGATCATCAACATGCGCGCCACCTTCGTGAAGCTGTCGACGGCCTGCACGTACACTTCTTGGGTGATAGCGTCGAAGTTGTTCTTCTGGCCTGGCCGCAGCCCGCGCATCGTGCGCATCGCCATCGTGACATCGTCGATGGCGCGATCGAGCGACACCGAGTCCTGCGGCACGACGAACATGTCCATCCACCCGGGCCAGAACTGCAGATCCTTCACGAATGTGCCGTGCGGGATCATGGCCGTGGGTTGGTCAGCGTCCCCGAACAGGCGGGGCGGAGGCTCGTATATCCCCACCACGTCGTAGGGCAGCCCGCCGATCTTGATGCGGCGGTTCATCGGATCGCGCTGGCCGAACAGGTTCTCGGATAGTTTGCTGTTGATGACCGCCACGTGGGCGTTGGACGCGTCCTCGAGGTGTGTGAACGAGCGGCCCGGACTGATGTGGCCGCCCTCGATCTTCGGCCAGTCGACGCTCCGGCCGCGAATGCCGATCGCGGACAGGCGATGGCCCTCGAATTCGATATCGGCGGACGTGTACTCGTCCACGACTACGAACGCCACGCTGGGAAGCTGGGCCAAGCCGTTCGCCTCTGCCATGGTAATCGGCGGGCGCCGGCGCCACGGATTGGGGTCTTCGGGATCCTGGTCATTCTGGCCGCCCCAGTATCGCCCCACCCAGAACGTCTTGGGTCCGAGCGAGGCCAGCATGTCGGAAATCCCCTTGTTGAACCCGCTGATCAATGCGCCGATCACCATGACGACCGTCACGCCGATGGCGACGCCGAGAATCGTGAGCGACGCGCGCATCTTGTGCGCGCGCAGCGACGTGAGCGCGATGCCGACACCTTCAAAGATGGGAGTCATGGCCTACTCCTGGCGCAGCGCGGCAATCGGATCGAGCCGCGCGGCTCGCGTGGCGGGATACACGCCGGCCACGACTCCGACTCCCGCTCCCATGATGACGCCGAGGAACACGGAGGTGGGGGAGATGCTGGCCGGGAGTGGCGAGACCGCATTGATCAGCACGGTGAGCAAGATCCCCGCGACGATGCCGAAGGCGGCCCCGACGGCGGCAATGGCGGTCGACTCCGCGAGGAACTGTTGGAGCACGTCACGGCGGCGCGCGCCGAGGGATTTCCGCAAGCCGATTTCCCGCGTGCGCTCGGCGACCGCCATCAGCATGATGTTCATGATCACGATGCCGCCGATCACCAGCGACACAATCACGATGCCCGGCATGACGATCATCAGAATGCGGCTGATGCCGGCCCAGAAGCGCTGCACCCCTTCCGACGTATCGAGCACGAAGTTGTTGTCCTGCTGGGGCCGCAGATGGCGGCGGCTACGCATGATGCCCTCGGCTTCCGACATCGCCTCGCGCATCTCACCCTCGGAATTGGCTTTGACGAGGAAGGCGTCGAGTATCCCCGGGGGATTGACGAGGTTCTGCGCTGGTGACAAGGCGGGCACCACCACGAACCGGTCGAGCGGAAAGCCCATCAGACTGCCCTGATGCTCCACCACGCCAATCACGCGGTACGGAATGCCCCCGATCCGCACATTGCGGCCCAGTGGCGGCCGATCGATGAAGAGGCGTTTGGCGACGGCT
>DAIQBJ010000112.1:0-8991 GCA_036781225.1 Gemmatimonadales bacterium | reverse complement strand
AGTGCAGTTCTTCAAAGGCGAGTCAAACGAGTTGAGGCACCCCAAGGCTCCAACACAAGCGAAAAACGCAGCCAGAAGGCGCTTCCTCATAACTCCTCCCGTCCCCAGTCTACCGCAAGAAGTATGGCACGCGGGATTCGAGTGTCAACGATGATCATTTTCGGCAATCGATGCAGGCTTGTCGCCGTTGCCTTCGGCCTCGCAAGCTGTTCCAGCAACTCCGGGGGCCCTGCCGTCGCGCCCGACACAGCCGCATTCCTCGACACCCTCCAGCACCGCACGTTCAGCTACTTCTGGAACCTCACGCCGGCGTCGAATGGCCTCACCCCTGACCGCGCGCCCACGCCGTCGTTCTCCAGCATCGCTGCCGTCGGCTTTGCGCTGACGGCGTACCCGATCGGCGTCGAGCACGGCTGGATCAACCGCGCCGACGCCGCCGCCCGCACCGTCGCCACACTGCGCTTCTTCTGGACCGCGCCGCAGGATTCCGCCGGCCCCAGCACCACCGGCTATCACGGCTTCTTCTATCACTTCCTCGACATGACAACCGGCTATCGCTTCCAGACGGTCGAGCTGTCCACGATCGACACGTCGCTGCTCCTCGCCGGCATCCTGTTCGCGCAGTCGTACTACAACGGCAGCGACACGACCGAGAAAGAAATCCGCGCGCTCGCGGACTCGATCTACTATCGGGTGGATTGGCAGTGGGCCCAGGCGCGCCCGCCCGCCGTCAGCATGGGCTGGCACCCGGAGAGCGGCTTCATCAACGCCGACTGGATCGGCTACAACGAGGCCATGATCCTCAACATCCTCGCCCTCGGCTCACCCACACATCCCGCCGACTCCACCACGTGGAACAAGTGGGTGAGCGGCTATCAGTGGGCGACCTATCGTGGCCAGAGCTTCGTCCAGTTCGCGCCGCTGTTCGGCCACCAGTACTCGCACGTCTGGATCGATTTCCGCGGCATCCAGGATGCATACATGAAGGGTCGCGGGATTGATTACTTCGAGAACTCGCGCCGGGCAACGCTGGCGCAGCGCGCGTACGCCATCGCGAATCCCGGCGCCTGGGCCGGATATAACGGCAACGTGTGGGGGCTGACGGCGTGTGATGGACCCGCCAACAAGACACTGACGATCGGGGGCAAGAGTCGCCAGTTCCAGACATACAACGCCCGTGGCGCTGCGTTAGGCGACGAACGTGACGACGGCACCATCGCACCAACCGCCGCCGGTGGTGCGGTGCCGTTTGCGCCCGAGCTCGCGATCCCGGCACTCTTGGAGATGCGTAAAACGTACGGCGTAAAACTGTTCGGCACGTACGGCTTTCTCGATGCGTTCAACCCGACCTTCACCGCCTCGGGCCAGCAGGAAACCGGCACGGTCGACCCGCAGCTCGGCTGGTTCGATGTCGATTACCTCGGCATCGATCAGGGGCCGATCCTGGCGATGATCGAGAATTACAGGACGGGATTTGTCTGGCGCGTGATGCGCGGGAATGCCCACATCATTCGCGGGCTGCAACGCGCGGGGTTTACGGGCGGCTGGCTGCCCTAGATGGCGACGCTTCTCGCATCCCTGGACGGTCTCCCAAATGCCGCCGAGCCTGTTTCGGGCTGGATCACGGGCGGGCAGCCGTCCGAGCAGCAGGTTAAAGCCTTCAAGGCGGCTGGCGGCGAGGTGGTAGTCGACAACCGCGACCCCATGGAGCCCCGGTCGTTCGACGAGCCATCCGTCGTCCGCGCTGCCGGCATGGAGTACATCAGCGTGCCGATCGTCCACGGGGCCGTTACAGCCGACACGATGAAGCGGATGCATGAGACACTGAAGCAGCTCGCGGGCAAGAAGGCGTTGCTGCACTGCTCGAGTGGCAACCGCACATCGGCGGCGTTGATCCCTTACCTGATGATCGATAAGAAGATGGAGGAGGAAGACGCGGTGGATGTCGCGATGCGGGGCGGCCTGCGAAGCGCCGAACTGATGGAGCTGGCGGTGGAGTACGCCAGGGGCGTTACGCCTTAGGTTCCTCTTTCCCCCCTGCATACCGGTGCCAGTACATTCTCATCTCCGAGATCTTCCCATCCTTCGTCTCACAGAAGATCGCTCCCCGCGCATCGATCGGTTCTCCCGTCCGGCGGCGCCGAAACGTGCACCGGAATTCGGTCGCGAACCACGGGCCGGCGGAGTAGATCTCGCCGGACGAAAACTTCGTTTCGGCTTGGTACAGCGGAATATCCTTCCAGTACGCGCGAATCGCCGCCATCCCCGTGTCGGGGCCGCTGAATGGTGTCTCAAGAAAGACGGCATCCTCGGTGAAGACCGAGGAGATGGCGTCCACGTCGCCCCGCTCCCAGCCCTTGCCGAACGCGTCGATTAGCGCACGATAGGTGTCATTCATGTGCATCAATTTTAGTCCCGTTCCAGAAGGCGCAATCCGGGGTACATTCTGGCACATTACCCAGCGCCCTCAGTTGATGGGCTCCATCCTGAAACAGGAGGTGCACGATGTCGAATCGGATCTCCGCGGCAGCGGCGCTGCTGGTGCTCTGCGCGCTGCCCCTCGCGGCGCAGCAGCCGCAGCAGCAGAAGCCCGCGCCCGCCGCGGGCAACGAGATGACCCTCACCGGTCAGGTGATCGACGTGAATTGCTACACGACTATGGGCGCGTCTGGCGCCGGTCACAAGGAGTGCGCCGGCGCATGCGCCAAGGCGGGCGTCGCCCTCGCGATCCTCGGCTCCGATGGCACGCTGTACATGCCGGTCAGCTCCAAACCCGGGGACCCACAGAACAAGCGGCTCGAGCCGTTTGTCGAGGGCCGCGTGAAGGTCACCGGCACGCACCGGATGAGCAGCGGCATGCACACGATCGAAATCAAGACGATCGAAGCTGCCAGCTGATTCGTTCCACGCTGGGCGCCGCGCTCGCGCTCGCGGCGTTCACCGCCTGTCGCCCGGCGCCCAGCGGCTTCACCCTCCTGTTCCTCGGTCGCTCCCCGGCGACCCTGCTCGGTTCACTCTCCTGGGCCCCCGACGCCGATCACAGCCGGCTCATCGCATTCGACGCTGACTTGCACGTCGTTCGCACCGTGACCGATCCACGCCTCTCCACTCCCGTCGCGGTCGCGCGCTACCCCAGGGGCCGGCTGCTAGTAACGGAGCGCACCGGCGAGGGCGTCGTGTTCGATACGGCGGGCAAGCCCGTGCGCGAGTGGGAGAGCCCGTTTCCAGCGTCCCTCTACGCGACCGACGGGGGGGGCGCCCGCATCCTGGCCTCGCGCTCACCCTACTTCGTTCAGTTCGTCGCCGAAGACGGCAGCGCGCCGCTACTCTGGGAGCTCGACACGCTGGGGCGCCCCACCCACGGGATCGGCATCACCCACATTCCCGACATCCGCTACCTCGCGCAGCTCGTCAACGCCGGCGCAGTGGCGCTGTCCGGCAACAACCTGTACTTCGCACCGCTCGTGAGCGATGAGATCCTGAAGCTCGACGCGATGGGATCGACGGTGTGGCGCAGCTCGCGCCGCCTGATTCCGGCGGAGCGCGATCCCCAGTTCCTGCCCGGCAAGGAACGCCGGGTCGCACACGCGCTCGTCAACATCGCGATGACCGTGGGGCCCGACGGCCGGCTGTACGTGCTGGGATCTCAGGATTCTGCCGCGACGAGCCTGCGCCTGGACGTCCTCAACCCGGAAACGGGTGAGATCGTCGCGAGTCGCGTCATCGGTACGCCCGCCACCGCCATCGCCGTGAATCGCCGCGGCCAGATTCGCGTGCTCGATCCCGAGCGGTTGCTCGCCCAGACGCCGACGCTTGGCCGCGAGCTGTTCACCCCGCCATTCGCGCTTCCCGATCTGGCTGGCAAGCCGGTCCGGTTCAGCGACTTTCGAGGCCGGGTGACGCTGATCAACTTCTGGGCCTCGTGGTGCGAGCCGTGTCGCGAGGAGTTCCCGCACATGGCGGAGTTGTACAAGGATTATGCGGAGCACGGGTTCGCCATCGCGGCCATCTCCGATGACGTGAGCGACAGCAAGATGCGGGCGTTTGTGCACCAATTCCGGCCGCCGTTTCCGATTCTGGTGGGCGGCGGCCGCATGAAGGCCGTGTATCATTATCGCGGTCTGCCATACTCGGTGTTGGTCGATCGGAACGGCCGCGTCATCGAGCGCATCTTCGGCTTCGGTGGCGATCAGGAATTCCGCGAGCTCCGGGAAACGATTGCGAGGGAACTCGATGCTGGCCCTGCTTCTCGTCCTTAGCGCGCAGCTTCCCGGCGACTGGCCCGTCTACGGCCACGACGCCGGTGGAGCCCGGTTCTCCCCGCTGGTCCAGATCACGCGCGACAACGTGGCTCAGCTCCAGGTGGCGTGGACCTATCACGCCGGCATCCCCGACATGTCCACCATGTCACACCGGCCGCCGTCGTTCGAAGTCACGCCGATCGTAGTGGACGGGACGATGTATGTGATCACGCCGACGGGGATCATCGCCGCGCTCGATCCGGCCACAGGCGCCGAGCGTTGGCGCTTCGACGCCGGGGTCAACCCCCATCGCGGGTATGGCGACTTCGCGAGCCGGGGCGTCTCGTTTTGGCGCGACAGCCGAGCAGGCGCTGGGAGCCCCCCGCCCCCGTGCGCCCACCGCATCTTCGCCGCGACGATCGACGCGCGGCTCGTCGCGCTCGACGCCGCAACCGGAAAACCCTGTGCCGATTTCGGCGCGGCCGGCATCGTCGATCTACGAAAGGGGCTCCGGGTACCCCCCGATGAGTTTCAGTTCTACGAGGTGACGTCGCCTCCCGCGGTCGTGGGCGACCTCGTCATCACGGGCTCAGCGGTCGCGGACAATACCAATCTGGCGCCGGCAAGCGGCGAAGTGCGCGCCTTCGATGCGCGCACCGGGGTGCTCAAATGGACGTTCGATCCCATACCCCAGGACTCGGCCGATCCGGCTTTCAAGACGTGGCAGAACGGCGCTGCACGGATCGTAGGCGCTGCCAACGTCTGGTCCGTGATTGTCGCCGATCCCGAGCACGATCTCGTGTTCCTTCCAACGTCGAGTCCCGCACCGGATTATTTCGGCGGGATGCGCCTGGGCGACGATCGGTACGCCAATTCGATCGTGGCGCTGCGGGCCTCCACGGGCAAAGTGATATGGCACTTCCAAAGCGTGCACCACGACCTGTGGGATTTCGACAACGCTGCCCCGCCTGCCCTCGTTACTGTGAAGCGCAACGGCAACGCCATCCGGGCGGTTATCCAGACCGGGAAATCAGGCATGCTGTACGTCCTCGACCGAATGACCGGGACGCCGATTTTCCCGGTCGAGGAGCGGCGCGTCCCGGGGAGCAGCGTCCCAGGCGAGGTCGCCTCTCCGACGCAGCCGTTTACCGCCCTTACGCCGCCCCTCGTGCCGCTGCGGTATTCCGCCGCCGACGCCTGGGGGCCGACGCCCGAGGCCAAGGCCGCCTGCCACGACATCCTCGCTGCTCTCCGCAACGAAGGGCCGTTTACACCGCCCAGCATGCAGGGCACGTTGTCGCAGCCGGGCAACATCGGCGGTGCCCACTGGGGTGGGGTCGCCATAGATGAGAAGCATGGTCTCGCCGTTGTGCCCGTAAACCGTGTTCCTGCCATGGTGCAGCTCTTCGTGGCACACAGCTTCAACAACGACAGCTCCAAAACCGCCGATGCGGCGCGCGGCATGACGGACTTTGAGTACACCAACATGCGCGGCACGCCGTACCTCATGCGCCGGCGCCTCATTCTGGGCCCGACGGGGCTGCCTTGCGTACCGCCGCCGTTCGGCTCGCTTGTCGCGGTGAACCTCACCACGGGCGACATCGCGTGGAACGTGCCCCTCGGCACGATGGGCGGCTTTCCCGGCTCCCCGAATCTCGGCGGCCCCATCACGACGGCGGGGGGACTCGTGTTCATCGGCGCGACGCTCGATCGCGCGATCCGCGCGTTCGACGTCGAAACCGGCCGCGAGGTCTGGAGGGCTGCCCTGCCCGCGGGCGCGCGGGCGACGCCGATGACCTATGAGGCGGGGGGCAGGCAGTTTGTGGTCATTGCGGCGGGCGGCGGCGGCCCGTTCGGCGCGGGGGATACCATCATCGCGTTTGCACTTCCGAAGTGAGTTCCCTAACCTAGAGGGTGCCACTCCCGATAATCATCGATACAGACCCAGGCATCGACGACTGCCTGGCCCTCCTGTTGGCGCTCAACTCGCCCGAGCTCGACGTGCGCGCCATCTCGATTTCCTACGGCAACACGATCGTCGAAAACGCGTATCGGAACTGCGTCGAGATCCTGCGGCGAGCAAATCGTCGAGTGCCGATTGGCATCGGCGCCCGGCGGCCACTCAAGCGTCACCTCGAGGTCGCGGAAGACACTCATGGCCCCTCCGGGCTCGGGTACGCGGAGGTGCCGGCGGCCGGCGTCATTCTCGATTACGTGCGGCCGTTGGAGCGGCTACTCGAAGCTCAGCCGGAACCGGTCACCCTCGTGACGTTAGGCCCAATAACGAGCTTCGCGCTCGTCCTGCGCTCCAATCCCGATCTCGTGCGCGAGAAGGTCAGCCGCCACGTCGCGATGATCGGCAACATCGAAGCCGCCGGAAATCAGACGCGCTTCTCGGAGTTCAACGCCTGGTGTGACCCGGAAGCGCTGGCGACGGTGCTCGCCGCCGAGCTCCCAACGGAGATGGTCGGCCTCGACGTCACGCGGAAGCTCATCGTGCGGGCAAACGAAGTCGAGCGGCTGGCACAGAGCGCGACGTGGTTGCACGACGCGCTGCGATTCTACGTCGAATTCCACCGAAAGCAGGAAGGACTGGACGGCGCCGTTGTGAATGACGTCCTCGCGATCGCCTACCTGCTGCAGCCTAAGGTTCTGACGTTCAGCGATTTGCGGATTTCGGTCGACCTGGGTGACGGGCAGAGCCGCGGGCGCACCAAGCTCGATCCGAAGGGTTCGTTCGCGCGCGTCGCGATGGAGGTGCAGACCCCACCCGTGCGGCGGCTGCTGTTCGATCGCGTGCTGCTGCCGTCGGGTGCGTCCGGCGCCGAGCCGCTTCCTGAGGAGGCGCTGGCGTGACCATTCCCCGCAAGGTGGCGGTGATCGGGGCGGGCGATATCGGTGTGGGGTGGGCGGCGCTGATCGCATCCGCGGGCTGGCCGGTGGCGATCTTCGATTTGAATCCGGCCACCATGGAGCGCGCGTCCATGGAGATCGAGCGGCGCACCCGCGCCCTCGTTGCGCTCGACCGCGCGCCCGAAGCGATCGTGGAACGGGGCTTGAGCGAGCTGGACCGCGCGAGCTCCCTGTCCGACGCGATCCAGGACGCCGACTGGGTGATCGAAGCGATTCATGAGGATGTCGCCGCCAAACAGAAGTTGTTGGCGGCGATCGAGCAGGTCGCCGGCGTGGACGCGCTGATCAGCTCGTCCTCGAGCGGGCTCGCGCCGATCGAGATCTTCGGTCGCATGCGGCGCCTCGACCGCTGCCTCGTGACTCACCCGCTGAATCCACCGGAGCTGATTCCCATTGTCGAGGTCGTTCCCGAAGGCCGGACGTCAGTCGCCGCGATCACACGGGCGGTCGGGTACCTGCGGGCCCTCGGTCGCCATCCCATCCTGCTCAAGAAGGCGATTCCGGGATACGTCGTCGGACGCATCGCGGCGGCCGTCTGGCGGGAGTGCATCGACCTCGTGCTGCGCGGCGTCATCTCGGTGGATGATCTGGACCGGGCCGTGTCGCTGGGACCGGGCATCGGATGGGCCGCCGCGGGACCGCATCTCACCTATCACCTCGCGGCGGGCGAGGGCGGAATCCGCGGCTTTGCACAGCACCTGCTCGCGAGCTTCGAAGGCTGGTGGCAGCAGCTGGCACACTGGGCACAGCTCGACCCCGAACAACAGCGCGTACTGATCCACGGGATCGAGCGGGCGTATAAGGGGAAAGTCGAGTTCCTGCGGGAGGCTCGCGACCGGCGGTTAAACGCGATTCTCAGGGCTCTTGAGCAGGCACGCGCACCATCAGAATTGGAATCCGGCTGACGTGTCGCAATGCTGTCGCGGTGGTGCCGTGAACCACATCGCCCAGCAAGGAGTGCCCGTGGGTCGCCATAGCGATTAGATCGACCTTCTCCCGCTCTGCCGCCGCCGCGATCTCCCTTGCCGGATCGCCTGCCGCCAGCACCGCATCCGCCTCGACGCCCGCCTGCCGCAGCTCCTGCGTAATCCGCTCCAGATAGGCCCGGTCTTCCTTCATTTCCTGCGATTCGCGCAGGTTGAGCTGCTCCATATTGCGCGCTGCCCACCCGTCGGCGACATGCAGCAGGAGGATCTGGGAACGGAGCAGCTTCGCGAGCTCGGTGACGTGCTTCAGGATAGCGCCGTCAGCGGGCCCATTCTCGAGGGGAACCAGGATGCGCCGGTACATCAGCCCATCCAGTCGCTGAAGATTCGGACCAACAGATAGGCGTTCAGGCTGGCAATGAACACCGCGACCACATAGGCGAGGATCTTCAGCCACGTCGGATTCACGAACTCGCCCATCTTGAGGCGATCCGACGTGAACCGCACCAGCGGGAAGACCGCGAACGAGAGCTGCAGGCTCAGGATCACCTGGCTGAGGATCAGAAGTTGGGCCGTCCCGTGCTCTCCGAAGAAAATAGCGGTCAGCGCGGCGGGCACAATCGCGATGAGGCGGGTGATCAACCGCCGCAGCCAGGGCCGGATCCGGATGTTCAGGAACCCTTCCATCACGATCTGCCCGGCGAGCGTTCCCGTCAGGGTCGAGTTCTGACCCGACGCGAGGAGTGCAAACGCAAACACGGCGCTCGCCCCCCCGACGCCGAGCAACGGCGTGAGCAGGCGATAGGCATCCTGGATTTCCGCGACGCCGGTCTCGCCGGCGCGATGGAATGTCGCCGCGGCGACGATCAGGATGGCCGCGTTGATGAACAGCGCGAACGACAGCGCCACGG
>DAIQBJ010000111.1:0-9243 GCA_036781225.1 Gemmatimonadales bacterium | reverse complement strand
CCCGCCCAACGTCACCGATATCCTGCACGTCGGCCACGCGCTGAACAACACGATCCAGGACGTGCTGATCCGCTTCGAGCGGATGCGCGGCCGCGCCGTCGAGTGGCTCCCGGGGACCGACCACGCCGGCATCGCGACGCAGAACGTGATGGAGAAACGGCTGGCGGCCGAAGGCAAGACGCGTTTCGACGTGGGCCGCGAGGAATTCGTCAAACGCACCTGGGACTACGTCCGCAAGACGGGCAACACGATCATCGAGCAGCTCAAGATCATCGGCTGTTCCTGCGACTGGAGCCGGCAGCGTTTTACCCTCGATCCCGCATACGCCGCTGCGGTGCGGGACGTGTTCGTACGGCTGTGGGAAGAGGGGCTAATCTACCGGGGCCATCGGGTGATTCACTGGTGCCCCCACTGCCTCACCGCGCTCTCCGATGAAGAGGCCGAGCACCACGAAACCAATGGGAATCTCTACTACATCCAGTATCCACTGGTGGACGGCTCGGGGTCGATCACGGTCGCGACGACTCGCCCTGAGACGATGCTGGGCGACACCGCGGTCGCGGTGAATCCCGAGGACCCGCGCGCGCAGCCCTATATCGGCAAGCAGGTGCGACTCCCGATTGTGGGCATCGAGATTCCGATCATTGCGGACGATGCGGTGGACAAGGAATTCGGCACGGGCTTCGTGAAGGTCACGCCCGCGCATGACGCCAATGACTTCGAGATCGGGCTGCGTCACGGCCTTGAGATGCCACTGATCATGCGGGAGGATGGGACGCTGGGTGAGTCGGGCGGTCAAGAAACGACTGCGGCGGTCAAACACCGCGGCGACGGTCAACGCGACCGCCCGACCGCCCGTCGAGTGCCGCCGGACCTCGAGGGCGTAGACCGGTTCGAGGGACGGAAACGGATCCTAAGGCAGCTCGAGAGTGACCGCCGCCTTGTAAAAACCGAGCCTCATCGCCACTCCGTCAGGCGGTGTTACCGGTGCGATACCGTCGTCGAGCCGCGGCTCTCGGACCAGTGGTTCGTGAAGATGAAACCGCTCGCCGAGCCGGTGATGCGTGGCTACGAGCAGACCGAATTCACCATCGTGCCCGATCGCTGGCGCGCGACGTTCGAGCACTGGATGTCCAATATTCGGGACTGGAACATCTCGCGGCAGCTGTGGTGGGGCCATCGCGTTCCGGTGTTCACGTGTACCAAGTGCAAGCACCAATGGGCGGATCGCGTCGATCCCACGGCATGCCCCAAGTGCGGCAGTGCGGTCGTGCAGGACCCCGACGTGCTCGACACCTGGTTCTCGTCGTGGCTCTGGCCGTTCGCGACATTCGGCTGGCCGCAGGATACGCCGGATCTGCGGCGGTTCTATCCCGGTCACACGCTCGTCACCGCGCCGGAGATCCTGTTCTTCTGGGTCGCCCGCATGCTGATGTCGGGTTACCACCTCATGCGGAACCGGACGCCGTTCCGAACCGTGTACCTCCACGGTACGGTGCGCGACACCAAGCATCGCAAGATGTCCAAATCGCTGGGCAACGGGATCGATCCGCTCGACGTCGTGAAGCTCTACGGCGCCGACGCGCTGCGCTGGACCCTGATCGCCGGAAGCTCGCTCGGCGCGGACGTCATTCTCGATCCGAACGATCTCGAGACCACGTTCGCGCCCGGCCGCAACTTCGCGAACAAGCTCTGGAACATCGGGCAATTCGTGCTGGGGCAGCTGCCGAAAACGGTCCCCGCCATCGCCGCGGTGGATCGTCGCAACCTCACCCTCGCCGACCGCTGGATCCTGTCTCGCGCCCAGGCGATGATCCGCGAGACCACCGCGTCGCTCGAGCAGTTCCGGCTCGATGAGGCCGCCAAGCGCTGCTACGAGTTCGCGTGGAACGAGCTGGCGGACTGGTATGTGGAGGCGGTCAAACCGCGCCTCTCGGCCGGCGCTGCTCCGGAGGCGGCGGCGATTCTGGCGTATGCCTGCGACGCCGTCCTGCGCCTGCTGCACCCCGTGGTGCCGTTCATTACCGAGGAGCTGTGGCAGAAGCTGCCGGGTCGAACGGCGGACGAGCTGCTCGCCGTGGCGCCCTGGCCTGCCGCGCGCCCCGAGTTCGAGGACCCGGTCGCCGATCGCGAGTTCTCCCGCGTGAAGACCGCGATCGAGCAGATTCGCTCGATTCGCGCCGAGTATCGCGTCGCGCCGAAGACCAGGCTGCGGGCCACGATCGTGGCGCGGGGCAACGACCGTCCCGCGATGTTCGACGGCGAGCGCGAGACGATCGTGCGGCTCGGCCAGCTCGAGAGCCTCGCCCTCGACGGCGGATCGCACGGCGCCGGCGCCCATGCGGTCTTCGGCGATGGCAGCGAAGTGATCGTCGCCCTCGAAGGAGCCGTCGACGTCCGAGTCGAGTGCGAGCGCTTATCGGGGGAGTTGAATCGACTGGACAAACAGCTCGAGGGGCTCGCCGCCCGTCTCACGAACGAGAGCTTCGTCGCCCGCGCGCCGCAGGACGTGGTGGCGCGCGAGCGCGAAAAAGAGCAAGCATGGCGTGATCAGCGCGCCGTCCTGGCGGGGAAGCTCAAATCACTCGGCTGCTCGTAGTCGTCGCCGTCGTCAGCGCGTGTGCGAGTGTCGCCCCCCCGCCCGGGGGGCCGCCCGATACCACGCCGCCGAAAATCGTGAGCGTGCGCCCCGAATCGGGCAGCGTCGTTCCGTCGTGGAAGGACGACATCTCCATCCAATTCGATGAAGTCGTGGACGAGATGCCCGGTGGCGGCGCGGGTGGCCTGGAGAAACAGGTGCTGCTATCCCCCGTGCGCGGCACGGTGAAGGTGGGTTGGCATCGCGACCGGGTCAGCGTCGCGCCGCGGGAGGGATGGAAACATCGCGTCTATCGTCTGGAAATCCTGCCGGGCTTTTTCGACTTGCGCCGCAACCGCCTCGACACCGCGAAGACGGTGATCTTCTCGACCGGCCCGCAGATCGGTCAGGGACGCCTGGGCGGTATCGCGCTGCAGTGGATCGAGCAGCGCTTTCTCGGCAAGGCGCTGATCGAAGCGGTGCCGCTGCCCGACAGCGTGGGGTACTTGACCCTGGCCGATTCCGGCGGCCAGTTCAACATCACGAACCTGACTCCGGGGCGTTACGTCGTGTACGCGGCCATGGACGAGAACGGCGACCGGCGGCGCGGGCCGCGCGAGGCGTACGACTCGGTGCTCGTGACGCTCGACACGTCCGCCAATCTCGCGCTCTACACCTTCCCGCACGACACCACGCCGCCGAGGCTCCGGTCCGCGACGTACGTCGACTCGCTGACCGCCCGGATCGAATTCAGCCAGGCGCTGGACCCCACGGTGAAACTGGATACGGCGCACGTGCACGTGCTCGAGCTTCCCGATTCGACTCCGGTGCCCGTCGCTGGAGTGTTCACCGCGCGGGAATTCGATTCCGTGGCCACGGCGGAGCGGGCGCACGCCGACAGCCTCCGGCAGCTCCAGGACACGACGGCTCGAGACACGACGGCGCGAGACACGACGCAGGGACGCGCCGGTCGCCCGACACGCCCGCAGATTCATCCGACGGTCCCGCCGTCGCCACCGCCAGCGCCGGCCGCGCGTGGGGGGCGTCCCCAACAGGCGCCCAAGGGACCTCCGGTCGACACGGCGCTGGTGCGGCGGCTGCTCGCGATGCGTCCGATCCCGTCCGACAAGTTCGTCGTGAGGGTGACCCATCCAGTCAAGCCGGAGACGCGGTACGCCGTCCGCGTCGTCGATGCCACGAACCTGATCGGCAAACAAGGCTCCGGCGAGGTGAGTTTCAGTGTGCCCAAGCCGACACCTCGCGATACCACGCACCACGCACCACGCACGCCTGGTGCACCACCTCCTCCGCCCCCGCCCCCGCCCCCGCCCCCGCCGTGAGCGATCCTCGGCGTCAGTTGCCTTCGATCGATGCGCTGCTCGCGGGCCCGGGCGTCGCCGCGCTGCTGGCTGAGCATCCGCGCGCGCTGGTGGTGAAGGCTGCGCGCGCAGCCGTCGATGCGGCGCGGGTGAGCGGGGGTGCCGCCCCCGCGGAGGGGTGGGATGCGGCCGTGGAGGCGGCCGTCCTGCGACTTGCCGTGCCGTCGCTGGCGCCGGTGATCAACGCGACGGGTGTGGTGCTGCACACCAACCTCGGCCGTGCACCGCTCGCCTCGGCGGCGATTGCCGCGCTCGCGCGCGTGGCGCAGGGCTACGCGGCGCTCGAGTACGACCTCGGGCGCGGCACGCGCGGCTCGCGCCATTTGATCTGCCGCGACCTGCTGGTCGAGTTGACGGGCGCGGCCGACGCGCTCGTCGTGAACAACGCCGCCGGCGCGGTGCTGCTCGCGCTGAGCGCGCTAGCACGAGGTGGTGAGGCCATCGTCTCGCGCGGCGAGCTGGTCGAGATCGGCGGGTCGTTCCGCATTCCCGACATCATGGCGCGCTCCGGTGCGAAGCTCGTCGAAGTCGGCACCACGAACCGCACCCATCCGCACGATTACGAGCGAGCGATCACGACGAGCAGCAAGCTGTTGCTCAAGGTCCACCGCTCCAACTTCCAGGTCACCGGCTTTACCGCCGACGTCGCGGTGGTCGAGCTCGCGGAGCTCGCGCATCAACGACAGCTGCTGTGTCTCTACGACCTGGGGAGCGGGCTGCTCATGAACCTGGCGGCATGGGGCTTGAGCGGCGAGCCGACGGTTCCAGAAGCGGTCGCGACCGGCGCCGATCTCATTGCCTTCAGCGGCGACAAGCTGCTCGGCGGGCCGCAGGCGGGGATTCTCGTCGGCAGCACCGCGGCGATCGCGGCGTGCCGCGCCGATCCCATTGCGCGGACGGTGCGGGCTGACAAGCTCACGCTGGCGGCGCTCGAGGCAACGCTGGCCCTGTATCGCGACCCGGAAAGGGCACGCCGGGAAATCCCGGTTCTGCGGATGCTCACGGAGGATCTCGACTCGATCAAGCAGCGCGCGCTGGCGCTGGGGGGGGACCTCATCGAAGGGGATTCCGAAGTCGGCGGCGGCTCGTTTCCGGGAGCAAAGCTGACGACGTGGCTTGCTGGTTTCAAACACCCAGCACCTGACACCTATCTCGCGCAGCTGCGCGCATTCGATCCTCCAATCATCGCCCGGGTTTCCGGCAGCCGGGTGCTGCTCGACGCGCGCACGATTTTCCCCGACCAGGTCGAAACCGTCACGGCGGCACTGAAGGCCAATGGCTGATGCCCACCGCGCTGTGTTCCTGGACCGCGACGGCACCATCGTCGAAGACGCCGGTTTTCTCCATGAGCCCGGGAAAGTCAAGCTGCTGCCCGGCGCCGCCGACGCCATCAAGCGTCTCAACGAGCACGGCTATCTCGTCGTCATTGTCACGAATCAATCCGGCATCGCCCGCGGGCTGTATACGGTCCTCGACTACAGCGCGGTGCAACGCCGCCTGGTCGAGCTGCTCGAGGCCCATGATGCCCATATCGACGGGGCATATTTCTGCCCGCACCATCCCCAGTTCAGCGGACCGTGCGAGTGCCGCAAACCGGGCCTCAAACTGTTCAACGACGCGCGGCAGGCGCTCGACATCGATTTCACTCGCTCGTGGTTTGTGGGCGACCGGCTGGCCGACGTGCAGCCGGCACGCGAGCTCGGCGGGCACGGGATTCTGGTTGCGACCGGGGAGGGCAATCTGCATCAAGGGCAGGCGCGGGCCATCGGTGTGATGGTGGTCGCAGACCTGGGACAGGCGGTGGACGAGATTCTGCGGCTGAAACCGGTGTCCTGATTGTATTTGGGGACCGGTTTTCCCAAATTGGTCCCGCGCCCTCCCTGGTCCCCGTCGCCGAGGAGCCCTTGTGCGTTACGCCCTCATGCTGACTGCGCTCGCTGCGGCCAGTTCTCTGTCCTTGTCCGCACAGAGCCCAGCTTCGATTCGCGTCGGCCAGTCGGTCACCGGCCGGCTCGTGCAAACCGACCGCAAGTTCTCCGACGGCTCACTCTATCGGATGTATAGCTTCGCCGCGGATAAAGGCGACGCGATCGCGCTCGATCTGACCTCCGACGACTTCGACGCGAACCTGCTGATCGCCGATGCGTCGGGAAATACGCTCGCGCGCAACGACGATGGCGGCGGAAACTGCAATGCGCGGCTGACGTTCGTGCCGCCGCTCACCGGCAACTACCGCGTCTACGCGAATTCGAGCGCGCCCGCTGAGCTCGGCGACTACCGGTTGACGCTCGCGCCGGGCCGTGGCGCTACCGCCGCGGATACGGTCTGCCGCGGATTCGGCCGCGTGGCGGGGATGGTCGAAGTCGGGCAGACGGTCAGCGGCGAGCTGACGTCGGAGGATCCGGAATTCAACGGCGATTCGACGTACTTCCAGCGCTGGATCCTGCCGGTGCGCGCCAAGCAGCCCTTCACGGTGGATCTCGAATCGAGCGATTTCGATGCCTACGTCATGCTCACCAGGGGACGCGGGGAGAAGCTCGTCGAGAACGACGACGGCGGTGGCGGCTGCAACGCGCGTCTCGTCTACACCGCGCAAGACGATCATCCGTTGCGGATCATCGTGAATAGCGCCTCGCGGCCGCGCCGTCAGACGGGTCACTTTCGGCTGCGCGTGACGCAGGGCGAGTCGGCGACCGAACCGAAGAGCAATTGCCGCTTCAACACGGGCGCAGTCGCGGGCGCGGGGACGACGGCGCTGATCCGGCAGGTGTCGAATGTTTCCGAGCAGCGTGCTGCTGTACCGGCTCCCGTCGTGCGCGTGGGCGAAACGATCAACGCCCGGCTGACGAGCAGCGATTCGCTGTATCCCGACAGCAGCTACGTGAAGTACTATCAGTTCACGGCGACCCCGGGACAGCCGATCACCATCGACCTCAGCTCGGACGATTTCGATCCGGTGTTGATCATTCGCGGTGACGACCTCGACCATTCGATCATCGACGACGACGCCGGCCCCGGCTGCTCGGCGCGCGTGTCGCGCGTGTTTCCGAGCACCGGCCCCTATCGCATCCTCGTGAACACCACGGCGTCCCCCAAGCGCCAGACGGGCAGCTTCTCGCTGTCGCTTACCCAGGGCGCGAAGCCGCTGCAGCAATCCGCCAACTCCGATTGCCGAACGCGGGCAGGAAGCAGCGCTGAGACGGTGACCGCGCGCGCGATCGAGATCGGCCAGGCGCGCGAAGGCACGCTGACGCGCACCGATGTGCTGCTGAACAGCGACAGCACGTACGCCCAGCCCTGGGTGATTCAGGGACGCGCGGGCCAGGTGATCACCATCGATCTCGAGTCGGACGACTTCGATCCCTATGTGTTCCTGCGCGGGCCGGGAATCACCGGCGGCCGCGATTTCCAGGACGACGACTCCGGCGGCAACTGCAACGCCCGCCTGACGGCGACGTTCCCGCAGAACGGGGATTATGAAATCGACGTGAATACCACGGACCATTATGCGACGGGCAGCTTCACCCTCAGCGTCACGATGGGCTCGAAGCCGAAGTCGGTCGCACGCTGCAATCGCAGTAGTCAGTGACCACGGAGGAGGGGCCGGTTCGTGTCGCCGTCCTGGTATCCGGAGGCGGCACGAACCTGCAGGCCCTCCTCGATGCCCTCCAGCATTCGCCGGTCGCCCGCGTCGTCCGGGTGATCTCCAATCGGCCCGGCGCGGGCGCGCTCGAGCGAGCCCGTCGCGCCGGTGTCGCCACCACCGTCCTCGCGAACCCCGCCGATCCCCGCGAGCTGCTCGTTGCACTGCGTGACGCGCAGCTGGTGGTGCTCGCGGGGTACCTGAAGCTGGTGCCTCCGGCCGTCGTGGCGCAGTTTCGGGGCCGCATGATCAACATTCACCCCGCCCTGCTGCCCGACTTCGGTGGTCCGGGGATGTACGGTCACCACGTGCACGCGGCGGTGCTCGCGAGCGGCGCCCGGGAGTCCGGTGCTACCGTGCACTTCGTTGACGAAGCCTTCGATCGCGGCGATATCATCGCGCAGGAAAAGGTGCCCGTGATGGGCGGCGATACGCCCGAAACGCTCGCGGCCCGAGTTTTAGAAGCGGAACATCGACTGCTACCGCGCGTCGTTTTGGAGCTTGCGAGGAGGATTGGATGACTGGTAAGAAGGCGGTCAAGAGACAGAGGCGGCGGTCGGACGGTCAAGAGATAAAGGCGGCGGTCGACCGCCGCAGTCGCTTCTTGACCGCCGCGACCGCCGCAGTTGCCTTCTTGACCGCCCCTCTCTCGGCCCAAACCGTTGATTCTCTGGCCATCCGTTTCTCCGCCATGACCGCCGTGACGGGCTATGAGCACGCCATGACCGACAGCCTGCTGACGCTCCTCCCGGGCAGCACGCGCGACCGGACCGGCAACGTCACGCTGAAGATCGGCACCGGGACACCCAAACGGCTGATCTCCTGCTCGATCGATGAGACGGGGTATGTGGTCGGCAACATCACGGATGACGGGTATCTCATGCTGCGGCGCGTGGGCGGCGGCGTGAGACTCTATCCGCTCTTCGATCAGCAGCTCGAGGGTCATCGCGTCACGCTGTTCGGCCGGCGCGGAGCGGTCCCGGGGGTCGTCGGGGTGCGATCGACGCATCTGACGCGCGGCCGCCCGATCCAGAATGACCCACCCTTCACCGTGGACAACGCCTACATCGACGTGGGCGCGACGTCGCGCGACCAGGTGGTGGCGCTCGGCATCGACGTGCTCACCCCGATCTCGCTGACCAAGCGCCCGATCCGTTACGGCAAGGGGCTGATCGCGGCGCCGAATGCCGGCCGGCGTTCCGCATGCGCCGCGCTGGCAGCGGCGGCGCTGTCCAAGCCACGGGTGCGCGGCAGCGTCGTGGTGGCATTCACGGTCCAGGGCTTGTACGCCGACACCGCCGGCCTGAATACGGTGAGAAACCTGCAGGGTCCCTTCGATGAGAACCGGCAGGTCTCGGTGCCCGTGAAATACGGCGACACGGCGGTCGAGACCGTAGCCCTGAGCGATGTCGCAGCGCTCGTGCAGGACGTCGTGCAATGGATCGGAGGTTCCCGATGATCCTGGCACTCACAGCCGTGCTCACCCTGCAAGACACGAGTCGCATCGCCGAGGCGCAGGTTGTGCTGGCGCCGCTCGTCGAGAGCTATGGAGTCTCGGGCGCCGAGGCACCGGTTCGCGAGGTCGTGAAGCGTCTGTTGCCGGGCGAGTCCGCCCAAACAGATACCGCCGGCAACCTCTGGGT
>DAIQBJ010000110.1:0-9271 GCA_036781225.1 Gemmatimonadales bacterium | reverse complement strand
GGGGGGGGGAAATCGTGGAAGAAGATCCGATGCTCGCGACCACGCCGAGCGTCGAGCCTTACCTCTCCCGCATGAGGCAGCAGGGTGGTGTGGACGCGATCATGCTGGCCACCGACCGAGGCGGGGCGGAGCTGGCGCTGAGCGAGATGGCGCGGATCGGCGTGCATTGGACTCCCCTGGGTGGCGACGCCTTGAGCGGCATCGAGACGGCGGGCCCGCTTGCCGAGGGGCTCAGGATGTCGGTCGCTTATCTCGTCGATCAATCGGGCGACCGCAATGCCCAGTTTGTTGCCGCCTACGCGCGTGCGTATCCGGGCGAGCGCCCCGATCATCGCGGTGCCGCTGCCTACGACATCGTTCAATTACTCGCGGGCGTGCTGGTCGAAGCCGGGACCGATCGGCGTGCCATTCGCGACCGGCTGGCGCGTACCGGCGGAAGCCTGCCGGCGTTTGAAGGTGTGACCGGCTCGATGGCGTTCGACGCTCGCGGTGACGTGCCGGCGAAACCGGTCGTCATCGGCGCGGTGCACGCGGGAAAGCTGGCGCCAGAGACTCAGTGACCACCATCCGCTGGCGCATCATCCTCGGTCTGTCCGGGCTGCTCGCCGGTCTTGTGGTCGCGGCGGTGGTCGGGGTGACCTCGCTCGCGACCCTGCGGCGCTCGCTGGAAGCGGAAATCGAGAGCCTGCGCTCGTCGAGCGAAATCGGCAGCGGTCTCGTTACGGCGGTGTTCGATGAAATCCGCCTGGGCGAGCAGTATGGGACGCAGCGCGGTGGGAGCGGCGCGCGCGCAGAGTTCCAAACCGCGGTCGATCAGGCGTTCAATTACCAGAAACAGCTGGACGCCTTGCCGGGTCTGTCCGAGGCCGATCGGATCACGGTCAGCCGTATCAAACAACTGCAGTCGACCATTCATGTCGATTACTCACTGGCCCATGCGCTGCTCGATCTCGACCGGACGAGCCAGGCACAGGCGCTCATGGGCGCGGTCCGCGCTCCCGTGAGCGAGCTGAATCGGTTGGCGCGCGAGCTGTCCGCGCGGCAATCGGAGAAGGCGGCGGCCGCGGGCCTGCGCCTGGGAGGACTCGCGCGCCAGCGCGAGATCGCGCTGTGGCTCGTGTTGATCGCGACGACGATCGTCGGCGTGATGGCCGGCGTGTTCACGCTGCGCTGGGTGGAAGGTCCCCTGGCCCGGCTCGTGACCGCCGCCGAGCGGTTCGGCAGCGGCGATCTGCGCCCGGTGACGACCGGACAGATGCCGCGCGAGTTCGCGGTGCTGGCGGACGCGATGCGGCGCATGGGTGAGCGGCTCCGCGGCATCGTCATGGAGGTCGTGGGCTCGGCCGACAGGATCGCGACGGCCGCGAGCGATCTCTCGGCGGTGAGTGAAGAGCTGGCCGCGTCGTCGAGCCAGGTCTCTTCGGCGATGCTCGAGATCTCGAGCGGCGCCGACCATCAACGCCACGAGCTGAATCAGACGCAAACGGGGCTCGACCAGCTGCGTCAGGTCACGGCGGAGATCACGGATGCCGCCGCGCGGGTGGCGAGTCTGGGCGAAGAGATCCGTTCTGTTGCCGACCGCCACCGCAACGACATCGCCGCGGCGGGCAATACCTTGCTCGACGTCCGCGAAGTGGTCCGCACCACCGGAACGGAAGTGACCCAGCTTGCCGAGCAGAGCGCCGCGATCGACGACTTCGTGGACCTGATCAAGCGAATCTCCTCGCAGACCAATCTGCTCGCGTTGAACGCGGCCATCGAAGCCGCGCGTGCCGGTGAGCATGGCCGCGGTTTCGCGGTGGTGGCGGAAGAAGTCCGCCAGCTTGCCGACGAATCGGCGCGCGCGGCGGAAGACGTGGCGCAGACGACGCGCGTGATCCGCGAGCAGGTCGAGGAAGTCGCGGCGACGATGGCGGTCGGGCAGGCGAAGGTACGCGGCATCGAGTCGGTGGCCGAGGGCGCAGCGCGCGGGCTGACGGAAATCGTCGCCGCGATCGAACAGGTCGAGCTGGCCGCAACTCGGGTGACGCGCGCGGCGCAGGAGAACCGGGGCGTCACCGAGCAGCTGGGGGCGCAGGCGCAGCTGGTGGTGAGTCGCGCCGTCTCACACGCGTCGAGCGCGGAGCAAGTCACCGCGGCAACGGAGCAACAGGGAGCATCGACCCAGGAAATGGCAGCGGCCGCCGGCGATCTGCTCCAGGCGGCCGAGAAACTGCGCGGGGTAGTCCGCGGCTTCCGAGTCTAGCGTTTCTTCTTTTTTGCCGGCGCTTTCTTCACCGCGACCGGCTTCTTCTTCCGCAGCCCCTCCTGGACCTCCGCCAGCACGCGGTCGCCTTCGTCGGGGCCTATCAGGCCACGACGCACGGCATAGCGGACGAGCTCTTCGGCATCTTCGGGCGTAAAGTCGGCCAGGCCCGCCGCCGCCCGCATCGCCTTGATGAGCGCGTCCGCAACCGGACTGCGCAGCACGCTGGCGATGCCGGGGAGGGCTTCGAGCAACGACGAGATCTGGGAACCACCGAGTTCGGCTGGCATCAGGGGTGGTTAAAGGTCGCGCCAAGCTATACGAACCACCCCGGGGTCGTCAAGAATTGCGGCGGGCGATGGTCACATCCGATTGGGTCAGGAGCTCGCCGATCACCTCGCGGGTGCGAGGGTCGAGCGGCAGCTCAAAGTGCACATCCAGCCGGTACTCGGCGCGGTCGGCACCCTGCCCAGTGAGGGTGAAGCCCCGACGTGACGGGGTGACGGCGTCGATCTCGATTTCCGCCAGCGACTCAAAAGCCGGGCGATCCATGACAACCTCCTGTTGCGGTGAGAGATAGCCCCCGGGGGAAGCGCGTCAAGAGCCGGTCTTATGTACATTTCGTGCCGGAGGGGAGTCGCCGTGGGCAGACGCGGGATCAAGGAGTACCGGGCGCCGGAAGCGCTGGCGCTCATAGCGGCAGACCGGGCGCATGAGCCTCTCGTGTGTCCATCCTGCGGAACACGTACCATCCAACGCTCGCCCCGCCGCCGCCCCTTTCGCCCCGGTGAGTTACCGACTCCGGAGCGGATCAGCCTGACATGCGCCGCGTGCTGCCGGCATGCCTTTTATATCACGCGAGAGCTGGAGCCGCCGCGCGACGCGACCATGGATCCGCGGAGCGCATAACACGAACCACCTGGCGTACCGGGGGAATCAGCGTGGCTGGTGACGCGATACAGATGATGGGCACCGTGACGGAGGTGCTCCCCAATACGACGTTCCGCGTAAAGCTCGAAAATGGCCATGAGGTGCTTGCCTACGTCAGCGGCAAGATGCGCAAGAATTACATTCGGATCCTGCAAGGGGACCGCGTGGCGGTGGACTTGTCCCCCTACGATCTGACTCGAGGGCGGATTACGTATCGATACAAATGAAGGGGCAAGCTCTTGGCCCCCGCATTCTTAGCCCCTTAGCCTCCTTTAGGATGGGTGTCGGAACAACCGGTTCCAGCGCACTCGGAACGGATTCATCGCCACACTCATGTAGATGACGAGCGGTTTCCCCCGGATGTGAGCGCGCGGTAGAAATCCCCAAAAACGGCTGTCGTACGACTCGTCCCGGTTGTCACCCATCACCCAGTAGTGCTGCGGCGGTATGACGATCGGTCCCCAGTCGTGCGTGGTCGGATGGTATTTCCCCGGATCCTTCCCGACGTACTGCGGCAACTGTAGAGCTCTGATCTGAGCGCGGTACTGATCGTCGGGAGGAGGTGTCAGCGCAGTGTGGAGCGCGTACGGCTCGTCGAGGCGCTGCCCGTTCCGGATCACGGTGTCGTGCACCATCTGCAGCGTGTCGCCCGGGACGCCCATGACCCGCTTCACGATGTTCAGGTTCGGCGTCGAGTCCTCGACCGAGCGGAACACCACGATTTCCTGTCGCTCGGGTGCGCGGAAAGCCGGCAGCCGGCAACAATGGATGTGGACCAGCGGAATCTCCAGCTCGCCACCAAACGTCACCTTGTTGACGAAGAGGAAATCACCGGTCAGCAGTGTGTTCTCCATGCTCGCCGAAGGAATGCGGAACGCCTCGACGAGATACGACCGCAGCACGATCCAGATCAGCACCGCCGACCCGAGCGCTTTCGCCCAGGCAATCAACTCCTCTTTAAGGGTCTTCGGAGGAGTGGTTGGAGGCTCTGGGCGGCTCACGGGTGCTCGACCCAGTCGGCGATGAAGATGTTCGTTTCTCCCTGGACCTTGCCGTGGCGATTCGATGCCCACACGAGCTGGCGGCCGTCGGGAGAAAACATCGGGAACGCGTCGAACTCGGAGCTCGTGGTAATCTGCTCCAGCCCCGTGCCGTCGAGATTAATGAGATACAGATCGAAGTTGCGGGAACGCGGATTCTTGTAGTTCGACGCGAAGATGATGCGCCGGCCGTCGGGATGGAAATACGGCGCAAAGCTCGCTCCACCCAGATTCGTGACCTGATGTTGATGAGACCCATCCGCATCCATGACCCAGATATCCATACGCACCGGCCGCACGAGGTTCTCGGCAATCAGCGTCTTGTAGTCGGCTGAGTCTGCCGCCGTCGCGGGGTGCCACGCGCGATACACGATTTGCTTTCCATCCGGCGAGAAGAAGGGGCCGCCGTCGTAGCCGAGCGTGTGCGTAAGGCGTTTGAGATGAGTTCCATCGACGCGCATCGTGTAGATGTCGAGATCGCCGTTGCGCAGCGACGTAAAGACGATGGTCTTGCCGTCCGGCGACAGCGTCCCTTCGGCGTCGTATCGGGGATTATTCGTGAGCCGGCGCGCACCCTGACCATCGGCGCTCGCGACATAGATGTCGTAATCGTAGAGCGCCCAGACGTAGCCTTTGGAGTAATCGGGACGTGGGGGGCAGGCGGCACCGCCGTGCTCGGTACTGGCGTAAAAAATCCGCCGATCGCCATCGAAGAAGTACCCGCACGTGGTGCGACCCTTGCCGCTCGACACGCGATGCATGGCCGACCCATCGATGTTCATGATGTACTGCTGATCGCAGCCCGTGTCCGCTTCCTGCCGCTGAAAAATCAGCTGCTGGCCCGAACGTGCAAAATACGCCTCGGCGTTCTGGCCGCCGAAGGTCAGCTGGCGAAGGTTGCGGAGATGGATCTCGCCCGAATCGGCGGGGACGTTCTGTCCCTGCAGCAGCGCGAAAAGCAGGGTTACGAGCATTGGACCCGCAAAGTAGACGTGAACGGGGTCACTGGCAATCGGCGCTGCCGTTGGTGTTAGATTATTCGCTCCGATGAGTAACCCGCAGTCACCCAAGCCACGGCAGCCGTTGATGGACCCACTCGGTCAGCTGTGCGCCGACGGGAAACAGGCCGCTGAATATTTGTGGCAGGTCCCGAAGGACGCGGCTGTCCGGCAGAAGATCTTCGATATTCTGTCGCAGATCGGAACCGAGAGCGCCAAACAGGGTCGCACGGAGATGCCAAGGCTCGTGGAAGAGCTGAAGATCGCCGCGCAGGCGACACCGTCGCCGCAACAGGTGGAGGTGTTGGTCGACGGCTTCGACCGCCTCACCAAGTTGTGGCAAGCCGCCAAGTCCGGCCTGCTATGACGGAAACCGTCGCGCGCGTCGAGCTCGATCAACTCTGCATCAACACGGTACGCACGCTCGCCATGGACGCGGTGCAGCAGGCCGACTCCGGCCACCCGGGCACCGCGATGGCGCTGGCGCCACTCGCCTACGTCCTGTGGCAGCGACATCTCAAATACAATCCGGCGAATCCCCACTGGCTCGACCGGGACCGTTTCGTGCTCTCCGCGGGGCATGCCTGCATGCTGCTGTACAGCGTGCTCTACCTCACCGGGTACGATCTCACGCTCGACGACATCAAGCACTTTCGCCAATGGTCGAGCCGCACGCCGGGGCATTCCGAGCACGGCATCACGCCAGGCGTCGAAGCCACGACCGGCCCACTCGGCCAGGGCATCGGCAACTCGGTCGGGATGGCGATCGCCGAAGCCGAGCTCGCGGCGCTGTTCAACCGACCCGGCCATGCGATCGTCGATCACCACACGTACTTCCTCGCCTCTGATGGCGACCTGATGGAGGGCATCTCACACGAGGCCTGCTCGCTTGCGGGACATCTCAAGCTCGGCAAGCTGATCGGCTTCTACGACGACAACCGCATCACGATCGATGGTTCGACCGACCTCGCCTTCTCGGACGACACGGCGAAGCGGTTCGAGGCCTACGGCTGGCACGTTCAGCGCATCGCGGATGGGAACGATCTCGCGGCAATCGATGCGGCGATAACGGCGGCGCAGCGGGCCACCGATCGACCATCGCTCATCATCGTGCGGACGCACATCGCGTGGGGCAGTCCCCACAAGCAGGACACCGCCGAGGCTCATGGCGCCCCGCTGGGCGCCGACGAAGTTCGGGCGACCAAGCAGAACCTCGGCTGGCCGTCGCTCGAGCCGTTCTACGTGCCGGAGGAAGCGCTGGACGTGTGGCGTCGCGCGAAGGATCGCGGGGCACGGCTCGAAGCAGATTGGAAAAAGAAATGGGATGCCTACCGCACCGCGCACAAAGACCTTGCCGGCGAGCTGGATCGGCGTGTGGCCGGCAAGTTGCCGGAGGGGTGGGATGCGGCGCTGCCGGTTTTCGGCCCGAGCGATGCGCAAGCGACCAGGGCCGCCTCAGGCAAAGTGCTGAACGCGATTGCGGCCCAGCTGCCGGAGCTCATCGGCGGCTCGGCCGATCTTACGGGATCGAACAACACCGAGATCAAGCGCGGCGGTGTGTTCGCGGCGGGTGTGTATGCGGGCCGCAATTTTCACTTCGGGATCCGCGAGCACGCGATGGGCGCGGCGCTGAACGGCATCGCGCTGCATCGCGGCTTTATTCCGCTCGGCGGGACGTTCCTGATCTTTTCCGATTACATGCGTCCGTCGATTCGGCTGGCCGCGCTGACGCATCTCAAGCCGATCTACGTGTTCACCCATGACTCGATCGGCCTGGGCGAAGACGGCCCCACGCATCAGCCGATCGAGCAGCTCGCCGCGCTGCGGGCCATCCCGAACATGACGGTGATCCGACCCTCGGATCCGACTGAGGTCGTCGAGGCGTGGCGCGCCGCCATTCTCCACAAGAATGGGCCGGTTGCGCTGGTGCTGACGCGGCAGAAGGTCGCCGTTGTCGACCGGGCCAAGTACTCCGCGGCGACAGGGCTCCACAAGGGTGGCTACGTGCTGGCGGGGGCTGATAATCCTGATGTCGTGCTCATGGCGAGCGGCTCGGAGGTCAATTTGGTGCTCGGCGCCTACGACAAGCTGAAGGCTGATCGCCGGCGGCCCGTGGCCGTCTCAATGCCGTGCCTCGAGTTCTTCGATCGGCAGTCGCAGGGCTACCGCGATAGCGTGCTTCCGCCCGATGTGCCGCGCATCGCGGTCGAGGCTGCCTCGCCCCAATCCTGGTACCGGTGGGTGGGCGATAACGGCGTGGTTATCGGATTGGAACGGTTCGGGGCGTCGGCGCCCTACCAGCGTGTCTATCAGGAGCTAGGCCTGACTGTCGATCGCGTGGTAGACGCCGCGCGAAATCTCCGCTAATTTTTCGGGTAATGAAGCCCACCTGCATGGCGATGCGCTGTCCCTGTCCCTGCCCGATGTGTTGTCCGGGGGGAGGCGGCGGACGATCTCGGCGCGTCAGAATGCGGGGTAGGAAGTAGACGGGCTCCCGCCCCAGACGCAGCACGAATCGGCCGCGACTCCTCGATCAGAGTCGCGGCCGATCTCTTTTTCAGGAGGAAACGGTGAGTGCTTCAGCTGTAGGTCTGTCCGGCAGTCCCGCACCCGTGTCACGCTCGCGCACGCTGCTCGAGCTGGCGCTGGCGGCCCTCGAGCGGCAGGGATCGGAACCAACTCGACTCATCGACCTGGCTCGGCTCCCAGCAGACGGTTTGTTGGGCCGGCGCGAAGACCGCGAGGTTACCTCCGCGCTCCGCGCCGTCAGCGAGGCCGGAGTCATCGTTGTGAGCACGCCAATCTATCGCGCGACGTACAGCGGCCTGCTCAAGGTCTTCTTCGACCTGCTGCCGCAGGATGCCCTCGCGGGCAAGGTCGCGATTCCGATTGCCACCGGCGGCGGGCCGGCTCACCTGCTCGCGGTGGATCACGGGCTCAGGCCGCTGCTCGCGAGTGTGGGCGCGCTGGTGGTGGCGAATAGTGTGTACGGCACCGACGCGCAATTCCGTAACGGCGTGCCCGAGCCCGCGCTCGTGGAGCGGATCGAACGCGCGGCGAACGAAGCGGCCGCGCTCGCGTCGGAGGTCACCACATGATTGGGATCTACTACGAGCACCCGCACTGGTTCACGCCGCTCTTTGCCGAGCTGGACCGGCGTGGTACGCGCTACACGCTCTTGCACGCGGAAAATCACCGTTACGATCCGGGCGATCGGCCGCCATTTGACCTCGTCTTCAACCGCATGAGCCCGTCTGCGTGGCAGCGTGGCCACGGGCACGCGGTGTTTTACACGCATCACTTCCTGGCTCATCTGGAACGCCACGGCGTGCGAGTGATCAACGGCACCCGAGCTTTCCATGCCGAGACTTCGAAGGCGCTGCAGCTGTCGGTGCTGCGCGCGCTGGGGCTTCCCTATCCGCCTACGCGCATCATCAGCAACGCGGCTGATGCGCCGGCCGCTGCGAGTGAGCTGCGGTTCCCGGTCGTCGTGAAGCCCAACGTCGGCGGCAGCGGCGCGGGCGTACGACGCTTCGATACGCCGGCAGACCTGGCCATCGCGGCGGCCAACGACGGGTTGGAGCTGGGCCCCGATCAGACGGCGCTGGTTCAGGAGTTCATCCCGTCCGAAGAAGGTCGCATCACGCGGGTCGAGGTCCTGGGCGGCAAGTTCCTGTACGCGATCAGGGTGTACTCGTCCGGAGAAACATTCAACCTGTGTCCGGCCGACGTCTGCCAGACGACCGCCGGCGCCGAGCTGGTGCGCAGCGCCTGCCCGGTCGATGCGCCGCGCAATGGGCTGCGGGTTGAAGGCTACGAGCCGCCGCCGCAGGTGGCCCGGCAGGTCGAGCAGATCGCAAGCGCCTGCGGCATCGAAGTCGGCGGCATCGAGTACGCCATCGATGCGCGCGACGGCCGGCTCTACTACTACGACGTCAACGCGCTTTCGAACTTCGTGGCCGATGCGCCGCGGGTCGTGGGCTTCGATCCGTTCGCGCGGCTTGCGTACTATCTCGAACAGGAGGCCCGCTGATGCGCTTCGGCTATTGGCTCCCGGT
>DAIQBJ010000109.1:0-9317 GCA_036781225.1 Gemmatimonadales bacterium | reverse complement strand
GGACGCGCAGGGACGTCCATCGAAGCGAGCCGGACCCAGTTCTGGCTAAGGACAGGCGCGGCCACAGCTCGATCGCCCGTCACTCCCGTCGGTCGTTGGTCTCGCGTTTTCGTGCCGACCGTTTTGGCCGCGGCTGAGGTAGCAGGCGGAGACCTAAATTAGTTCTCGATGTCGCCTATGTATCCCCAGGCCTGGGTATTTCGAATGCGCGTTCGAAAACCCTCCGAATGGTACCGAGTCAGAGTCGATTCTGGGCCGCGCGCTCGCCACGCAGTCGGTCCGCACATTCGAGAATCGCGTCGTTGTCTAGCATCGATACGAGCCCGAAGGTCGCATGATCATCGCGCCATACGACGGTGTGGTACCCCTTCGACTCGAGCGTCAGGTAATCGTGGCCTCGATACGTGACTGTCCGCCCCTCGAGCCGCCCCTCACGCGGCGACCGCGGGACCATGAAGACAGACAGCAAGGTGCTCCCCTTCTCGTAGAGCAGATAGACGGCCTTGCGGTCGCGCGTCTCCGTCAGCCGGGCGCCGACGAGACGAATCCCCGCCGTTGAGAAATCGGGGACGGCCACGCGCAAGTCGGCGTGTTCGACGAACCATCGCTCGATCGTCGGACGATCGGCGGTCGCGAGCTCGGCAGGCTGGTCGATTTGGGCGTAGACGTTATGTTTGTCGACGAGCTCATCGACGAGCGATGTCGTCGGAGACATCCCGAAACGGACTAACAGGACGACGATCGCGGCGAGCGCGCCGGCGGTCGCCGGGGCGATCAGCCAGGGCCGCATGAGCCGGCGGCGCCGCTCATTGCGCAATCGAGCCGCGATCCGGGCGCGAAACTCCGTGCTGGCCGCTTCTTGCGGTTGCCGGCGAAGCAGTTCGCGGAACGCCTGCTCGTCTCGCAGCCGCCCGTCACAGTTTCGGCATTCAGCAGCATGCTGACCGGTCGCGGCCATCTCTTCGACAGCGAGCTCACCGTCAACGTATGGATGCAGCCGGGCGAGAAAGTCTTGACAGTTCATGGCGCCTCGGGCGCGTAGCCGTGGGCGCGCGCCGCTTCGGAGAGAGCGGCTCGGAGCAGCGCTCGCCCCCTGGACAGTCGCGACATCACCGTCCCGATCGGACAGCCTACAACGTCGGCGATTTCTTTGTAGCTCAACCCCTGGAGGTCCGCGAGGACGACGGCTTCGCGCAAGGTCAGCGGTAGCGTCTTCAAGGCGCGATCGACGTCGCCGTGCAGCACGGTCTGAAAGAAGTGCTCTTCGGGATCCGCAGGCCGCGCGTGCGTGGTTTCGTGCTCGTCTTCAAGAGCCCATGTCGACTCCACGTCCGTCAGCCGTTGTCGGCCTTGGTGGCGGAGGTGGTTCAGGAACACGTTTCGAAGAATGGTGTAGAGCCATGCCCGCGCGTTCGTTCCCGGATTGAACCTGTGGAAGCTCCGCCAGGCGCGGACACACGTCTCCTGCACGATGTCCTCCGCGTCCGCGCGACTATGGGTCAGCCGCAGCGCCGCCTGGTAGAGGACATCCAGGTAAACCATGACGGTGTCATCAAAGCGGTCCGGTGTCCCGGTCCCGCGAATCCAACGAATCAGCTCACAGCCCCCTTCGACGCATTAAAACCCCGGATCGAGGCGATCTATTCCGCCCCCCGAGCGATACGTTAACTCGGGAACAAGCACGGCTCTCTTGGGGTTCATCCCACGATCACTTCAATCGGTCTCAAGCCAGGAGGAACGACCATGACCAAGGCGGACATCATCCTGGGCTCAGCAGTCGCGGTAGCCCTGTCGGTGGCCGTGCAATCAAGCGCGCAGGGCGGGCCGGCGCCAGTGCCGAAGTTCGCTCACGAGAAGTGCTATGGCATCGCCAAGGCCGGAAAGAATGACTGTGAGACGGCAGCCTCCTCGTGCGCGGGAACATCCAAGCGAAATGCGCAGGCCGACGCCTGGGTCTACTTGCCAAAGGGATCCTGCGAAAAGATCGTCGGTGGCAGTCTACAGCCGATAAAGCCGACGCAAGGCTAAGCGACGACGCGGCAGGGCCTTGCGTCCCGTCGACGTCCTCGTGCTCCACCGCGCTTCCACAGGTGATGCCGCGGCCATCGTGGACTTCGTGGAGCGTGTCGCGCCGATCGTCTATCGGTTGGTGTACGCGATGATCGGGCCAGAAGGGATAGAGGACATTGTCCAAGAGGCTTGCCTCCAGCTCATACGCCGGGCGGCAGCCGAGCCCCCTGGGGTCGACTCGGAGATATGGCTCTACCGCACCATACTGGCAACGATCGAAAGAGAGCGCAGCGCGAGTCTTGAGGCAGTCGCTCTCGAGACCTTCTTACCGAAATACGATGCGCACGGCAGCCGTCAGGGAGACCGCGACCTCCTGTTGGCGGACTGGTCCCCGATACCAGACGAAACCTTGCTGTCGGAGGAGGGACGAGCGATTGTTTGCGGCGCCTTCGGTCGTCTCCCTGTTGAGGATCGAATCATCTTGTTGCTCCGCGACGTCGAGGCGCTGTCGAGTGAAGAGGTAGCCGAGATCCTCGGCCTCGGATCAGCCTTCATTAAGACGAGGCTGCACCGCGCACGCATAGCTCTTCGGGAGCTGCTGACTGCCGTGTATGGCGCCAGATACTCACCGGCGCGCATCGACGGGGGTCGTATCTCAGTTTGACGCGCGACCTAGATCGAGGCGCCGCGAAGCATCGGTAGCAGGAATCTAACTCTCGAACCCGGCAAGCCCACCCCGTCGGGATCAGGGATGAGCACGCCCATTACGCCGCGGAGCACCGCTCAGCGGGCGCTCGTCTCGAGTACTGAAATGCGCGTTCTCGTCCCCGAGAGTATCCGACAGTATCTACTGTCGGACCATACTCTTGGGGTACTTCCTGGATACTGAAATGCGCGTTCTCGGCCCCGAAGAGTATCTGACAGTATCTACTGTCGGGGCATACTCTCGGATACTACCTGGATACTGAAATGCGCGTTCTCGTCCCCGAGAGTATCTGACAGTATCTACTGTCGGGACATACTCTCGGGGATACTCAAGTGCGCGTTTGAAACCCTATACCCGTACGATTCTGACACCTACAAGACTGATGCTGCCGATGGTGCGGTCATCGGCGCCTATAGCCCTTAGCCGACATGCAGAGCTCGTACGCATCCCAGTCGGTGCGGCGGCTGGGGCCGTAACGGGCGGCGGTCATCCTGGTGTTATCGCGCAGGCACTGAGCATCATCGCGGTCGAATTCGTCCTGAAGCCTATCGCCCTTATCGAATCTGGGCGCACAGCCTGTGCAACTGAGGAGCCCGAGAGCGATAAGAACTGTCGTGATGCCGGGTGTAGGATTTGTGGGCATGCCGCCTGTCCTCGCGGCCGCCCCGCGCTCGTGAGTTGATTCACGGAAAACGGGACGCGGGCGCAAAGTTCACCCTCTCATCGCCGGCCGTGAAGCTGCCCTGGGAGTGAAAAGCTGAAAGGCCTTCTCGTCCGACGCGGCCACGGCCGTTAGTTGAGCCGCCCATTCTTCATCGGACCACGAACCCGCCGTCGTTTTATCGGTCGTGGGAGGCCGGTGTGTCGGTTGCGCGCGGCGAGTTGAATCCGGTAGATGACCACGACGGCGACGACGGCCGCGATAAAAAACAGGCCGATGTAGACGAGGCCAAACGTCGAATCCTCTTCCGAATAGCCATCGTGAGCGACCGTTGGGGATACGGATAGGATGGCGGCAACCAAAATCACTGCCACTGCGGTCGCGCGCACGACCTCTGACCGCATGATGCTCGTGTCAGACACGCCGGCGTACTCGCGGCGTGTCGCGATAGGCCGGCCTGAACCAACGAAACATGTGGCTGAGCTATTTGACCGAGACGGGGATTCGGATATCGATCGTCGACGCCACGGCCTTCCCCTCCTGCATCGCGGGAAAGAAACGCCACCGCTTGAGCGCCTCCAGTAGCGAACGATTCAACTCGGCGTGCGGCGTTGGTTGAACGAGTTCGACCGTCGCCGTCCCGTTCGCCGCGACGCGGAAGCGAGCGACGGCGACGAGGTCGAGGTTCCCGCGTCGGAGCTCTTCGGGAATTTGAGGCAGTGGTTGGAACATGGCTCGCGCGCTCATCCTGCCACCGCCAAGCCCCGTACCACCCGAACTGCCTTGTGGCGGGATCGCCGCCGTCATTGGCCGATCCGATGGCGATGTTTGAGCCGATGACGATGCATTGACGCTTTGCGCTGCGCCGGATGGCGACTGCGCAGCGCTCGGCGCTGTCGACGACTCGACGGCCGCCGTCGGCGCGGCGGGTTGCGGCGGCTCCGGCGCCGCGGATTCGAGAGAAGGCTTTGCGACGGGTTCCGGTTCGGCCGCTGCCGGCGTCGGGACCGGCTTCGGTTCCGGGCGCGGACGCACCAGCTCAGGCGGGCGCATGCGCGCCGGCTTCTGAGGCATTGCGGGTGCCGGCGGAGACGGTGCACTCTGTGGGGCACTGACGGCGGCGGGAAACTCGACGACCTGGACTTCGACCGAACGCGAGACGTCTGGTGTGGCAGGAGCTTGCTCGAGCAGTCGCACGAAACCCATGAGCGCGAGCGTCGTCAGTACGATCGCTGGCCCCGTCAGCCACGGAAGCCGCCGCCAGGGGTCATCATCAAGATAAAAGGCCTGCATCGCGTTACTTGGGGACAACCGCAAACAGGAACCGCTCGGCTCCCGCCTCTCGGGCTCTCAGCATCGACTGCACCACGATGCCGCTCGGCGCGGCGCTGTCCACGGCCACGATCACGTTTGTTCCCGGCCCGCCGAGCATCGAGCGCAGGGCACCCGTGAGCGTGTCGAGCGTCACGGCGGTCTCGTTCAGAAGGATGCGGCCATCGGCCGCGATCGTCAGCGTCACGGCACGCTTGCTGTCCAGCGGCGCCGAGTGGCCTTTGGGCAGGTTCACGGGGAGCGAGTGGAGGTTCTGCAGGAAGAGCGAGGCGAGCATGAACGTCGCCAGCAAAAAGAACATGACGTCGATCATCGGGATGATCTCGATCCGTCCCCGGCGCCGCTGGCGAAGCCGCCGCAGCTTCATGACGTGCGCTCGTGTTCTTCGAGGCGGATGTGATCGACGAGTCGCGTACCGACGAGCTCGAGCTCGTCCATGACCTGCGCCTGCCGGTGCGAGAAGTAGTTGAAGGCAAAAAGGGCGATGAGCGCGATGAACAGGCCCACCGCGGTGGCGATGAGAGCCTCGGCAACACCGCCAGTCACGCCGCGAGGATCGACGAGTCCCTCTGCCCCGAAGAGCTTGAACGCGCGGATCATCCCGCTGATCGTGCCGAGAAGACCGAGCAGGGGCGCGGCGGTCACGATGGTTTCCAGCACCCATAGCCAGCGCCCGAGCGATTTATCGACCGCGGCCGCCTCTTCGGTCGCTCGCGACTCGACCCACCACGAGGGTCGCTTGCGATTTTCGACGATGACCCGCAGAAACTGTCCGAAGTAGTGTCCGGCACCAAGGGACACGACTTCGCGGTCGAACTCCTCCGAGGCCATCCCATACGCTTCGAGCGTCCTCATCAACGACGCGGGAACCCGCGTGCGGACCCAGAAGACAAAGCCCTTTTCGAGGATCACGACGACCGTCACGAGCGCCAGCGCCAGCAGCGGATACATGACGGCGCCGCCGATGCGCAGCGTCGCGACGAAGCCGTGCAGATCGGGCATCAAAACTCCTTCCTGAGGCCGCCGAAAAATCCTCGAGGCGGTCCGAACTGCTTCGCGAAGACACCAACGCCAGTCCCGTTTCGAAGCTCGTAGTTGTTGTCGAGCAGGTTGATCACGTCGAACCGTGCCTGCATCTTGCCGATCGCCGGCAAGTCGAAGCGGTGCGTGATACCCAGATTGACCTGTTGGTAGGGCGGCTCGGACGCGTCATTGGGATGGACCACGGTGCGGCGCAGACCGCTTCCGGCGATCATGTCGACGCTCAAGCGCGTCGTGTTGAAGAACAGGTAGGACACCCCCGCGGAGGCGGTGATCAGCTGATAGTGATCGGTGTTGATGAAGTGTTGACGGATGAACGCGAGGTCGTCGGCCGAGAACAGTGCCTGCGCGGAGGTGATCTTCTTCGCCCACTGCTGGGCGGCGGCCAGGTTGCCGTACGCCGAGAAATTTCCGAGCGTATACGTGGTCGTCAGCTCGACCCCGTAGTTGTATCCCCGCTGATAGTTGAAGGGCGTGATGAAGACCGGGGCGCCGAACTGCCCGTCGTCCAGCAGGTTGTCGGCGATCTTGTAGTAGACGTCGAGGCCCACTTTCCACCCCGGAAGGATCACCTGCGAGGCGCCGACGTCGAAGTAGTGAGCGCTCTCCGGCTTGATGACGTCGTTCACCTCGTGGTCGACAGCGGCGCTCGTGTTGTCGAATTTGCTGAC
Source organism: Gemmatimonadales bacterium (assembly GCA_036781225.1). Classification (GTDB taxonomy): domain Bacteria; phylum Gemmatimonadota; class Gemmatimonadetes; order Gemmatimonadales; family GWC2-71-9; genus 20CM-2-65-7. Next base: position 2,896 of record DAIQBJ010000109.1, on the reverse strand, counting down.
TGATCTGGTCGAGGTGAAGATCAGCGGTGGGGGCGTGAAGTAGCGAGCGTACCCGGCGTGGACCGTTGTGGCCGACGTCGGAGTCCAGACGACGCTCAAGCGGGGACTCAGCTGCCGATCGCTGGTGAACGCCTCGATGTCGTCGAACCGCAATCCGAGGTTGATGGTCACGCTCGGGACGATTTGCCAGGCATCCTGCACGTACACGCTGTACGTGTAGCCGGTCTTTCCGCTGCTGTCGAAGATCCTGAGCGGGACGTCGTCGGTCTGGGCGCCCGTATCATCGACCGGCACCACATAGGACTTTGTCTGCACGCTGCTCCGCTCGGCCGAGAAAAACACGCCGCCGCGCAGCGTGTGAGTCGGCGCGACCTTCCAGCTGGCGTCGCCCTGGAGGCCGGTGGCAACGTCGCTGCGATCGAAGTGTTGCGCGATACCGTTGAAGATGATGTCCGGGTTGCGATCCGGGCTGAACGTGATCCGGCTGAACTTCGAGAATGCTGATACCTGATACGTGATGTCCTGTATGGAGTGCAGATAGGCGAGCACGGCGAAGTAGTTCTGCTCGAGCTGACGCTCATTGATACGCGTGGGATCGAAGTCGGAGATGCCGTTGGCAGTGAACACCGGCGTCGCGGTCCGGCTATTCGGGATTTCGAAGTGCCCGACGAAGTTTCCCAGGATCGCGCTGACCTTGCTATTGGCGTCGAGCAGGTATTCGAAGTAGCCGAAGCCGTGACCCTGCCGGGTGTCATCGTGGATCGGGCCGTTCGGGGTCGCGGGTGAGATGCCGATGCTGTTCTGGAGATAGTCGCCAGTCACGAAGTAGTTGAACCGCCCGGCGGAGCCGCTGTACTCGAAGCTCGGCTGCAGCCACGAGAAGCTGCCTCCGTACATTCCGACGTAGCCGCCCGGCGCGAACGCCCCGCTCTTGGTCTGGACGTCGATGATGCCAGCCGTGCGAAGCCCGTACTCGGCAGGCAGCGCACCGGTGATCAGGTCAATCGAACGGGCGAAGCGTGGACTGAGCCCGCCGTTCTGCGTGAAGAGGCTCACACCCTCGGGTAGGATCACACCGTTGATACGGTACTGAAGATTGGCGTGCTCGTTGCGGACATGGATGCCGCCCTGACTCGTCGAGTCCTGCGTGACGCCGGGAGCCTGCAACAGGATCTGGCTCAGCGAATTGTTGGCGCCGCCCGGCTGCGTCTCGATCGCCTGACTGGTGATCTCGTAGGTCGAGGCACCGATGCGCGGCTGAATGTTGATCCGCGCTTCCTCCAGCTTCTCGGCGGCGACCTTCACGTCGAGCGGCTTCTGGGACGCAAGGGCGAGTTCCGCAGTGGCGCCTTCGGTTTCCGAAACCGTCACGATCGACGTACCAGCGTCGAAGCCCTTCTGCTCGGCGACGACCGCATACGTGCCCGGTGCGACACCCGTGAATGAGAAATTTCCCTGATCGTCGGCGGTTGTTCGTGCGATCGTCCGACCGTCGGGGCTCTCGAGACGAACGGCGGCGCCGCCGAGAGGCCGCTGGAGGGCGTCTTTGACGGTTCCGGCGACGCTGCCGGGAGGTGGAACGGCCGCCGCGGCCTCGACGGTACAGATCAACACCGCGAAGCACGCGATGACGACGACTGCGCGAAGACACCTACTCCCGAAGCAGCGTGACTTCTGATCGAGTCTCTTCCAGATCATGAGCGCTCAGCCCTCCGATCCAACGAGAAAGGGAAGTGGCGGCGCCGCGCACAGAAGTGTGTGCGCGAACCCCCGGTCTAACTACGAAGTCGTTGGATCAGGCGAGCGGCGGAGCGCGGTAGGCGGGGTGGAACGAGTGCGGAGCGACGACCGCTACGAACTGGACGAATGGGGTAAACGGTTCAACAAGACCGACCCAGACTGATGGTAGTGGGGATGGCAGATTAAGTTCGCCATTATGCGCAGCGAGTTCGAACGGACATTCGGCATTGTAAAGAGCCGGCGTGTCGGATTCGTGGACATGAAGTGGCTGCCCAGCCGTGAGCAGCAATCCAAGACCGGCAACGGCGAGGATGAGATAAATCGCCGCAGTGCTGTAAGCACTTGCCAGTCGGCCTAGACGCCAGGAAGTCACGAGCACCCGGGTAGTCTTACACGCGTCCTCGTGTGTGCGCAACTTCGAGCGCCTTAGTTACACGGTACCGTGGCCATGGAAAGGGCGGCCACGTGAACCATTCCGAAGATTTACGTCGCGCCCTAGTGCGGTTTGGTGGCCGACCCGCCTGGTATGACCGGGACACAAATGTGGGTTCGAATCCCACACAGTTCATAAACATTTCTTTTTGACCTACCCGTGCCGGCGCCTGAAATACCGCGAAAAGCCCTGGTTCTTCAATGCCGTTTTCGAGACGTTTTTGGCCAGGCGCGTAGAGGCGAGCGACCGGCAATGCACCTTCGCACGGGACTCAAATGCGCGTTCGAGTCCCAGTGCGAAGCAAGCGCCAGCATCAGAGCATTGTGCCGGATGCGATGGGCGGAAGATTGCGAAGGTGCCTAGAACCAATGTAAACAGCTGATACTTCAGTTGGTGGCCCCAACGGGATTCGCGCGCTGGTGCGACACAGGATTCGGGTCGTCGGCTCTGCCATGTGAGCGTGACGTAACACGGTTCAAGCCAGTGTTCCCACACCGCCGCACGCTTTTGCCAGCGAAGCAATCACTTGCGGCGCGGTTGAGTCAACGACCATCGGGAGGGGACGAAAAAACTCGAAGGCAGGTGGCGTCATTGCAGTGAACGCGCGATGTCCGTATGGTTTGCCCATGATCCTCGTGTGCGGCGAAGCGCTTTACGATCTCTTCCTCGTGGAGAGCGATCCACAGGGGGTCATCGCGATCGACGCGTGGCCGGGTGGCTCAC
>DAIQBJ010000108.1:0-9329 GCA_036781225.1 Gemmatimonadales bacterium | reverse complement strand
GGCTATCGAAGCGTGTCGACTTGAAGCTCGTGAGCCGGCTGGAGTTCGGCTCGGGAGCGGTGGCGATGCGATATGAGCCGAGAAAGTAGCCATCCGTCGAAGCGTTGCCCCAGACGGTCTGGTAGGTCAACGTCACGATTGCGGCCTAACAACGGCATACAGCGGACGACCTTCGCGCGCCGCTGATGCCGAGCGTTAGGCCGACAACTTCAATGGCTCGCAGGCTCACGACGATCGCCCTGTTGCTGACTCTATGGACGCCGCCTTGGTTATACGCGGGTGAGCCGCCGTTCACCGTGCTGACTCCAACCGAGACGATACACCTCGGCCGGCTTTGCTCTCGAGACGGCCCCGGCAAAGTCAGCGAGGGCTGGCTGCCGACGGCTGAGCAGATCCTTCAAGCCGAGACGTTGCTACCGAAGTTTGTTCGGGCCAATGGGCGGCCGAAGGGACCGCTCAACTATTACTACAGGCAATATCTCGGCGTCGTGATCAGCGACCAGCGGCTGATCTACGTTAATGTCTTCCCCCGCTGGCTCATCGAACGCGAGGAGTTGAGCGGTATTTCCCCCTCTAACTGGCGGACGGCGTTCATCAACATTTGCGATGGCGGCGACGGCTTCTGGGGCGCTCTCTACGATCCGAAAACGTTGCGCTTCTCCTCTCCGAGGTTCAATGGGGCGGCCTAACAAGGCACTTGAGCGGGCCGGCGCGAACCGGCAGCGACACTATGAGCGAGCCTGCGCCGGCCGCTCAGCGACGAGTCGTTAGGCAGCCCGATGAGTGAGAAATCCGATGCGCTTGCGGTGCCGGTCGACATCACGATGCGGCGGCCGACGCTCTTTGGTGTTCCGGCAATGCCGATTCTGGCTGCGCCGCTGGTAGTCCGGCGCGCTCAAGTGGAGGAGGCTGGAGCTTTGGCGGCGCTCTTGGGCCGCGCGTTTGAGGCTGAGAGTTGGGATGCGGCGGGGACTGAGCGTGAGCTGTTCTGTGACGAGACGGTCAGGGCGACGTTGGTGGTCGCGGCAGAGGGGCGGCTGGTGGCGACGGCTTCGTTGCAGGTACGTCCTGACGTTCCGGAGTGTGGTTGGGTGCGTTGGGTTGCGACGGATCTGGATCGGCGTCGGGAGGGCTTGGCGCGGGCGTTGGTTATCGGTGTGCTCGCGATGGCGGGGCAAGCAGGATGTCGAGAAGCTCGTCTTCGTACGCAGACCGATCGGTTGGCGGCGATCCCGTTGTATTTGCAGTTGGGGTTCGAGCCACTTGTGAGGGGCGATCCGGAACGTGAGGTGTGGGAGCGAGTGATCAGGCTTCTGAGCGGCGAGGCTGGAGGAGGATTCGGATGAGTATCGCAGCTGAGCTCTTGCAACGACACATTCAGACACTGGTCGACGATCACCAGCAGTGGCAAAGGCTAATCGCCGACAACATTTTGTGGGAACTAGCTTACGCGCCCGCCATCGGCCATCCGGCAAAACTCTCGGGCCGCGACGAGGTGCTTCATCACGTTAGATGGTTCCTGGGGGCGGTCGAAAACTTTCGCTTCATCGATCCAAAGGTCTACGAGTTTACAGACCCGCAAGCCGCCGTGGCACAAGTCAAAGCCGAAGCTTTGATCAAGCCCACCGGCCGCATCTACCGTCAAGAGTACGTCGTGTTCCTGCGTGCCGCTGGCGATAAGATCGCATACCTCCGAGAATATTTTGACCCGACGCGTGCTGCCAAATCGATGGATGCAACGATTCTCGATCTTGAACCGTGGTTCTAAGCCGCGGTGGTTGACCTCCGGCTAACAGCAGGCTGGAGCGGCCCGGCTCGACGCCGGCCGCTCAACGCCGGGGCGTTAACCGCATGTGTCCCCACCTCATCTTCGACCTTGATGGAACGATCAGCGACCCAGCGATCGGCATTACCCGCTCTATCAACTATGCCTTGTCATCGTTCGGGTACCCCGCGCTTCCTGAGAAGAGCGTCTCCCACTACATCGGTCCCCCGGTCGACGAGACCTTTGCGCAGATCACTGCTTCTTCGTCGTCCGAGCACATCTCGGCTTTGGTCGAAAAGTATCGGGAGCGCTACGCCGAGGTCGGATACTCGGAGAACGTCATTTACCCGGGCGTTGTCGACGCCCTGGAGCGATTGGTTGGGCGCGGGGCACCCCTGGGCTTGTGCACGTTGAAGCGGATGGATATTGCGGAGAAGATCCTGGCCCTCTTTGGAATCCGCGAGTACTTTCAGTTCGTCAATGGCGGCGATATTGGAACAAAGAAAGAGCGGCAGCTGCGCGGGCTGCTCTCGGATGGTGTGATCAACCCTCGTTCAACGATGATTGGGGATCGCGCAGTTGATATCCTGGCGGCGCATGCGAACGGTTTGCGCTCGGTCGCCGTGCTCTGGGGACACGGGACCAGGGCTGAGCTGGAGGCGGTTCATCCTAGCCTGTTACTCGAGGCCCCTGAACAGCTGCTCGGGCTGGAAAATGTCGTCTAACCCGCCGTTCAACCCGACCGCCGCAAGCGTACCGCTTGCGGTCCCCTCGTCGCTTCGCTCCTCGGAGGCGGGTTAACGGCAGCGTTAGGCGGCTTACTCGTGATCGAACAGGGGCACGATTCACCAGAGCAGGCTGCGATGGTGGGATTTCCCGCAGCGCATTGCCGGGTTATTGCCTCTCAATCGTTCGAGGACGATGCCTACGTTCTGCTCGACACCGGCTCGCCAGGACAGCCGCACTTGTACGGTGCGAACTGTTATCGGAAAGATGGGAAGTGGTTCGAGAGTGGGTCGTCCGACGCGTCGGGCTGGGCGCAAACGAGCCACGATCCCGATCTGGGCACGCTTTCGTTCTGGGGCGACGCGCCGGCGAGTGTCGATTCCGTGCGGGTTGAATTTGGCAACACGCTGGTCGACGCACCGATTCATCAAGGAGCGTACTTTCTCGTGTGGTGGCGAGTACCGAACCCGTCTGAATGGCCAGACATAGTCGCTATTCGTGAAGACGGTACTTGGAGACCGGAGTCAGATGTGGGACTGCAGCTTCGCGTTGCGATGGAGCGAGGCCGTGTGGGTAACGATACCGCCTAACAGCTGGCGGACCGGACAATCATGAACGACGAAGAGCAATGGCAACTGAGGGGCGACGCGGCGGAGTTCTACGAACGGTACGTGAAATTCGTCATGGAGCCGTGGGTGCGTCGTCTCGTCAACGTGGCGGCGCTCCAACCGGACGAGCACGTACTCGATGTCGCCTGCGGAACGGGGTTTGTCGCGCGCCTTGCCGCCCAGCGTCTCGCCGCGAAGGGGCGAGTGGTCGGTATCGATCTGAACGCAAGCATGATCGAGACCGCCCGCACGGCATCAGATCGAGATGTGTCAACTACTATCGAGTGGCGAGTCGGCGACGCCGCGGCGTTACCGTTCGAGGACGGTGCCTTCGATGTGATCCTCTGTCAGCAGGGACTCCAGTTCTTTCCCGATCGTGTCCAGGCACTGCGGGAGATACGTCGAGTTCTCCGCCCCGGCGGTCGGTTGGCCTTCACGGTGTGGAGCGCCATCGGGGACACACCCTACGCGGCGGCCCTCGCGTCGGCGCTGGCGCGACACGTGAGTCCCGAGGCCGGCTCCATGGTGCGAGCGCCGCATGCGCTTCACGACGCGGTCGAGGTGCACGATCTCGTGACGTCGGCCGGCTTTCGGAACGTGCGTGTGCGTCCGACGATCGAGAGGACTACGCTCCCACTGCCAGAGAAGTTCGTCCCCGGCCACTTCGCGGCGCTACCGATGGCAGAGACGATCGCTCGATTGACTCCCGACCGGCGTGCTGCCCTGATCCAAGACATCACCGAAGCGCTCCGCCCCTATGTAGACGGTGAGCACCTGAGGGTACCGGCCGGTGTTCATGTCGTGACGGCGGATGCCTAACTCCACGCTCCACCGGACCGGACGCCCGCGTTGCTCGCACCCGGCCGGTGAGCGTGGCCGTTAGGTGGCCATGCGAGCGCGCTCAGCGATTATGGTTGTTGCAGTGCTTATCAGCCTCGAAGCGATTCCTGGCGTCGCTGCTGCGGAGATCGTGGATAAGGAGCCGGCACTCGCTGTGACTTGGACGTGGGCTCTAGTCGGCGGCGCCATCGGTCTTGTCGGCTGGCGCTTCCGATGGTGGGCCGGAGCCCTGCTTGCAGTTCCACCGGCCGCATACTTCGCTGTTCTCCACTTTGAACTTACAGATTCACAGGTCGGGCCGGCAATCGTCGCCGAAGCAGGACATGAATACCTGTTCTGGTCGTATGGTGCTGTGGCTACGTTTGCGGTATTGCACCTCGCCGGCCTGTGGCGAGCATTACGACGACGGTTTGTCACCAGCTAACCCGCCGTTGGAGCGGCCCGACGCCGCAACGGCGGTCCGCGCCGGCCGCTCAGCGCCGGGTCGTTAGCTCGACATGAATGCATCCGGGACGCTGGGCCTCGTTGCGGCGCTTCTATTCGGTGTCATTCTCTTGTTTTGCGGTAGGCGCATGCGGCGCGTCGGCTGCGTAGTCGCCAGCCTCGCTATCTCATTCCTCGCTTTCTTCGTCTATCAGATCGAGCGTCTTCACACCGGTGATGCTCGCATACAGATAGGTGCGTCGAAGGTGGATGTATTGGCTGCTCAAGGTCGGCCAACAGCCTCGACCGATTGCTCAACGAGTTACGGTTATGAGCGGACATCTTTATCAGCTCCGGGCTGTACGCAGATCTTGTGGTACTACTCGTTCTTGACGCCAGAGGCATGGGAGTACGTCTTTGACGCCAACGGTCGCCTTATTCACAAGTACCACTGGCAGTCGCCGTGATCGGCAACGAGCTAACCGCGCCGCTGAAGTTTTGCCTCAGTGCTTTTGCGGCGATCGTACCGTTTGCCTTCCTTCTCACCGCCGGCATTGCGGTGGGCGACCAGCCGTAGAAACCCTGCCATGAGCACCCGAAACTCGTCGGTCCCTGCTTCACCGTCCACGCGCGAATGCGTTACTACAATGGCGCTCCCCCTATCCGTCTTGGGCCCATCGGCACCGATCGCCTTCTCGGCGTCAGCGAGGGCCAATCCGTTGCGGGGTACCAGAGCTTGCCAGAATCTCTCCGGGCGACCCTTGATCGTCAGCGCGAGATCTACGCCGACTTCGTGGTTTGTCCCTTCGCACCCAGCGAGCCGGACGTGATGCGCTTGGTCTGTGTCAGTTCAGCGACGAACATCGTCACGAAACCTGTACCAGCGTGGTGATGTTGCCGGACGACCACTCATGGTAGCCACTCTGATGTTCAATGCACTCGTCGCCAGCCTCGGTGTGGCGCTCATCGTGGGAGCGTGCCGTCGGTGGAAATGGCTTGTCGACCCTTCCATTGCTCTAGTGCCACAGACATGGCTGAACCGGACGTTCGGCATTACAGCCAGTGTTGTTTACATCTGCTCACTCGGAGCTGCGATAGTTGTCTTGGCAGTTTGGGGCAGCTGGGTCGTCTGCTGTCGGTAGACCTATGGCGCTGGCGACAGGCCAATTGCTAAACGAGACGGGATTCGCCGAGATTGCCGGTGTTCTCGATTACGGTGAGTGCGTGGAGTTGCTCTCTGCTCTCGACAGCTCACGCTCCGAACGAGCGGGTTCGCGAAATGTCCTCGACTTCGCCGCCTGCCAAAGGCTCGCCACATACCTCAAGAACCATGCGGCGCTTGACTCCTTACTTCCCCGCGGCGCTGTGGCTGTGCAGTGCACACTCTTCGACAAGTCGGCGGACAGAAACTGGCTCGTTGCGCTGCACCAAGACCTGAGTATTCCGGTCCAAGAACGCGTGCCGAATCCCGAGTGCAGCGGCTGGTGCGTAAAGGAAGGCGTCCTATACGTCCAACCGCCGGTGGCCTTACTGCAGACTCTCACTGCCTTGCGGGTGCACCTCGATGACTGCGCCGCGGACAATGGCCCGCTTCGCATCGTACCGGGGTCGCATCGGCACGGGCGCCTTTCCATAGAGGCGGCGACTGCTCTCCGCCACCAGCACGGCGAGCGCGTCTGCCTTGCACGTCGAGGCGACGTTCTCGCAATGCGCCCGCTCGTTCTTCACGCGTCATCCAAAGCCCGGGCCAAGGCACCGCGCCGTGTGCTGCACTTCCTTTTCGGACCAAAGGAGCTGCCATGCGGGCTGAAATGGCATCGCGCCATCTAAACAGACCGCGTGCGAGCGGCTAGAGTCGCGACGCTCTCATGGCCTCGCAACGCCCGACATTGTTCGCCAGAGTCTTCGATGAGGATCTGTGATGGGCAAGGAGAAACTTATGGAGCCGAGCGCAATCGTTGATCTAAAGGCGTTCGTGCCTGCGCGGGATTATGAACTCGCGAAACAGTTCTACCTGGATCTCGGCTTCACGCTCAATTGGAGCAGCAACGAGATTTCAGAGTTTCAGATCGGTTCGTTCGGTCGGCGGCAGCCGGAGACGCCGAAGCAAAAAGAAACGCTTGACGCGCGGCTCCCGCATCCAGGAAGGTCATACTTATAGCTCACAGATAAGCGGCAGCCGCGGCTCACCGCGAGCGTTCGGCATCTTTGACGACGTAGCGCGAGGGTCGATGGGACGCTGCGGCTATTGTGGGACGTTCATCCTCTTTGGTGGCCTTCGCGATCCTAAAGCTCGTTACTGCAACGAGCGCTGCCGAAACGCTGGCCGCGTCACGGCGGCATCGCTGCAAGTACCCGATGATGTCGTCCGCCAACAAGTCTGGGCTCTCCATCGAGGGCCCTGCCCGAAATGCCGTGGGCGGGGTCCCGTCGACGTCCACGTCAGCTACTGGGTGTGGTCGGCCATTCTGCTGACGAGGTGGGGCAGCACACCGGCCCTCTCTTGTCGGTCTTGTGCGAGAAAGCGTCAGCTCGCCCACCTCGGTTTCTCTGTGTTGTTCGGCTGGTGGGGCTTTCCGTGGGGCCTCATCCTCACGCCATTGCAGATCCTGCGAAACGTCGTAGGTCTGGTCCGCGGCCCGGATGATGCGCAGCCATCGCCGCAGCTTGCCCAGCTCGCCCGACTGGGTATGGCGACGCATGCGCCCACTCAGCCGTCGTAAGACTGAATGTACTTTCCGGATCTCACCGCGTACGAATACTTCAAGGGGCGGCCGCACGCCTTCAATGTCGGCTGGCTCGATCGGGCTCATGACTTCGCACAAGGCGACGTCCCCGATGGTTTCGTGCAGCGCCTTCGCGATCTCGCCCGCAGGCCGGTAAATCAGACACGTGGCTTTTACGTGTGCCCCTTCTGCGATTTCGGGCCGGCGACGGGCAACGCCGACAGGGCGGAGCTGCACCGCCGCCGGCTGGAGGCGGGCGCGTTGAGCTCGGCCGAGATCCGAGTCGTCGGCCGAGACGGCAAGGCCTACGCGGCGCCGGTCCTCATTTGCCATTACGTGGAGAAGCACGGGTACCGCCCGCCGCCCGAGTTCGTGCAGGCGGTGATGGAACAACGCGCACCCTAGCGCCATTTTCACGCTACCTTGAACTATGCGTGCGACCGTCGTCCTGGTATCGGTGGTGGCCGTTCTCTTCCTCACGTGGGCCGACGCTAGAGCACCACTGATCGAGCTGCGTATAGCGCTCTACTATTCGCCGCTCCCTCCTCCACCGAATCCACGGGGCCGTTGATTCGCAATATCTTTCGAGCTCTGCTTGCCATCCCCGTGTGGCGCGTGCGCCGCTCCCGCGTCACGCCACCGCGCAGGGATGGCCTCATTTCGCGCCCTGTCGTCACGCCTGCAGAGTCTTCGGCCGACCCCTATCCTTACGTCTACGTCGAGAGCGACGGCACGGCTCGGGAGCTGCACCTCGGCGAACGAGAGTACCTCGAGACGCCTTATCACCCGGCCGACGGTGGTCGTCCGTATGTCAAGCGAGGCTACGAAGCACGGGACGGCTGGGGGGACCTTGCGGGCTTCTGCCTGCGCGCACAGCTGCCCGAAGGCACCGCCGTTGGCAGTGCACCCACCGACAATCCGAGCAAACCCATGTCGGAATCTGAGCTCGTCGCATATCTGCAGCGGAAGCGCGTGCGCGTCGAGCGCCCCAGCGGTAGCAGTCGTGAAGGATAGATCCCACGGATGGATTGAAACCTGGCGTGACTTACGAGTCGATGATTCTCCGGCGCTGAGGCGTCTGTATGAAGACGTTCTGAGTCGGTACTCCGAGCCGCATCGCCACTACCACACGACTCAGCATCTCGCCGAATGCTTCGAGAAGGTCCAAGCGATCATCTCTCTTGCAGAACATCCGGCCGAGGTGAAGGTCGGCCTCTGGTTTCACGATGCCATCTACGACACTCAGCGTCACGACAATGAGCAGCAGAGCGCGGACTGGGCGCGCGAGGCGGCATGCGAGCTTGGCGCCAACGCTGAAAGTGCACAGAGGATCTACGATCTAATCATGTTCACACGCCATGCGGCCGCACCAGTCGGCATCGACGCCCAGGTACTGGTTGATGCAGACCTCTCCATTCTCGGTGCGCCACCTGCGCGATTCCAGGAGTACGAGGCGCAGGTTCGCAGTGAGTACGCGTGGGTTCCGGACACGACGTTCCGGTCGACCCGAGCGAGCATACTCAAAGAGCTTCTTGCCAGGCCTCATCTATTCTGTACGATGCAGTTCCGCGAGCAGTACGAGGCACAGGCGCGTCGCAACCTACGGGACTCACTGGCAGCGCTCGAGGGTGGCGTCGGAGAATCGTCTTGAGCACGCCGATCGACTATCTCAACCCAAACCTACCCTCCGGCCTCAAGGTCGTGTCGATGCCGATCGTCGACGCGACACCCGAGACGCTGCAGGGCTATGGTGGTCTCGTCGCGGATCCCGCCGAGTGCCGCATCGAGATCGTGCGCTGGCCTGCACAGGGCACACGACCGGTCGACGCGGACACGGGAGATCAAGCCGGCACGACCGAAGGCGTGTTCGTGAGCGAATGGCGCGGCGACATTCTGTACGGGCGCAATGAAGCCGTCGGAGGCAACTACATCCTTGCCTACGCGGTCCTGCCCGAGCTCGCGCGCCCCGAGCACAACAGGCCTCCACGCCGCATGATGCTGTGGCACGCCAACTATCATCCGGACGGCGGGCAGCTATTCTTCGCGCTGGATCAAAAGCCCTTCTACGTGCCACTCGCTCTGCCCGGCGACGACGTGACGCCGGAGCGTTTCGTCTGCTTTCGCTTCGACGGCGATCAAGGGCTCTACATCCACCCGAACATCTGGCACGAGGGCGTGTTCGGTCTGCGTGGTACACAGCGCTTCTTCGACAAGCAGGGCGCGGTGCACGCGCGCGTCTCG
>DAIQBJ010000107.1:0-9345 GCA_036781225.1 Gemmatimonadales bacterium | reverse complement strand
CGAGCCGCCGGCGGCGCCGGCAACTCGAGCACGCGCTCGTTGCCCGCCCAGACGTCGGGTGAGCCTGTGCCCGTCGCTCCGCGGAAATCGAAAGCCAAGACGTGAGCGACCTGATCGACCGGAAGGCCCTCGAGCGGATCGTCCGCCGCGCAGCCGAGCTGCAGGCCGGATCGCAGGAGATCGGCGAGGGCCTGACGAGCCAGGACGTCCTCGCGCTCGGCAAGGACGTCGGGATCCCCGAGGGTTATCTCCGACAGGCCATGCTCGAGGAGCAGACACGCACCGCACCGGAGTCGACGGCGGGTACCTGGGCGTGGCTGACCGGACCCCGCTCGCTCGTCGCGCATCGCGTCGTTCCCGGCGACCGCGCCACCGTCGAGCGCGCGCTCAGCCGCTGGATGACGGACGAAGAGCTGCTCCAGCCCAAACGCCAATACGCCGACCGGACCTCCTGGGAGGCCAAAGCCGGCGCCTTCGCTTCGATTCAGCGCGCGATCTCGGGAAGACGCCGCTATTCACTCGCCAGCGCGCGCGACATCACGTCCCAGGTCGTACAGCTCGAGCCGGGATTCTGCCTCGTGCGGCTCGAAGCCGATATCAACCAGCAGCGGCGAAACCGCATCACCGGTGGCGGGGTCATGGCGATGTTCGGCTGGGGGCTGACGGGCGCGACCGCCCTCATCGCTCCGCCGCTCGCGCTCGCCCAGATCCTGGCGATGGTCCCCGGTGTCGGCCTGACCTTGGGCGGTGCGATGATCGCGCGCACGCACCGCGGCGCCAACGAGCGCATGCAGCTCGGGCTCGAGCAGGTCCTGGACCGGCTGGAGCGCGGTGACACCCGCGGGTCACCGAGCCAGACGGCGCTGCCGTTCGTCCGAATCGCCGAGGAAGTCCGCAAAGTATTCGAGAATCCCAAGCCGAAGCCGAGGAGCTGAAGACCGTATGGCCGAGATCAAGCGCGTCGGGGTGCTGGGGTGTGGCTTGATGGGGAGCGGAATTGCACAAGTCGCCGCCACCGCCGGCTACGACACGATCGTGCGCGACGTCTCGAAAGAGTTCCTCGACCGTGGCCGGGCCGGGATCGAGAAATCGCTCGCGAAATTCGTCGAGAAAGGCAAGCTCCCCGCCGCCGATCGCGACGCGACGCTCCAGCGGCTCACATTCACGACCTCGGTCGCCGATCTCAAGCCGGTCGATATCGTGATCGAGGCGATCACCGAGGACCTCGCGCTCAAGAATGTGCTCTTCCAGGAGCTGGACACCCTGTGCGGGGCGGGGGCGATTTTCGCATCGAACACGTCGAGCCTGACGATCGCCGAAATGGCCGCGGCGACCAAACGAGCGGACCGCTTCGTCGGGCTCCATTTCTTCAATCCCGTGCCGCTGATGGCACTCGTCGAGGTCGTCCGCACCGTGACGACGTCGGAGCAGACCTTCAAGCGCGCGTTCGCGTTCGCGGCATCGCTCGGCAAGGAGCCCGTCGCCGCCAAGGACAACTCGGGCTTCATTGTGAATCTGCTGCTCGTCCCCTACCTGCTCGACGCGATTCGCGCGGTGGAGCGCGGCGTGGGTAGCGTTCCCGATATCGACAAGGCGATGCAGCTCGGCTGCGGCTATCCCATGGGTCCGCTGGCGCTGCTCGATTTCGTGGGGCTCGACACGACGCACCACATCGCCGAAATCATGTTCAAGGAGTACCGGGAGCCACGGTACGCACCACCGCCGTTGCTCAAGCGCATGGTCCTCGCCGGAATGTACGGCAAGAAGAGCGGCAAAGGCTTCTACGATTACTCCGCCAATCCACCGATCGTCAACAACCTGGGGCTCTAATGTTTGGTTACGATGCCGCCCGCTGGCACGCCGTGCTCAACGACCTGCCTGCCGCGCTGCTGTTCGTCGCGGTGCTGTTCGATCTCGCAGCCGCCGCGTTGAAGCGCGAGTCGCTCATGTGGGCCGCCATCTGGACGCTCTGGGCCGGCGTGATTGGCGGGTGGGTCGCCGTCGTCGCGGGCAAGCTCGCCGAGAGCTCGATCCAGCACGGTGAGGCGATTCACGAGATCATGGAGAAGCACAAAAGCATGGCGCTCATGACGATGGGCCTGTTCACCATCGTGCTGCTCTGGAAAATGGCGCGCCGCTTTCAGATGCCCGCGCAGGAGCTGGCGCTCACCCGCGCGTTGAGTCTCGTAGGGATCCTCGGCTTGATCTGGACCGGCATACTCGGTGGCAGGCTCGTGTTCGAGCATGCCGCCGGTATCCCCACGCAAACGCTCCAGGCGGAAATCGAAAACCGCGAAGCGGGACACCATCACGAAGCGGGTGAGGAGCACGAGCACCAGACTGCGGCGGACACCATCAAGCCGGCCCCCGCCGACACGGCGAAAGCCACACACACCCACCCGCCCGGCACTCCACCGCACGCGCACTAAATGCGGAATTCGGAATGTGAAGTGTGGAATGGACGGGCGAGGTCGCTCGCAGTGAAATTCCGCATTCCGCAATCCGCAGTCGCCATTCTGCTCACGGCGTGCACTCCGGTCACAACGCGGCCGCCGTTCTCGCCGCTGCCTGAGGCGCTGCACGTCGTAATCAACGCCCCTCCCGCCACCGTCGCACAGGCGGCCGCGCAATTCCTCGCCGCGGATACCATCCCGGTCCGCTTCGTGAACGCGCGCGACGCGTGGCTCGAGACCAAGGAATTCGCCGGCACCCACCGCTTGCGTCTCTGGGCCGATCCCGATGTGCCCGGCAAGTCCCGCGTCACGATCGAGGCGGTGTATCGCCCGATCGAGGATCCGTCACGTACGTCGCGCGACCTCGAGCGCGCCGCGCTGCCCGGCTCCCCGGGTCAGCTCCACGCCGCGCGACTGCTCGCGATGCTCAAGGACAAGCTTGGAGTCACGAACTACTAGCCTCCGCCAAAGCCTCGGCGCACTGGAGTACTTCACATTCGGCTTCGGGAGTATGGTCGGGGCCGGCTGGCTCGTCGTCATGGACGATTGGCTGGGACGCGGTGGTCCCGGCGGCGCGATGCTCGGCTTTCTCGGCGGCGCGCTGCTGCTCATGCCCGTCGCCCTGACATATGGTCGCCTGGTCCGGATGATTCCCGATGCCGGCGCCGAAGTCGCGTATACCGAACGCGTGTTCCCCACGACCGTGAGTTTCATCGCCGGCTGGATGATGATGCTCGCCTACGCCATCGTCTGTCCGTGGGAAGCCGTGGCGATCGGGAACTTGTTGGCGCGCCTGTTTCCGGACATGAACGCGGTCGCGCTCTACACGGTCGCAGGAAAAGTCATCACCTTACCGAGGCTGGTTGCCGGACTCGTGCTGACGACCGTCATCGGCATCGTGAACTACCGCGGCATCAGGCTCAGTGGGCGCTTCCAAGACCTCACGACCATCGGCCTGCTCGCGTGCTTCGCGTTGTTCGTGCTGCTCGGGATCGGTCGCGGGTCGCCGACGAACGTGCAACCGTTGTTTGGACCTGCCGGACCGTTCATCTCCGTTCTGCTCGTGCTGCAGATCGTGCCCTATTTCATGGCGGGCTTCGAGTCCATTCCCAAAGCGTCGGAGGAAGCGCTACCGGGACTCCATCCTGGCACGCTCTCACGGCTCATCACGGTCTCGTTAGTGGCCGGTGGGCTGTTCTATGTCGTGGTCGTCGGCATCGTGTCCTGGGTTTATCCCTGGACGCGCATCGTTGGCCAGCAGCTCGGCACTGACGCAGCATTCGCCCGCGCGTTTGGGACGCCCTGGATCGCGCGCTTGATAATCGCCGCGGCGGTGCTGTCGCTGTTCAAGGTGTTCAACGGTAACTTCGTGGCCGCCACCCGTCTGTTGTACGCCCTGGGTAGGCGGCGACTCGTCACACCATCGCTCGGCACCGTCCATCCGACGTTCGGAACGCCGGTCCCGGCCATTGCGCTCATCACGGTGCTCACCGGCGCCGCCGCATTTCTGGGCGACGCGGTCCTGGTTCCGATCAGCGAAGTAGGCGCAGCCGTCGCCGCAATCGGCTGGTCCGCGGCGTGTCTCGCATTCATCGCGATGGCGCGTCGCGCGGGCACGCGCGCCGGCCTCACCGCCGCGGGCGCCGGTGCATGCGTGAGTATTGCGATTGTGCTGATCAAGGTGGTGCCGGCGGTGCCGGGCAGCTTTACGGGACTGGAATGGCTTGCGTTTGTTGCCTGGTGTGTGCTCGGCCTGGCGCTTCGGCAACGAGCCCCTGCACCCATTGCTCCATCTGCCCCAAGTCGATAGAAGCATCGCGACACGGCCCATTCGGCAGCTGCATCGTCAGGCCAAGCACGGGGAGCTTACCAGCGACGTCGCGCAAGCCCGTCATCATGTCGCGCTCGCACGCCACCGCGACGACCGCCCTGGGGCGCCGTTCGCGGATCACCCGGCGCGCCAACTGGCCCCGCGTCGCCACGAACACGGGAACCTCGTAGCGCCCCGCAATCTCCAGCACACCGTCGAGCGCCTGCTTCGACAGGCAGCGGGGGATCAGCACCAGCAGCTCGCCCTTCCCTACCTTCCTGCCCCGCCGCTCGGCGAAGGTGTTGTAGATATCGATCGCGGCGTGCTCCACCCAGTCGCGCTTCCCGAAGCCCCGCGCGATGAGCGACGTGTAGTTCATCAGCTGGAGATATGGGCCACGCTCCATCAGGCGCTCGGGCAGCAGGTTCCGCCCGCGGTAGAAGGACGCCGCAAGCACGCTGAGATACAGCGCCGCTATGCCTGCCAGCGTGGCGAGCGTTACCCAGAGGATGCGCGGCAGCGGATTCCACAAGCCTCCGAGCCTCGGGCCGATCAGATAAAGAAGAAGGGCCACAGCACCCGCGGCGGCCGCCACGGTCAGGGCGGCGAATCGGAAGAAGAGACCAGGCGCAGCCGAGAAGTCACCGCCGCGAGGAAGGGGACGTCCATCCCACTCGTCCCATTCGTGCCCGAGTCGTCTATCGACTTCGATGTGGATGAGCTGAGCGCGAGTCATTGCAGGAACGAAGCTTCACGTGGTGGTTCACGGGTGTCAAGTTTGGTGTGTGTTAATGACCGATCCACGCATTCGCGCCGCGTACGCGGAGGGCGCCGGGGTGTATCGAATCGTGCCCGATGCGGTTGCGATTCCCCGGGATACGGCTGAAGTCGTCGCGCTCGTGCAACATGCGGCCGCCACCCGCACGGCACTCATTCCTCGAGGAGCCGGGAGCGGCATGCCGGGAGGGAATATCGGGCGTGGTGTCATAATCGACATGAGCGCTGGTTTCTCCGCTCTCACGGTGGACGCACACAGCCGCAGCGCGCGTGCCGGCGCCTCCGTGACATGGGCGGAAGTGAACGCGGCCGCCAAACCCTACGGCCTCCGCCTTCCTCCGGATCCATCATCGGGACACTTTGCGACATGCGGCGGGATGGTGGCGACGAATGCTGCCGGACCTCGCACGGTGCGGTACGGCAGCGTGCGGAAGTGGATTGCAGGCGTGGAGGTCGTAGAGGCTGATGGCACGGTAAGAACCGTGATGCGGGAAGCGGGAAGCGGGAAGCGTTTTGCCCTGACACCAGACACCCGACACCGGGTCGCATCACGATTCCCCAAGACACGCAAAAGCTCGTCCGGCTACGCGCTCGACCGCTTCGCGGAAAGCGGCGATGAAGTGGACCTGCTGGTCGGCTCCGAAGGCACGCTCGCGGTCATCACGGAGGTCCTGTGGCGCCTCGATCCGATCCCGCCCCACATCGCCGGAGCCACGCTCGGCTTTGCGGACCTGGCCGCTATAGCCGAGGCGGTCCCCTATCTCGTGTCGCTGCAGCCGACGGCGTTGGAGTTGCTCGATGAGACGCTGCTCAAGTTCACCCCTGATGCGCCGAGCGTCGCCTGCCTGCTCATCGTCGAGTTCGAGCGGGAAACCGCCGCTGCCGCGCGTGGGGCCGTTGGCGACGCCGTCCGTGGCCTGAAGCACGCGCTGGCGCAAGTGGAGACGGCAGTCGATCGCGCTGGTCTCGACAAGCTGTGGCAGGTACGGCGGCTCGCCTCACCTGCCCTCGCGCGTCTGCCGCTCTCGCAGCGCTCGCTCCAGGTGATCGAGGACGGCTGCGTCCCGGTGGAGCGGTTGGGCGAGTACGTCACGTGTCTCCGCGCCGCGGCGACACGGCACGGCATCCCGGTGGCCATCTTTGGACACGCGGGAGACGGCCACGTGCACGTGAATGCGCTTCCCGACATCACGCGACCAGGGTGGCGGGATGCGGTGCGCCGGCTGTTCGATGATGTCACCGATGTTCTCGTTGGCCTCGGCGGCGTGCCGTCGGGTGAGCATGGCGTGGGCCGGTTGCGGGCGGGCGTGCTGGAGCGGTTCTATGGACGCGAGGTGATGGAGCTGTTTCGCAACGTGAAGCGCGCCTACGACCCGCTGACCATCTTCAACCCCGGTGTTATCATTCCCGCGACCGATTGGTCGCCCCTGGACGCGCTGAAGGTCGGCGACGGCGCAGCGGCGATCCCCGACGACATCGCGACGCGACTACGAGACGTGGAGCGCAACGCAGCATGGGCCACACCGAAACCGGAATTGGCACGCCAGACACCGGAAACCTGACCGATTCCGTGGAGATCTTCCGCGAGGCGCGGATCTCCCTGATCGCGCGGCCGCAGTTCCTCGAACCCGAGCATTTAGCCGTGAAGTGGCGGGGCGAGGCGAGCGACGGCGAGCGGCTGGCCGAGTATGCCGGCCGGCTCTGCTACATGAGCCAGCACAATCCGGTGAACCGCACGACCGCCGAATACCTCGAGAACATCAAGAAACAGGGCCATGGCTCGGTGCTGGAGCATGCCGTGTACGTGCTGCTGATCGAGGGCATCTCGCGCTCGTGCTCGCATGAGCTGGTGCGCCATCGCGCGGGGTTCGGTTATTCGCAGATTTCCCAGCGCTACGTCGACGAATCACACGCCGCGTTCGTCATGCCGCCCGCGGTCGCAGGCGACCCGGCGCTCGAAGCGGAGTGGGAGCGCCAGGTCAGCGCGGCGCAGGCGGCCTACGTCCAGGCGGTCGAAGGATTGATGCGGCGCTACGAGTGGGTGACCGACAAGGTGCACCGCCGCAAGCTGGCGCGTGAAGCGGCCCGGAGCGTGCTCCCCAATGCCACCGAAGTGAAGATTGTCGTTTCCGGAAACGCGCGCGCCTGGCGCACGATGCTCGAGCTGCGCTGCGGCGAGGGCGCCGAGCTGGAAATCCGGCGGATGGCGATTGCGGTGTTGCGCGTCTTGCAGAAAGAAGCGGGCGCGCTCTTCTCCGACTTCGAGATCTACGCTGCCGCTGATCAACACGAAGCGGCACGTGTTCTCCACCATAAGGTGTAGACGACGGCAAACAATCGTCGCGCACAACCGTCGAACACAGTCGTCGAAAAGAAAATCGTCGCAGACTTCGTCCGCAGAAAATTGTCGTTGCTCTCTTGCGCATCTCGACATCATTTCGCATGTTGTTTTTCAGAATGCGAATAGGCCTCGCATACAATGAGAAGCCTGACGCTGATTCCGCGTCTGATGCTTACGCCGAATGGGATGACCCATCCACCATCGATGCGGTCGAGCAGGCTCTCGGTCTCTTCGGCACCGTCGTGCGACTCGAAGCCGACGAATTCTTCCCGCAAAGACTGACGCTCGCCCGTCCCGACATCGTGTTCAACATGGCCGAAGGATTGCACGGGCCATGTCGCGAGTCGCACGTCCCGGCGTTGTGCGAGTACTTGAACATCCCCTACACGGGATCGGACCCGCTCACACTCGCGCTGACCCTGCACAAGGGGCGGACCAAGGAGATTCTCGCGTATCGCGGCGTCCCGACCGCGCCGTTCCGCGTCATCGAGCGCGTCTCGGATGTCGAGCGGATGCCACTACCCTTTCCGCTGTTCGTGAAGCCGGTCGCCGAGGGGTCTGGTAAAGGGATATTCGTCAACAACTTATGCGAGACCCCCGCGCAGCTCGCGGAACGCGTCGCCTTTCTCTTGGACCGCTACGATCAACCCGCACTCGTCGAGACGTATCTCCCGGGCCGCGAGTTCACGGTCGCAATCCTCGGCAACAACGGCGATGTGCGTTGCCTGCCGATCGTCGCGTTCGATTTCGCCACACTGCCGGCCGGCGCACCGCCCGTCTACGGTTACGAGGCGAAGTGGATCTGGGACACGCGCGAGCATCCGCTCGATATCTTCCAGTGTCCGCCGATCGGCGTCTCCGACTCGCTGTGCCGGGAGACGGAGCGCGTGGCGCTCGATGCGTACCGCGCGCTCGGTTGCCGCGACTGGTGCCGCATCGATGTGCGCGTCGATCGCTTCGGCGTGCCCAACGTGGTCGAGTTGAATCCGCTCCCGGGGATTATTCCCGATCCGGCGATGAACTCCTGCTTCCCGAAAGCAGCGCGGGTCGCCGGGTACTCGTATGACGAGCTGATCCAGGAAGTCTTGCGGATCGCCTGGAGAAGGATCATGGGCCGGGCGGTTCTCCCGGCCACAGCGGCGGCGAGCGCGTGAGGGTCGTCGTGCTGTATGATCCTGGCGCCGAGGACTGGAGCGCCGAAGACGTCGCCGGGGTGATGGAGGCCGTCAACGACATTGCGGCCATCTTCGGCACTCTGGGTCATCAGGTTCAACGCGTCCCCGTTCGCCACGACATGCGGTGGTTCAAATCGTGCCGCCGCGCCGATCTCGTTTTCAATCTGTGTGAAGGCGTGCGCGGTGTGGCGCAGTGGGAAGATCACGTCGTCGGCACACTCGAGCTCGCCGGGATCCCGTATACGGGCGCCGGGCCCTGGACGACGGCGACGTGCCGCCGCAAAGCCGTCGCAAACACGCTGCTCGAGCGCGCCGGATTGCCCGTGCCGCGCTGGACGCTGGCGCAGGGAAAGATCGACGAGGATTTTCCGCTCCCGGCGATCGTCAAACCGGCGGCAGAGGATGCGAGCGCCGGAGTCGACCGCCAGTCGGTGGTCGCCGATCGCAAGAGCCTCAAGGCGCGCATCGCCGCGATGACGGAGCAGTTCGACGAGGTCCTGGTGCAGCAGTACATCGCCGGACGCGAATTCAATGTCGGCATTGTTGGCGACCGCACGCTCCCTCTGGCCGAGATCGACTTCAGCGACATGCCCGCCGGGATCTGGCCGATACTCACGTATGCAGCCAAGTGGCACGCCGGATCGCCGGAGGATGTGGGCAGCCGGCCGGTGTGCCCGGCGCAGATCTCGCAGCGCTTCGCGGACCGCTTGTCCCGCCTCGCCGAGGCGGCGTGGCGGACGATGCAGGGAAAGAGCTACGGTCGCGTCGACATCCGCGTGGATGACGCGG
>DAIQBJ010000106.1:0-9349 GCA_036781225.1 Gemmatimonadales bacterium | reverse complement strand
CGGCGCCGCCGAGAGCCGCTCGCCAGGAATCGCGAAGACAACGTGCAGCAGCTGCTCGTCGCCGCCGTCCGCCGCCGCGGCGGTGGTGTCGCCGGTCCCGGTGAAGAACTCGCTCGAGCCGATGCCCATCGGCAGATCGAATCGGCGCGTGTAGCTGTCGGTCGTCGTGGCGACGGCGATGTCGCGCCGGCCCTGCGCCCGCTCCGTGGCGAGCTCCGTGCCGGGTGGTCGCTGGCTCGCGGCAACGCGAACGTACAAGGCCCCGAAGTCGTGTCGCGACGCGTACAGGTCGGCGATCTGTCCATCCATCGAGCTGCCGGCGCGTACCCCGCGGCTGAATCCGAGCACATCGACGAGACTCTCCACCAGCTTGAAGTCGGTGGCATCATCGCGCGCCACGAAATGGAAGATGAGGTCGCCGGACGGACGCCGATACAACCAGCTCTCGTTGGGCTCAACATCGGCCTGGACGAAGCGGGCGCGTTTGTCGGGGTCTCCATGTCGCAAATAAATGACGCCGCGATCATCGAATTCGGCCTGCGTCGACCTGTACCGCTCTGTGATGTCGTAGTGCCGATGCCGGCTCACGAGTCGAAAGTCGTGCCGCGCCTGGAACCAGCGGCGGTAGTGCTCGGCCAGCCGTTCGCCCACATCACGCGCTTCCTCGGCGTCGCGCTTGCTCCAAAACTCGTCCAGCCATTCAGCGCGCTGGCCTGATGTCGTGAGTGCATCGAAGGCCGTCAGCTCGGCCGAATCGGCGATCCAGGAGAGGTCGAGCCGGTAGAGCGCGACGGCCGCTGGTGATTGCGCGGCGCGCGCACCGTGGAAGTACGCCGTCCAGCCGTCTCTGGGACGGCGCGCGAGGTAGGAAGTGCGCGCGACCTCGAGGTAGCCGATCCCGGAATCGCCAGCGAGCGCGAGATAGGTCCGGAACGCAGCCAGCGCCGAATCCGCCTCACCGGCTTCACGCTCGACACGGCCCCGGACCAGCTGCACGTCGGCGTGGCGCCCCGCGGATGAAGCGGCGGCCAGCCGCACCGCGCTCAACGCGACGTCGAGCCGCGGGCGGATGCGCTGCGTGAGCGCCGTGGTCGCGAGATCGACGACGGCCGATGCAAACGAGGGATCGGCTTCCGTGGCCCGCGCGAATGCCTTCGCCGCCTTGGAGAGATAATCCTTGCCGAGCATCTGCCGCAGGTTCTCGACCGCGATCGACCCTGCCTCACCGATCGCGAGCTCCGCGAGGCCGTCGCCATACCAGGGATAGGGCCACTCGGGCCGCAGCTCGCCCGCCCATTCGAATTCCCCGGCGGCGTCATCGTAGTGTGATTTGTTCTTGGTGATCTCACCCAGGCGGTAGGCGATGAATCCCAGCCGCAAGTGAATGAGCGGATCGTCGCGATTCTGCTTGGCCACCGCGATCGTCGTCGTTTCGAGCCGCAGCAACGCCACGCTGTCGTCCACGAGGCTCAGCGAGTCGCGCAGCGTCTCCAGATTGGCGCGATCCGCGGGTGCCTGGACCAGAGCGGCAAGGACAAGGAGCACAGCCATCCTGCTGGAGTATAAGCGGGTTGGCGAGCGCTGCTCTTCCGAGGCGCGTCAGAAGTCGGCGGCGAAGGCTCCGTAGATCTGCGCCTGTCCGGTGGCCGGCTGCGCCACGCCAACCCGCACGCGCAGCGGGAGATCGTAGCTCACCGTCAGATCCGCGACCAGCTCGGCGCCGAACGACCGCAGGCTGTGTAACCTCGCCGCCTCGCCGGGATTCCACGCATCCCCAAGGTCGCCGAAAACGGCCACGGAAATCTTGTCCGCGCCAAACGGCAGGTGGCCGAGGGATTTTCCCACGAGCGCGAGCGGCAGCCGATACTCCACCGTCGCGGTGGCCGCGCGGCGGCCCCTGGCCGCTCCGGCGGAATAGCCGCGCACCGGAAATGTGCGAAACGTGCCGATCGTCTGCGCGAACGCCAGCTCGGCAGCGCCCGACGACACGCCGCCGACGGAGAGATGATCGGGAAGCGGTCCGTCCATCGCACCGGTCGCGAGGCGCACCGCCAGGACGGGGTATGCGTAGCCGAGCCGTGGTCCGAGTCGGAGATAGACACTGCCGCGGCCTCGCACCTCGGTCAGCCAGCGGGAGGTTCCCTGCTCTCCCCGATAACGATAGAGTAAGCTCGCCGTCGCGCCGTCCTGCAGCGACACGGTGAGCGGCGCCGCCACCGCCGATCCAACGGACAGACTCGCGACGCCACCGACCAGGTCGTGCGAGGCGCAGCCGATGCAGATGTCGGCGAGCGTGGTATCGGGGTCCGAGACGTATCGCTTTCCTTGATATTCAGCGGCGACCCGCAGCGACACGAAGCTGCGCCAGCGTTGCGCCAGGAACGTGGCGCCGAGGGCGGCATCGCGCTGCTCTCGCGACACCACGTGGCCCGTACTGTCGACGCCGATGAGCGACCAATCGTTCGAGGCGGAGAGGTCGAGTGTGGGATCGCCGAGTGCGTTGCTCACCAGGGCGAAGAATCCTTGCGCGCGACCCGGCGAGCCCGACACGAGGGCGTTGGCGAGATAGACGTAGCGACCCACCGCGTCGCCCCCGGCCGTGGCGGCGCCGAGGAAGTGGCCTGCGTCGCCGGCATTGTAGGCGAGCGGGATCCAGAAATGCGGGCGCAGCGACGGCCACGACGAGTATCCCGTCTCCCGAAAGGCGACTGGCGGCGCCGAGTCGAACGGCGCTGCGGTGGCACCGGGCTGCATGGGTCGAGGTGACTCGAGCGGCGCGACCGCGCGCAGCTCCCATCCCTCGTGGCCGAGCGTGGTGAAGAGGATCCGGCCATCGGGGAGCACGGCGGGAGACCGGGCACCCAGCGGCTCATCGGTGAGTCGCGTGACGCCCTGTCCTTCTTTCCAGAGATGGATTTGCGGAAAACCGGCGGCATCGGTGACGAACAGGACGCCACCCATGCCCCAAACAGGGCCGGCGACGAAGCCGGCGGGCTGGGTGAGTATCGACAGCGATTGTGAGGGCGTTGCGCCGGCGCGCCAGCGCACCAGCTGCCACTGTCCATTCTGGTGGCGTGGCGCGACGATCCAGCGCCCATCCGGCGACGGGACGACATCGCCCCATGTTGTGCCGGGCGCATCGATGATCGGATCGGCCAGATGCGGCGCCACCACCGGCGCATTGATCCCAGCGCCGAGCTTGAGCGCCGCGACCACGCCCCCGCCGACCCTCGGCTCGAGCACACGACCGGCGTCGGACACGCGCTGCCATGCCGCCGAGGGCGGCGGCA
The DNA here is from genome assembly GCA_036781225.1 of Gemmatimonadales bacterium. GTDB lineage: Bacteria > Gemmatimonadota > Gemmatimonadetes > Gemmatimonadales > GWC2-71-9 > 20CM-2-65-7. The sequence goes on along the minus strand of DAIQBJ010000106.1, from coordinate 6,059 downwards.
GCCAGCGCCACAAGTCGCTGCGCACCGTCCAGCGATCGGCGTACTCGAGCTGCGCGACGATTAGCGTGTCACTCAGCCAGTCGTAGCTCACCTGGCCAGTGACGCGATGCGAGCGGAGCACCGCGCCGCTCGTCGCATCGACGACGCGCAGCGTCCGCGCGTCGCGGCCATCGTCGTAGACGTACGCGATCTGGCTGCCGTCCGGCGAGACCCGCGGCACCGGCTCGCTGCGCAGTTGCGCGGCGATCAGCCGGCTGCGCGTGGGATGCTGGTCCGGCGCCGCCGTGGCAATCGCGCGCTTCCACTCGTCGAACAGGTCGCGCGACGCGCCGGCACGGCGCAGCGGCCGCGCAATACGGAACGGAATGAGCTGGCCTGCTGTCGTCTCGGCAAACCGCGGCACGAGTGAATCCCCCGCGGTCTGCGAGAAGTACTCCCAGAACCGGCTGCCGTAGGCGTAGGGCGTGAGTCCGTCGGCCCACCGCGTGAAGAGCAGCGCGTCGTAGGGCGAGCGGGTGTCGCCTGTGGCCGCGTCGGCACCGACCGCCTGTCGATGGAAGCTCCCCTCGGCGCGCCCTCCAGCGGTGAACCGGGACTCATAGTAGGTCGCGAGGCCTTCGATCACCCAGCTCGGTTGATACTGATTCGGGAACAGCCCCGGCACGCGGCCGAAGACGCTCTGCAACGTCCCCCAGAGGCCGCGCGAGCGATCCAGATGAAAGACGTGGGTCAGCTCGTGCACGATCACGAGTCGCTGCCAGCTGTCGTACGTCTGCAGCGCGGGATCAGTGGCGGGCGGGACGAGCAAAATCGTGAAGCGGTTGGATGGATACGTCGACGTAAAGCCGTTGGGTGTGTCGAAGTCGTCGGACAGCGTCAGATCGACGATGCCCCGCGGCTGGTGCAGCTCCGTCGACAGCAAGCGGTAGGCGCGCTCCGCTTCCGCCGCTGCTTCGAGCGCCTGGCCGCGGTTGGCGGGACGGAAGTGGATGCGGAAGTGCTGCGTGTGGAGGGTGCGCCAGGATCCTGACGGGTTAACCTGAGCGGCGGCGCTACTGCTGAGAAGGAGAGTGGCGACCAAAATGCGGAATGCGAAATGCGGAATGTGGAATTTAGGAGCGACGTTCGTACGAGAATTTCGCAATCCGCATTCCGCATTCCGCATTACCGACTCATCTCTCTTAAGAACTCTTCAATCCCCCGGGCCACGCCGCGCGCGTACCGCAGACGCCCTGCGGAACTGGCAAGCAACGCTTCCTGCTCCGGAATCATCATGAACAATCCTTCGGTGAGCGCCGACGGCATCCACGGATCGCGGACGAGCGCGTAGTCGCCGCGGCCCATGCCAAGGTCGTGCACCCCCAGCTCGGCAACCAGCGCGCGATCGAGCGCCCGCGCCAAGGCGGCGCTGCGCGGATGGAAGTAGTAGACGCTCGTGCCGTTGTTGACGAACGGATTCACGCCGTCCGGCAAGGCGTTGGCATGAATCGAGACCAGCACGTCGGCATCGTGCTGCTCGGCGAATTGCGTGCGCGGCAAGAGATCGATCGGGGTGGAGTCGGTGCGCGTCAACAACACGGTCGCACCACCCTGCTCGAGCAGTGCCTTCGCCTGCTGCGCGACGGCCAATGTCGCGACGGGCTCCCACAATCCCGAGGGCCCTTTGGCGCCAAGGGGCGGATGGCCCGGATCGAGCACGATGCTGCGGCCGGCGAGCGGGCGACGAGGATCGATCGCCGGCGGGCGGCGGATCTCGAGCACCAGATCGCGGCCGCTCCAGTGGGTGCGATACCCCCAGACCCGCCCGGCGAGCGACACCGTGATCGTCACCTCGTCGCTCGTGGGCTGTGCGTAACTCATGCGCGTGACGTACGGATCGGTGCCGCCGTGTTGCATCCAGTTCACGTCTGACGCGACGCCGTATAGCCGCAGGGTCAGGCTGCGCTCGTCTTCTTCGACTTTGAATGGCACGTGGGCCGGCAGCGGCACGTGCAGCACCAGCGAGCGCGGTCCGGCGACCAGCCGCACGGAGCCGACAATGCCGCCGGGCGGCGGCGTGCCGGCGGCGAGCGGAACGACGTCGGCCGTGTTCACCCAGGCGACGGTGCCGCGTGACAGTTGCAAGCGCGTTTGCCCCGCCCAGCGACCGTTGGCGACCGCCGTCGTGCCCAGCGGAAAGAACCAGTTGTACGTGCCGTAGGGGACCGCTTTGCCGACGGTCAGGCTGTCGGTCTTGCCGGTGTGCGCCGTGTCGTCGTTCAAGACAATGACGGCGGGATGAGAGCGGTCGAGCGTATCGACAACGAGAGGCCAGACGGCGCGCGCGGTGTCCGTTCCGACGATCGCTTCGACGATCGCATCACAGACCAGTTGAGCCGGCAGCCAGGCGACGTAGCGATCAGTGGCTGGTGGGAGCCGATAAGCCGTCGTGTCCGTTCCAAACGCGCGCACCCCCCAGGCGGGCTCTTCGGGCAGCGTGTCCGGAACGAACCAGATCACGTCCTTCGTCCCTTCCATGCGCAGGCGGACGCGAGCGCCTGGCGTGGCGCGTACCGAGAGTCGGATTCCCTCACCCGCAGGAAAGGCCAACGTGTCGGTAGGAGTGAAGCTCGTCGTGTCGATCCAGGCGACGGCACCCGGCGCTGGACGAAACGGCTGCGCCACCGGCGCCACGAATGTGGTCTCGCGCTGCTCCGCTCCCGAGCCGGCGCGCGCGACAATGTGAAAATGCGCCTCCCCCACCGAGTCCTGCTGCAGGGGCACCCATGCGAGCCAGCTGCCGCTCGCGTGGACCGCCACCGGGCGGTCATTGATCGAGAGCGCGACGTCGCCGCGACCGCGTCCCACACTGCCGAAAATGAAATTCGAGTCCTGCGCCTGAATGGGATCGGCGGTGTCGGGATAGACGATCGTGATGGCGAGTGGCTCGCGCGCCGGTGTGGGCGCGGAGGGACCGGATTCGCGACGCGCTGCCGGTGCCGCACACCCCGTGGCGGCAAAAAAAAGTGCGGCACAAACGAGTCGCATGTGGCGCAAGCTACCGCTGAGCAATAGATTGGGCCACCTTACTTTATATGAGCCTCTCTCTCGGCACCTGCCAGTATTGCGGCCGGCAAAATGAAGCCAGCGCGCAATTCTGCTCCGACTGCGGCAAGCCGCTCACCAAGGCTGCAGCGGCGCGCGCCGCCGTGTCTGCGGGAGGCGGAGGCGGGGTGGTATCGCGGACGAGCGGCCCACCAGCTCCGGGAGCGACACCAATAGAGGGTCCGTGCCCCCTGTGCGGATCGGTCCAGAGCCAGGGCGGTGGCGGAGGCGGCGGCAACACCGTCGAACGACGGTCCATCCCCGACAGACGCGCCGATCATTCCCTCACATTGATTCTGGTTTCCGAGACGGCCACCGAAGTGGCGCGCTTCGAGCGCCGGCACGCTGCGACGTCGATCGGTCGAACCGAGGGCGACATCCGGTTTCCCGAAGACCAGTTCCTCTCGCCGCTGCACGCCAAGGTGTCGTGGGAAGACGGCCGTCTCGAAGTCCGCGATCTGGGGAGCCGCAACGGCACCTGGGTGTTTCTCGATGCACCACACCGGCTGAACGACGGCGACGTCGTCCTCATCGGATCGCAAGTGTTGCGGTTTCGCCGCCTGGGCTATCCCGGCCCCTACACCGCCGAGGCCGACGCGACGAAGCGCATGGGGAGCATGACGCCGAGCGCCGACATCGCGAGTCTCACCCAGCTGCGCGCCGACGGCAGCGCGCGCGACGTCATTCAGCTCTCACCGGGGCGCGACGTCCACATCGGCCGCGAGCGCGGTGACTGGATCTTTCCCTACGATCCTTCGATGAGTGCACAGCATGCGACGGTGCGCTCCGAGGACGCCGACTTCGTGCTGGTCGACGATCACAGCCGCAACGGCATCGCGATCGCGGCGCGGGGCGCGATGGTGCTCCAGCATGGCTCGCGCATCATGGTCGGCGACAAGTTGCTCCGCGTGGAACTACCAGGAGCGGCAGGGACGGCAGGGGCCGCCGGGCCATGAAGGTGTGCCCGGTTTGCGCTACCGAGTACGGCGATGATGTGAAATTCTGTCCGAGCGACGGACAGACGCTCCGATCCGCGACCCCCGTTGCGGATCTCGTCGGCCAGGTCGTCGCCGACCGCTACCACGTGATGCAGAAGCTGGGCGAAGGCGGGATGGGTCGGGTGTACCTCGCCGAGCACGTGAAGATGGGGCGGCGCAGCGCGATCAAGGTGATGAATCCGTCCATGGTGCACGATCCCGATGCGATCGCCCGCTTCAATCGTGAAGCCTCCAACGCCAGTCGCATCAGTCATCCCAACGTCTGCGCGATCTACGATTTCGGGGAGACGTCCGACGGGCTGATCTTTTTGGCGATGGAGTTCATCGACGGTGAGCCGCTCACCGACCTGCTCGAGCGGCAAGGCGCGCTGCCCCTGGCGCGCGCCACCCACATCTTCCTCCAGACCGCCAACGCCCTCCAGGCGGCGCACGACCTCGGCATCGTCCATCGCGATTTGAAACCTGACAACATCATGTTGACGAAGGGAAGAGGAAGCGCCGATACCGTGAAGGTCGTGGACTTCGGGATCGCGAAGGCCGTCGGCGGTGATGCCAGCGGGCAGAAGGTCACTAAAACCGGCTTGGTCATGGGCACGCCGGAGTTCATGAGCCCGGAGCAGCTCTCGGGCGACACGGTGGACGGCCGCAGCGATCTCTACTCGCTGGCGCTCGTGTTCTTCCGCATGCTGAGCGGCAAGTTGCCGTTCGAGGCGACGACGGTGCAGGAAGCGATGATCAAGCGGCTCACCGAGGAACCTGCCAAGCTCACCGAGGCTCGACCCGATTTGTCATTTCCGCCAGGGCTACAGCCGGCGTTCGACACCGCACTCGCACGCACTCCCGCCGAGCGGTACCAGACGGTCGCGAAGTTTGCGGGCGACATCGCCGCTGTCACCGGGCGACCTGTCACCCGCTCGGTGCCGGCAACGGAAGCCAAGACCGAGCTCATCGATACTCCCACGATCCGCACGGCCGCGCCCCCGGCTCGTAGCAGACGGCCGGTCCTCGTGGTTGCGGCTACGCTCGTCGTGATACTCGCGAGCGGCGGAGCGTGGATGGTGTTGAGCGGCGGCGGCAAGGCTCCGTCGGTGGCGCCCGACACAGCGAAGCAAACGCCCGGAGCGCACAATGGCACCGGTCCTGTTGCCGGCGCTGGGGCGGCGCAACTGCCGACAGGCATCGACCCGTCGCAGGCAGGGAGAATCCTGGATGGTCTCATCGAAAGTGCACCAGCTGTCGTCAGCGATTCCGCCGCCAAAGTCTATTTCACGGCTGGCGTGAAGCAGGGCGATAAGGCGTTCGCCGCATGCCTCGTCGCGCAAGCTCAACAAGCCCTGGGTAAGCGCAGCAGTGCGGTGCAGTGGGCCCATCGCGGCCTGGAGATCAATCCTCACCTCAGCTCGTGCGAGAACGTCACTCGAGGAGGTGGATCGTAGCCCGCATGTTCGGACGCTCGCCCAAGATTCGCGTCGAGGTCGCCGCCAAGACCGACCTGGGCCGCACGCGCGATCACAACGAGGACCGCTTCCTCGTCGCCGACCTCACGCGCAACTCCTCCGCGCTCCAGCCCGACGTGCGCCCGCACGAGATCGGGCCGCGCGGCACCTTGCTCGTGGTGGCCGATGGGATGGGCGGCGCGGCCGCGGGCGAGCTCGCGAGCCAGATGGCGACCGAGGCGATCTACGCGCATCTCGCCCAGACGTGGAACGACGACGACGCGACGCCGCAGCGCTTCGCGTACCGGCTCAAGGAGGCGGTCGAGGTCGCCAACGCGAGCATTCACGCGCACGCCAAAGCGCATCCCGAGGTGCGCGGCATGGGCACGACAACCACCGCCGCGGGGGTGCTCCACGATCATCTGTATCTCACGCAGGTCGGCGACAGCCGGGCATACCTGATTCGCGGCGGCGAGGCGCATCAGCTCACCAAGGACCAGTCGTTGATGCAGCGGCTGGTCGAGGCGGGCGAGCTGACCGA
>DAIQBJ010000105.1:0-9358 GCA_036781225.1 Gemmatimonadales bacterium | reverse complement strand
GGGGGGGGGGGGGGGGGGGGGGGGGGGGGGCGAAGCGACGCTTACGTACACCGTCCAGATCGAGTCATGACGATCCAGATCGTTCACATTGGCGACTTGCATTTCGGCGGCGTCGCGGACATCCCGGTCGTCGAAGCATTGGAGAGCATGCTGCCGGATCTGCGCCCCGACGCGGTCGTCATCGCCGGCGATATGTCGCAGCGCGCCCGGCATGGGGAATTCCAACGCGGCCGCGCGTTCGCGAACCGGGCGCGGGAGACCGCCCCCGTGCTCACGATTCCCGGCAACCACGACGTGCAGTGGTGGCGCCGGCCCCTCATTCCATTCAGCAAGGACGCCGTCTACCAGAAGTACCGCAGCTACTTCGGCGCCGAGCTGACGCCGACGCTGACCATTCCCGGCGGGGCGGTGATTGCATCGGCGCTCACGGCGCACGGCGTCGCCTGGGGCTCGCTCACGCCGCAGGTGCGCGACATCGCCGTCAAAGGCCACCTGCCCAAGCGCGAGGTGGAGCGGGTGCGGGCGGTGTTCGGCCAGGCGGAACCGGGACTGGCCCGGGTGCTGGTGCTGCACCACAACCTGTTGCGCGGGCAGTTGTCGAATCGGATGGGGCTGGCGCGCTGGAAAACGGCGCAGCGGCGCATCGCCGAGGCGGGTACGGAGCTCGTGTTATGCAGTCATGACCACCAGGAAGGCGCCGAGCAGCTGGAAGGGAGAGTCGTCGTTTCCACCGCCGGCACGCTGTCGCAGCGCTCGCGGGGCGGCCGGCCGGTCTCATTCAATGTCGTCACGATCGATCCCTCGGCCGTGCAGGTGACGTTCTTCCGGTGGGATTCCAATAGACGACGGTTCCAGCCATCGGACACGGCGGCCTTCGCCCGAAAAGCTCCACGTCTCGAGCCTCAAGTCGCCCAGTAAAGTTGCACAGACGCCAAGTTGCAAAGTGGTCTCAAGCTGCCAGCTTGTAGCTGGGCTTGCGGCTGTCACTGGCACTTGCGGCCACTTGTAACTTGGCGTCTTGGCGTCTTCTCTAGGAGCTTGTGACTGATGACTGCGAAGTTCCAAGGAGTGGATTTCTACAACATCGACAGCCTGCTCTCCGAGGAAGAACGCGCGATCCGAGATACCGTCCGGGACTGGGTCGATGAGAATCTCATGCCGGTGATCGGTGAGGCCTACGTCGCCGGCAAATTCCCCAAGCAGCTGATCCCCGGTATGGCGGAGCTCGGACTCTTCGGGGCTAATCTCCCGGAAGAGTACGGCTGCGCGGGATTGAACAACGTCGCCTACGGCCTGATCATGCAGGAGCTCGAGCGCGGTGACTCCGGCGTGCGTTCCTTCGCGTCGGTGCAGGGCGCACTGGTGATGTACCCGATCTACACGTTCGGCTCCGAGGAACAGAAGAAGGCATGGTTGCCGCAGATGGCGAGCGGCGCAGTCATCGGCTGTTTCGGACTGACGGAGCCCGACTACGGCTCCAATCCCGCCGGCATGATCACGGTCGCCAGGGAGACGAAAGACGGCTGGGTGTTGAACGGCGCCAAGATGTGGATCACCAACGGCTCCACCGCTCAGGCGGCCATTATCTGGGCGAAAACGGGCAAGATCGATGACGCGAATTCGATTCGCGGCTTCATCGTGCCGACCGACACCAAGGGCTTCTCCGCGAAGGATCAGAAAGGCAAGCTGTCGCTCCGCGCGAGCGACACGAGCGAGCTGGTGCTGCAAGACGTGCACGTACGGAAGGACGCCCTGTTGCCCGAGTCGGGTGGTCTGAAGTCGCCGCTCATGTGTCTCACCGCCGCGCGCTACGGCATCGCGTGGGGTTCCGTCGGCGCCGCCATGGCCTGCTACGACGAAGCAGTGAGCTACGCGAAGCAGCGCGTCATGTTCGGCAAGCCGATTGGGGGGTTCCAACTGCAACAGGCTCGGCTCGCCGACATGCTGACCGAGATCACGAAGGCTCAGCTGCTGTGCGTCCAGCTCGGCCGCCTGAAGGATGAAGGGAAGTCAACGCCCCAGCAGGTGTCGCTCGCGAAACGGAACAACGTGAGCATGGCGACCGACATCGCCCGCGAGACGCGCCGCCTGCTCGGCGCGAACGGCATCCTGGCCGAGTACCAGGCCATGCGCCACCTCGCAAACCTCGAATCGGTGTACACCTACGAGGGGACGCACGACGTGCATACGCTGATCTTGGGGCAGGAAATCACGGGTCTGTCGGCATTTAACTAGAAACCACATTGCGCCGCACCACGTTGTGACAGCCATGACTTTGGCCCTGCTGCTCGTCCTCGCGCAAACCCCCACTCTGGTCGATATCCGCGATCTCCCGCCGCGGGAGCACCGCGTTTCCGGGTTTCTGCTGACCGCGCCGCAGGAAGTACGAATCACCGCCGTTGGCGCGGAACCGTGGCCTGACCGGCTGCAAAGCCGCGACGAGGCCGATTGGCAGGACGATGAGCAGACGACGTGGCCGGCGGCGGCGTGGATTCTCGACGCCAAGACGAGAGCGGTCGTCTGGGATTTGCGCGCGGCTGACACGCGCCGCGAATCAAACGGGCTACGGCGCTTCTCCGGCAGCGTGAAGCTCCCGGCGGGGGTCTACGAGGCGCATTACGCCTCCTACGCGGCCGGATCCGTCTCGTTCAACCCCACCGATTTCAACTCCTCGACCAATGTCAGCGACCTCATTCGTCTGGCACGCCGCGCGAAGTCCGGGGGCCCCTACGTCGAGAATGGCGCGTACAAGGAGTTCGCGCTGGCGATCACCGGTCCGGGCGAGCCGGTTTCTGAAGCACGGCTCGACTCGGCGCGCGCCGCATTCCGCGCAACCGCCATCGTGACCCTGTCACCGGGGCCCAACGCGACCGAGCGACGCGGCTTTGAGCTGACGCGGCCGACCAATGTCGAGGTCTATTCAGTAGGCGAGCTGCGGCGTGATCAGGCCTTCGATTACGGCTGGATCATGAACGCGGACACGCGCAAGCACGTCTGGACGATGACGTACGACGATACCGATCCCGCGGGCGGCGCCGCCAAGAATCGCGTGGCGCATGAGACGCTGCACCTCAAGCCCGGACACTACGTCGCCTACTTCGCCGACGACGACACGCACGGTCCGGACGACTGGAACAACGTGCCGGCCACCGACCCGGAATCGTGGGGCCTGACACTCAAGGTCGCCGACCCGGCGGCACGCGCTGCCGTCAAGCCATACGACTACCAGCCCGTTCCCGAAGGCCAGACGATCGTCTCGCTCGTGGAGATGCGCAACGACGTGCGGCGCGCCGAGGGATTCACGCTCAAGCGGCCCATGGATGTGCGCATCTATGCGCTGGGCGAAGCCAGCGGGAAGGAGCTCGTCGACTACGCCTGGATCGTCGACGCGGACAATCACGCGCGCGTCTGGACCATGAGCGTCGACAATACCGAGCCCGCCGGCGGAGCCGACAAGAACCGGGTGTTCGATGGGACGCTGCATCTCGCGCCCGGCAGCTACGTGGTGTACTACCGCAGCGATGGGTCGCATTCTTACGGCGACTGGAACTCCGCCCCGCCACCAGAGGCGCGCTACTGGGGTGTGAGCGTCTTCCCGGTCAGCGGGCGGTTGAATCCGAACGACGTCACCAAGTTCGAGCGCGGGGCCCGTCCGGGCGGAAGCGTCGTCGCGCAGTTGATCGATATGGGTGACAACGAGAATGCACGGGCCACATTCCAGCTCACGGGAACAACGCGCCTGCGCGTCTACGCGCTGGGCGAAGGCCGCGACAGCCAGATGTTCGACTACGGCTGGATCGAAGACAGCGGTGGTCGGACGGTCTGGCAGATGAAATACGACGCGACTGAGCCAGCAGGCGGTGCCGATAAGAATCGCATGTTTGAAGGGGTGATCACGCTGCCTCCCGGGGCCTACGTGCTGCGCTATGCGTCGGACGGCTCGCACTCGCACGCCGACTGGAATGATGATCCTCCCGACGATCCCGACGATTGGGGCATCACTGTGTTCCGGATGGCGAATCGCTAGCTTAGCTTTTCCCCCCATGAAAATTGCCTGCTGTATCAAGCGGGTCCCCGATTCGGAGACGCGCGTGAAGATTGCCGCGGACGGCAAAAGCCTCGACGCGGCCGGGGTGAAATTCGTCATGAATCCCTACGACGAGTTCGCCGTCGAGGAAGCGCTGCGGCGCAAGGAGAAAGCAGGGAGCGGTGAGGTGGTCGTCATCTGCCTTGGCCCCGCCGCAGGACAAGAGACGATTCGGACCGCCCTGGCGATGGGGGCCGATCGCGGCGTGCTGCTGCAAACCGACAAGCCCCTCCCCCCCGACTCCTTCGAGGCGGCACGCCTTATCGCGGCCGAGCTGAAGAGCGGCACCTGGGACCTGATTCTGTTCGGCAGGATGGCGATCGACGACTACAACCATCAGGTTGGCGTGCTCGTCGCCGAGCTCCTCGGTCTGCCGTGCGTGAGCGCGGTATCCCACCTGGACATAGAGGGAGTGAAGGGCATCGCCGAGCGCGAGATCGAAGGTGGCATCGAGGTGGTCGAGTTTCCGTTGCCCGCGTTGCTCACGGTCGACAAAGGATTGAACGAGCCGCGCTATCCCGCCCTCAAAGGGATTATGGCCGCCAAGAAGAAGCCGCTCGAGGTGAAGCCCATACAGGTCGGCGCCGGCGCAATTGAGGTCGCGGCGCTCACCCCGCCGCCCGAGCGCAAGGAAGGGAAGATCGTGGGTGAGGGCCCGGGTGCCGTGGGTGAGCTGGTCCGGCTGCTGCGCGAAGAGGCAAAGGTGCTATGAGCACGACTCTCGCGGTACTGGAGCAACGCGACGGGGCGCTCCGCAAGATCTCCTACGAAGTTGTGACCGCCGCGCGGCGGCTTGGCGGAACAGTCGAGGCGGTGGTGTGCGGTAGCGGTGCAGTGCAGGGAACCGATCAGGTCGGGAGATTCGGAGCCGACACAGTCGTCACGCTGACCAATCCATCGTTCGCCAAGTACGATCCAGAGGGATGCGCCCAGGCACTGGCTGAGCGCATCAAGCAAGGGGGCTATGCGGCGGTCGTGTTTGCCGCGAGCGCAACGGGCAAGGATCTCGCGCCGCGGGTCGCAGCGAAGCTGGGCGTCGCGGTGACGGCGGATATCACGGAAGTCGCTGCCGAGGGTGGAGCGATTGTCGCAATCCGCCCGGTGTATGCGGGGAAAGCGCTGCTCAAGGTGAAGGTCGCGGCGCAACCGGCGGTGCTGTCGGTGCGGCCCAACGTCTTCACGCCGGTCGAGCGGCCAAAGGCGGGGAAAGCAGAAACCGTCGCTGTTGCTGTGTCTCCTGGTCGCGTGGTCGTGCGCGAGGTCAAAGCCGCGCCCGCCGGTACGCTCGACGTGGCGGAAGCGCAGATCATCATTTCGGGTGGCCGCGGCCTCAAGGAGCCCGCGAATTTCAAAGTGCTCGAGGAGTTGGCCCGCGCATTCGGTGGTCGTGCCGCGGTTGGTGCATCGCGCGCGGTCGTCGATGCCGGCTGGCGTGCGCACGCCGATCAGGTAGGGCAGACGGGGAAGACGGTCAGTCCGTCGCTGTACATCGCCGTGGGCATTTCGGGCGCCATTCAACATCTCGCCGGGATGCGCACGTCCAAGGTCATCGTCGCGATCAACAAGGACAAAGACGCGCCGATCTTCAAAGTGGCCGACTACGGCATCGTAGGTGATCTGTTTGAGATCGTTCCGAAGCTCACCGAGGAGATCCGGAAGCTGCATGGATAGCTTCGTCCCCGCCGACTACCAACCGCGCCTGCCGCTCGATCAGCTCATCATCGAGGCCGGATCCGACGGCGCGGGCGACACGATGGAACTGGATGTGGTCATCGTCGGCGCGGGGCCGGCAGGGCTGTCGTGCGCGATCGAGCTCGCGAAGCTCGCCAAGGCCGACGGGTCCGAATTGAACATCGGCGTTTTGGAAAAGGCCGAAGCCCTCGGCGAGCACTCGCTCTCCGGGGCGGTAATCAATCCCCGCGCCTTTCGCGAGCTGTTTCCGGATCTCCAGGACGGCGACTTTCCGTTCCGCGGGCCGGTGCGGAAAGAAGCCGTCTATCTCCTGACCAGAAGCGGGAAGCTCCGGCTACCCACGCCACCGACGATGCACAACCGCGATTACTACATCGCGTCGCTGTGCGAAGTCGTCCGCTGGCTCGGTGCCAAGGCGGAAGAGCTCGGTGTGAACATTTTCACCGGCTTCCCGGCGGCGCAGCTGCTCGTCCGCGGACAGGCCGTCGCCGGGGTGCGCACTGCCGCGGCGGGTCTCGATCGCGACGGCAAGCCCACCGCGAACAGCTCGGCGCCGAACGATCTGACAGCGAAAGTCACGGCGCTCGCCGGCGGGACGCGCGGCCTCCTGGCGCAGGCGTGGTGCGAGTGGCAGCACGTACCGTCGCAGAATCCGCAGATTTTCGCGTTGGGCGTTAAAGAGCTATGGGAGACCAGGCAGCCCCTGGATCGGGTGATTCACACGTTAGGCTGGCCGCTGCCCACCGATGCGTTTGGCGGCAGCTTCGTCTATCCGCTCGAGCCGAATCTCGTCGCGCTGGGGCTGGTGGTGGGGCTCGATTCCCGCGATGCGAACCTCGACGTGCACCTCCTGCTGCAGCGATTCAAGCAGCACCGGCTCCTCGAGTCGCTGCTGGCCGGCGGTGAGATGGTGGAGTGGGGCGCCAAGACGATCCCTGAAGGCGGCTATTTCGCGCTGCCTGAGCGCCGCGCGGGCGATGGCGTCGTGATCCTGGGAGACGCCGCCGGGTTTGTGGACGTCCCGTCGCTCAAGGGAATCCACTACGCCATGCAGTCGGGCATGTATGCGGCGCGGGCGATTTTGAAAAATCTGAAGACCGGTGCGCCCCTCAATGAGTATGACCGGCTGGTGGATGCGTCGTACATCGCACGCGACCTCTACCGCACGCGCAACATGCGGCTCGCGTTCCGCGACGGCTTCTATCTGGGCGGCTTCCAGGCGGCGCTAATGACGTTGACCGGCGGGCGGTTTCCAGGTGGCAGGTATCGGATGCATGCCGATGCAGAAGTGCCCAGGACCCCGCGCTCCCGCTCGGGGTCGGACCAACCGGTCGGCATCAGCAAGGTCGATGCCGTCTTCAAGTCCGGGAATTCAACGCGCGATACGATCCCGAGCCACCTCATCGCGAACGGCGCTGTGCCGCCCGAGGTGGCGCGTTTCTACGCGCACATGTGCCCCGCCGGCGTGTACGAAGCGACCGACACCGGGACGGGGGGGGGGCTGCGGATCAACGCGTCCAATTGTGTCGATTGCAAGGCCACCGACGTGCTGGGCCCGCGCTGGACACCGCGGGAAGGTGGCAGCGGACCGAAGTACAAGCGGATGTAGGCCGAGACTAGGAGGGCTGGGGCAGGAACTCCTGGACGTAGCGGCGCGCACGCTCGGTCAGTTGCGCCATCGAGAGTGGCAGGTTGCGCTTCACCCACAGCATGGTCCGCTGGCCGCTCGGAAAGCGCCGCGCCCCGTCGTGGTTCGACATTCCCGCCATCTGCGACAGCGTGATGCCGAAAACCTCCTTGCTGGCACGGTCGAGGGCGATGCCGAACCGCTCGTCCTCTTCCGTTCCCAGGATATCGGTGTGCGTGTGGCCGATGTCCTCGAGGGGTCCCGCGTACGACGCTTCGGACTGGGTGTCGAGCGTATAACCGCAGTACAACGCGAACGTGTGGAGTCGCGCGAGAGCGTTCCAGTGCTCCTCGAGGCGGATCGCGCCCTCGGTGTTGCCGTCGTTCCAGAGGATGCTCCCCATCTCGACAAAGATGCGGATGCCCCGGCCGAACGACTGGACACGCGACAGCACCGGCACGAGCGTGGCGCGAAAGCGGGCCCACTCGGGAACACCGTCGGGCATCAATTGCGTCATCAGCCTGACGGCATCGATCAGGTCGAGCTGGCCCGAGTCCGCCAGTGCTTGGGGATGGAACTTATCCGCGGCCAGACGCGCGACGAGGCTGTCTCTGACCTCCGGTGTCGCGATCACCACGGCGCTGTGGCCGCGTCGGATCCCGCCTTCGAGAAACGTGGAGAGGGATTCGCTGAGCGAGTCGCAATTGCGATGAAACTGTGCGAAGTGCCGGCCAGCCGGCGCCTCGGCCAGGAGTGTCACGGCGCGTTATTTCAGCGCGGCGTCGTAGTACCGGCGCGCCCGTTCCAGCACGGCGGCCGCGGCAGAGGGCAGGTTTCGCTCTACCCACAGCATCGTGCGCTGCCCGCTGGGAAAGCGCTGCTCGCCACTGTCCCGCTGCTTGGCGAATCCGACCATCTGCGACAAGGGAACGCCGAACACATCGCGGCTCGCGGAATCGAGCGCCACGCGAAAGCACTCGTCCTCCGCCGTGCCGACGATGTCCGAATGCGTCCGGCCGATCTCCTCGAGCGGCCCGCTGTAGGAATCATGATCGTGCGTGTCGAGCAAGTAGCTGCAGAACAGAGAAAACGGGTACAGGCGCGCGAGCTCGTTCCAGTACTCCTCGAGGCATATGGCGGCTCCCTGCTTCCCTTCATGCCACAGCACGTTTACAAACTCGCCATACGCTCGAGTCGTCCCGCGCCCGAACGCCTGTACCCGATCGAAAATGGGCCCCATCGCATGCTGGAAGTCCGTCCAAATCGGCGTGTCATTGCTCATGAACTTGCTCAGCGTCAGCTCGGCGTCGTGCAACTCGAGCTGGCCCGACTTGAGGAAGCGGCCAGGATCGAGATCGTGCTCGCGGAGCCGCGAGAGAAAGCGATCGACATGCTCCGGCGTCGCGATAACGACGACCCCATTGCCGCGCCGCAGGCCCGTTTCCAAGTACAGCGTGACGGCATCCGTGAGGGCCTGCGGGTCGCGGTGCAGCTGCGCGAAGTGGCGATTGACGGGGGCCTCGATCAGCAGCTCATTGACGAGCGAAGCGGACATCTAATACCCTGTCGTGAGAGAGTCGAGGAACGCCGGATGTAGGGGAACACTACGGCTCGAGATTTCGGCCCACAATCAATCGTACGAGGGAAAATCGGCGCGGCTGTTCTCAACCCGATGGACTAGACCATCGGAGTGAATCACCGAAAGGTGACCTTGATACCGTCGAGGATGAACTGAACTGCGATGGCCAGCAAGACGAGCCCCATGAGTCGCGTCAGGATGCGCATGCCGGTCTGTCCGAGCCGGCGCTCGACGAGCGAGGCGGCCGACAGGACGACATAGGTGAGCAGCGCTGTGAGAACGATCGACACGTAGACCGCGACGGTCGTCGCGAGCGTCTTGGCGCCGAGCGCCAGCACCATGACGGTCGAGATCGCACCGGGCCCGGCGAGCA
>DAIQBJ010000104.1:0-9414 GCA_036781225.1 Gemmatimonadales bacterium | reverse complement strand
CGAACCTCCGCTGCCCTTCCTGACGGAAACTTCACCGCCCTCCAGACCGCGACGCGCATCGAATACGATTTTAACCCGCGCACCAGCTGGCTGGGCTTCGTACAGTTCACCAACGAGGATCAGCGCGTCGACTTCAACATCCGATTCCACTGGATTCCCGTGATCGGAGACGACGTCTATCTCGTCTGGAATTCCGGCTACAGCACCAGTGCGGCGACGCGGTACAGGTTCCCGGCCACCGCCTCCCTTACGAAACCGCTGAACGGCGCCGTTATCGTGAAAATCGTGCACCGCCTCGCCCCATGACGGCCCTCCTCGCGGCACTGCCCCGAGACGGGCGCCTGTTATTCCTGACCCGGTTTACGCGGCTCGTCGCCTACGGTGCGCTCTCCGTGGTGCTGGTTCTGTACCTGACCACTCTGGGCCTCGGACCATCGCAGATTGGCCTGCTGCTCACACTCACGCTCGTCGGCGACACGCTGGTCTCGCTCTGGCTCACGACGCGGGCCGACCGGTTCGGACGCCGCCGCACGCTGATCATCGGCGCGGCGCTCATGGCGGCGGCGGGCCTCGTGTTCGCGCTGACGGCCAATTTCGTCTTTCTGGTGGTCGCAGGGACCGTCGGCGTCATCAGCCCGAGTGGCAACGAGGTCGGTCCGTTTCTTCCAATCGAGCAGGCCGCCCTCGCTCACGTCGTTCCAACCGACCTCCGGACCGAGGTCTTTGCGTGGTACACGTTGGCGGGTGCATTCGCAACGGCGCTCGGCTCCTTGTCCGCCGGGGTTGTCTCGCAGACACGGCCGTATCGAGCCGTGCTGCTGCTGTACGCCGCGCTCGGTATGGTCCTCGCCATTTGGTTCACCCGTCTCTCCCCGGCCGTCGAACCGGCTGCGCCTGAGACGAGCGCGTTCCTGGGCCTCGGTCCCTCGCGGCGTATCGTGCTGCGACTGGCGGGCCTCTTCGCCCTCGACTCCTTCGCGGGCGGATTTGTTGTCCAGAGCTTTGCGGCCTACTGGTTTTACCTGCGCTTCGGCGCGACACCCGCTACGCTGGGCGCGATCTTCTTCGGCGCCAACTTGCTCGCCGGACTCTCCGCGCTGCTGGCGGCCCGCTTGGCCGCGCGCTTCGGGCTCGTGCGGACCATGGTCTTCACGCATTTGCCATCGAATGTGCTGCTGATACTCGTTCCATTGATGCCGACGCTGGCGCTCGCCACACTCGTCTTGTTCATGCGTTTCAGCATCAGCCAGATGGACGTGCCGACCCGCCAGTCGTATCTCATGGCCGTGGTCAAGCCCGAGGAGCGATCGGCTGCGGGTGGGGTGACCGGCGTGGCGCGGACCATCGGCGCCGGCGTGGCGCCGGTCTTCGCGGGACTACTGTTCGCTCAGCCGGCGCTCATCAATGTGCCGTTCTTTGTTGCGGGCACGCTGAAAATCGTGTACGACTTGCTCCTGTACCGCGGGTTCGCTCGCCTCAGCTCCTCTTGAGGCTCACGTGATCGAGTGCCGCACGCAGCCCGCGCGCCAGCGCCAACGCATCGCCTTCAGCCCAGAAATGCATGAACAAGAGCCGCGGAGACTCGGCAAGCATGTGACTGTGCAGGGCGGTCACCTCGATTCGATTAGACCCCAGCGTCCGCAGCACCGGGGTCACCTCATTCGCCGTCAGGACGAAGTCGCCGGTGACGGCGGCCCGGCCCGCTCCGGAAGCCTGGAAGTTGATTGCCGTTGCCACCCCCATGGCGGGCGGGACTTCGACGCTATCCAGCATGACCGGGCCGTCGCGCGGCAGGCTCAGCTGGTAGACACCGCCGTTCACGCGTCCGTGTGCCCCGATGATTTGTGAGATTTGAACAGTGTCCAGACCGAGACCGGCCGGCGGACCCTGAGCTGCCGGCGCAGCCGGCGTGCCCGTCCGGGCAAGTGCCGTGTGTAAGGTTGTTGCAAGGGAGACTGCGCCTCCCCGCCCCATGATGTGGAGATACACCACGTGCGGCGATTCATGAAGCAGGTGATTATGAAGAGCGGTTTGCTCGATTCCGCCAGCCTGGAGCGCGTTTATGACCGGACCGACTTCCGCCTCGAGCAACACCAGATCGCCCATTAACATGGCGGTGCTGTCACCCGTCTGCTTCAGGGCGATCCATGACCCTAACGCGAGCGACGGCTTGACGCTGACCGATCCGACACGAACCTGGAGATCGCCGCGGGGAAACCCTACGCGGTAGACGTCGCTTTGTAATGTACCGGACCGGCCCAACACGCGGTCCACTTGCTTCCAATCGATCGGGCCAGACCCCTGCTGCAGGCTCAGCAAGACGATCGACAACGTGAAAAGGGGCGGCATAGGGTATCCTTAGGGACGATGGAATAGTCTCTGTGGAACAGGCTAGGCTCAGCCAGCGGCTACGGGGGTAATCGTAGGACATGAACACCACCATTCGCGTCACACTGCTGCTCGGCGCTGCGCTCTGCTTCGCAGCGCCCGCGCAGGCTCAATACTTCGGACGCAACTCGGTCCAATACCAGACTTTCAAGTTCAAGGTGCTGAAGACGCAGCACTTCGACGTCTACTTCTACGATAAGGAAGCCGACGCCGCGGCACAGGCCGCCCGCATGGCCGAGCGATGGTACACCAGGTTGTCGACGGTGCTGCGCCATCAGCTCAGCAGCCGGCAACCCTTGATTCTCTACTCCGACCATCCCGACTTCGAGCAAACGAACGTCCTCGGTGAGAGCCCGGGCGAGGGAACTGGTGGTGTCACAGAAAGCTTAAAGCGCCGCATCATCCTGCCAATGGGCGCGTCGCTCTGGGAAACAGATCACGTCATCGGGCACGAATTGACGCACGCGTTCCAGTACGACATCACCGGCGTCGGTCGCAGCAACATGGGCTCGGGGTTGAACCGGGTGCCGTTGTGGTTCATCGAGGGCATGGCGGAATACATGTCGCTCGGCCCCGTCGACCCGAACACGACGATGTGGATGCGCGACGCGGTGCGCCGCGGCGAGCTGCCCAAGTTCCGCGATCTGGACAACCCCCGCTACTTCCCGTACCGCTGGGGCCAGTCGTTCTGGGCCTATCTGGGCGGGACCTACGGCGACGACATCGTCGGCGCGCTGCTGCGTTCCGCCGGCAGGACCGGCAACGTGATCGGCGCGCTGGAAGGCATGACGCACCGCCCCGCGGACAGCATCGTCGCCGAGTGGCATCGCGCGCTCACGGAGGCGACCGAGCCGGTCGCGGTGGCGACGGGGATCCAGCTGCCCAGTGATAAGGCGCATGTGCAACAGGCGCGGCAGCAGCCCGTGATGACCGCGGGCGCCCGGCTGGTCGTGAGCCCGGGCCCACAGTCGCATTACAACATCGCGCCGGCGGTGAGCCCCGACGGCAAGCGGATGGTGTACATGTCCGACGCGGGCCTGTTTTCCATCGACATGTATCTCGCGGACGCGGAGACGGGCCACACCATACGCACGCTGGTGTCGTCCACGCGAGATCCGCACCTCGAGAGCATGCAGTTCATCAACTCCGCGGGCGCCTGGGATGCGACGGGAACTCGATTCGTATTCGGCGCCGTGATAACGGGTCATCCCGCGCTGCGGATCGTCAAAGGCAACAACGGCGATCTGGTGAAGGAGATCAAGTTCTCGGAGCTCGGCGAAATCTTCAATCCGACGTGGTCACCTGACGGCAAGCAGATCGCATTCAGCTCCCAGGTAGGAGGCGTGACCGATCTCTTTACGTACGACCTCGAGACTAAAAAGCTGACGCGCCTGACCGATGACCTGTTCGCGGACCTCGAGCCCGCCTGGTCGCCGGATGGCAAGTACATCGCCTTCTCCACTGACCGCTTCGAGACCTCGATCGACAGCCTGGTCTACGGCCAGTACCAATTGGCGCTCATCGATGTGAGTGGCGGAGTGCCGGGGCAGATCACTCGGCTCCCCTACTTCAAAGGCGCCAAGCACATCAATCCGCAGTGGAGTCCCGACGGCAAGAGCGTGTACTTCATCGCTGACCCGGGCGGAATCAGCAACGTGTTCCGGATCTCGCTGGCCGACGGCGCGATCACGCAGATCACGAACGTCTTCAGCGGCGTGAGCGGCATTACGTCGCTCAGCCCGGCGCTCAGCGTGGCGCAGAAGACGCCACGCGCGGTGTTCAGCGTGTACACGGGCGGGGGCTACTCGATTCAAAGCATCGACAACCTCGACGCGACGGTAGGCACCCAGGTCACGCAACTGCCGCCGTCAGCCAAGGAATTGCCGCCGCTCGAGCGCGAGGAAGGGATCGTCGCGGTTATCGATGATCCGACCACGGGGCTGGTGGATCAGAATACGCTCCCCGTCGAGAGCTCGATCAGGAAGTACCGTCCCGCGCTGTCGCTCGACTTCATCGCGCAGCCCAACCTCGCCGTGGCCGCGGACCGGTTCGGCACCTACGTGGGCGGCGGTGTCACGCTCTACTGGAGCGACATGCTGGGCGACCACAACCTGGTCACGATGGCACAGGTCAACGGTCGCATTGGCGACTTCGCGGCGCTGGTCGGCTATCAAAACCGCAGACGGCGCCTGAACTGGAGTGTCGGCGCGCAGCAAATCCCATACATCCAGGGCTACTACAACAACGGTTTCGACGGCAGCGGCAACTACGTCGAGGTGATCGAGCGCTTCAAGCAGACGAGTCGCGAGGTCGTCGGCGTCATGGCGTACCCCTTCAATCGGTCATTCCGGTTCGAAGCGTCAGCCAGCGTGCAACAGATCTCGTACAGCGACGAAATTCAGAAGATCGGCTACAATGTCAACACCGGCGGGGTCGTCTACGACTCGACCATCCACAACCCCGTCCCGGCCGCGCTGGGTCTCGAGGGGGTCACCGCCGCATTCGTGCGCGACAATACCTTCTTCGGAGCGACCGGGCCGATCCTGGGCGACCGGTGGCGCCTCGAGGCGGATCCGACCTTTGGGACGCTGAACTTTGTGACCGGGTTGGTCGACTACCGCAAGTACGTGATGCCGATGCGTCCGTTCACGCTCGCCGGCCGCTTCCTGGGCATCGGACGCTTTGGCAAGGACGGGGACGACCCCCGCATGTATCCGATGTACATCGGATATCCGAGCCTCATCCGTGGTTATGACCAGGGAAGCTTCAGCGCGACCGAGTGCCCCGCGAACACGACCACGTGCCCCGTATTCGACGATCTGTTCGGCAGCCGCATCATGATCGCGAGCATGGAACTGCGATTCCCGCCGTTCGGCGTCTTGCATGCCGGCGGTGGCTATTACGGCATCCTGCCGATCGACGCGGCCATCTTTTACGACGCGGGCGTTGCTTGGACCTCGAGAGAGGGAGCGCAGATTTTCGGAACCCCGGGCGGGCGTCCAGTCTACCGGAGCGCAGGCGTTACGTTCCGCATGAACCTGCTCGGCTTCGCGATCGGCCAGATGGACGTCGTGCATCCGTTCAACCGGCCGCAGAAGGACTGGATGGTGCGGTTCAGTCTGACGCAGGCGTACTAGTCTCCAAACGGAAGGGGTGAACGCTGCCCAACCCGCAGCGTTCACCTCACGCTGCCGACCCCCTCCCCACTTCAGCGGTTCCCCACCAGAGCAAACCGGGTGTCTCACTGGATGGGTAATCCGCTCGGCACCGACGCGGGGGCGATGCCCGTCAGGTCGCGAGCGGCCGGATCCGTCAGCGATTTCAGGAAGGCCACCAGCTCGTGTTGCTGCGCCTCGGTGAGCAGCAACGGGTCGCGCAACCTGAAGTCCAGCGTACTCAGGATGGAGTCGATCGTCACCGGGTCGCCGTGATAGCTGCTGCGCACTGTCGCGGGCAACGTCGCGGGATCGAAGCTGCGGAGCGACTTCGGCACGTCGTTGTAGTGCGCCACCACCGATTCGAGCGTCGCAAACGAGCCATTGTGGAAATAGGGCGCCGTCAACTCGACGTTGCGCAGCGGTGGCACGCGGAAGGCGAACTTGTAGAAGTCGTTGTTGGGCAACTCGCCCCGGCCGAGATCGAGCGGCGCACCCTTCCCCACCCCAGGCCCCAGCTGGGGAACGCCGCTGTTCGAGAATGATTGTCCGCCCAGGAATGGGCCGTTGTGACAGCTCCCGCAGCGCGCCGTACCAAAGAACAGGACGCCGCCGCGTTTTTCGTCGACGCTGAGCGCATTGTTGTCGTGCCGGAGATACCGATCGAACGGCGTGTCCGTTCGCATCAACGCATCCATCTGGAATGCCGCCATGGCGACGGCGGCGTCGCGGAAGCGCAGGCTCGCCGGCGGGACTCCGGGGTATGCCGCATCAAACAGCCTGACGTATTCCGGAATCGCCACGAGCCGCTGCATCACGGCCCGCCAGATGGCGTCGGGCTGACCGTCGGACAATTGGGCGAGCTCATTGGCATTCCCGAATACATCGACGTCGCCCACTTCCGCCCGCATCTCGCGTCGATTCAAGACCGGCATCATGGCCTGCGCGGCCAGCACATTCGGGACATCCAGCGGCAAGCCGACGTCGGGCGGCGGGGGCCCGAAGCGGGTGAGCCGGCCGTCCCAGAAGATGTAAAACAAGCCGATCCCGCTGTTCAGCAGCGACGGCGCGTTGCGGGGCACGAAGCTGCGTCCGGGGCCGAGGGCGCGGTCCGCGCCGACTCCTGTGCCGCCCGTGCCGATGGCGAGCGGCAGCCCGTCGGTGGCATGCAGCGCCGGCTCGTGGCAGGTCGCGCACGAGATGTCGCGGTTGCCGCTCAGGATCTTGTCGAACATCAGGGCCCGTCCCAGCGCGACGAGCGCGGGGTCTTGCGGTCGCATCGCGCCGATCGGCGCAACGCCCCATTGGCCGATGTTGCGCCGCAGCTGGGCATCGAGCGATGGGGGGAACCCGTCAGTCGGTGGTGTCTCGTCGCATGCCGCGGCCGCCACCACGAGTGCGGCGAGGCACAGCGGTCGAACGGAAAACATCATGGTGTACCTCCTCCTCCGCTCAGCGGAGCGGCAGCGACAGCGAGATTTGGTGTGTGGTGGTATTCACGTCGACCAGATTCAACGGACCACTCGGCGCCGCGAGGATCGTCCCGCTCGACAGCGCCATATCGGCGACGCCCACCGGGACGAAATTGCCGCCCCCGCCCGGACGGCCGGCGCCCTTCGTGACGCGGCCCTGATAACGGATTTCCAGGTCCGGGAAGCGCAGGCTCAGGCCCCATGTCGGCGTCCACTCGAGCCAGCTTGTCCGCAATGCGCGCTGCGTGAGCTCGACGTGATCGGTCTGCTGCAGATGGTAGGAGATGGAGCGGAGCACCAACCCCAGCTGCAAACCAAATGCTCGCTTCGCGTTCTCCAGGTCGATGGCACGCCCCACGCCGATGCGCAGGAGGGCGTTCGAAAACGAGAAGCGGTTTTCGATCGTCTTGCCGCCCGGGGCGATCGTGTCGCCGCTGAACGTGACGACCGGAACGGATGCGTCCGCCCACGTGTGACTGCGAATCGGCTCGTAAATCGCGTCGACACCGAAGCGCGCCGGGCCCAGCACCTTGGAGAGTCCAATCCCGAGGTTGTACGCGTACGAGGTGCCGGGATCGCGCGGGATCACGGCGACATTCGCGAGGTCGTAGTTCGGGATCTTGGGATGGGTTGCACGATTGGCAGTCGCCAGCCAACCGATCCGCCAGCCGGGCGTCGCAAGCGGAATCTCGTATTGGAGCTGCGCGCCCCAGGTGTTGGTATGATCGTAATTCGTGTCGGTACGTGCTTGCTCGATGAACAGCTGTTGACCGGGGTCCCAGACCAGGTCCGCATACAGGACGTCGTGCGTCGTTGCGAAGCTGTTGTGGAACACGATCGCTTCGAGGGAGCGCGCGCCGCGCTCACCGGGCCATTCTTTCAGGGCCCCGGCGCGCAGATCGACGGCGTCGCCTGTCTGGGTGATCCGTCGACTGCCGTTGTAGAGCAAGTCCACGCCGTCGAGCGCATGCAGCCCGGTCCACATCACGCTCGCTCCAACGGAGAGATTGCGTCCCGGCCACGTCCGCCCGATCGTTCCGAACGCGTACTCGTTCCCGTGGGCTCGGGAGTCGGGGCCAGGAACGGGTGGCACGATGTTGCCACCCACGCCGCTGCCGGGCGGCTGCTGGGGCGCCTGGGCTACGAATCCACCACCCTGCGGGTTCGGCGGACGGCTGGGCTCGACCTGTTGTAACGCGATGGCGAGGCCACCGAACCAGTTGCCCCGGCGGGCGAGCAGCGCAAACGGCAGCGAACGGCCGCCCCCAGCATCGTCCGATACGTTGTAGACGGTTGGGGAGCTGAAGAATCGCGACGCGCGCACCCGCACGGTGGTCGCCGGATTGACGTACGGATCGCCGATCGAATCGGGCAGCGCGATCGTGACGCCTCCCATGCCGAGATTGTCCGATGGGAAGAGTTGAAATTGATCGCCCTGAGCGATAGGGATCGTTTTGATCGGGATCAATTGCGCACCGGCGGGACCGACGAAACAGCAAAGCGGAACGGCGAGACAGACGGCCCGGAGGCCGGACAGGTTCATAGACACCTCGACGGTAAGGGTCCTCCACAAGGATACCAAGCGAGACCCCCGTCGCGTCACGGAGGGGGGGGCCCGCACCAAACGTCATGTGGCAGCAACGCAACAGTCAGGGAACTCGGGTATGCCCGGGAGGGTTGATGGAGGCTATGAAAACTCGTGAACTCGGCAGCCAGGGGCTCAGCGTATCCGCGCTGGGACTGGGTTGTATGGGGATGTCTGACTTCTACGGCGCCCGCAATGACGTCGAATCCATCGCGACGATCCATCGTGCGCTCGACCTGGGCATCACCTTCCTCGACACGGCCGACGTCTATGGCCCGTTCACGAACGAGGTCCTGGTCGGGAAGGCAATCAAGGGCAAGCGCAGCGGGATCATTGTTGCCACGAAGTTCGGCAATGTGCGCGCGCCGGACGGGAGGTTCGCCGGCCAGAACGGGCGTCCGGAGTACGTGAAGGCCGCCTGCGACGCGTCGCTACAGCGGCTCGGCATCGACCACATCGACCTCTACTACCAGCATCGCGTGGATCGCGCGGTGCCGATCGAAGACACCGTCGGCGCCATGGGCGACCTGGTTCGCCAGGGAAAGGTGCGCTACCTCGGGCTCTCCGAGGCGTCCGCGCAGACCATCCGCCGCGCCCACGCGGTACACGCGATCACCGCGCTGCAAACCGAGTACTCGCTGTGGAGCCGCGACGTGGAGGACGAGATACTCCCCGCCGTGCGCGAGCTGGGGATCGGATTCGTGGCCTACAGCCCGCTCGGCCGCGGCTTTCTCACCGGCCAGATCAAGCGTCCCGAGGACATTCCGGAAGGTGACTGGCGCAAGAACCACCCGCGGTTTCAGGGCGAGAACTT
>DAIQBJ010000103.1:0-9543 GCA_036781225.1 Gemmatimonadales bacterium | reverse complement strand
CGAGGCGGCGAGCCGCTTGGCGATCGTCTTGCGAATCTGGGTGAGCGGGACGTCTTCGTAGGGCTCACCGGTGCGTGGTGCGTGGTCCGTGGGGCGTGGGATCGGCGCGGCCGGAGCCGCAGCGGCGGTGGGTGCCGCTTCGACGTCACGCTTGATCACCCGGCCGCCGGGACCGGAGCCCTGCACCAACTTGATGTCGACGCCAGCGTCCTTCGCCATCCGTCTCGCCAGAGGGGAAGCCTTCACGCGGGTGGCGTCGGCGGGTGCTGCTGCAACAGGCGCGGGTGCTGGGGCCGGACTTGGTGCAGGAGCCGCGCGAGCAGGTGCAGGTGCCGGTTTGGGTGCGACGGCGGCGGGAGCTGCCCCTGCTGTGGGAGCCGGCGCGCTCGCGCCGTCCCCATCGACTTTCTCACCAGGCTTCCCAATCCACGCCACCACATTTCCGACGGGCACCGTACTGCCTTCGGGCACGACCACCTTGAGGAGCTGGCCATCCGCACGCGCCACCAGCTCCATGACGGCCTTATCGGTCTCGACCTCGGCGAGCGTATCTCCCGATTTGACGGCGTCGCCCTCATGCTTGGTCCACTTCACGAGGCGCCCTTCCTCCATCGTCGGCGACAACGCCTCCATGTGAACTTTGGTCGCCATGGGCTAGTCCAGGTACAGCACGCGACGAGCCGCTGCCACGACTTTTTCCGGCGATGCCTTGGCGGCGCGCTCGAGCAGCTTGTTATACGGCATCGGGACATCCGCCTGCGTGACGCGCTGCACGGGTGCGTCGAGATCGTCGAACGCGTCGCGCTGAATGAGATCGACGATCTGCGCCCCGATCCCGGCGTGCGGCCACCCTTCTTCCACGACGACGGCCCGGTTCGTCTTCTTGACGGACTCGAGAATGGCGGACTCATCGAGGGGCCGGAGTGATCGCAGATCGAGCACTTCCGCGGACACGTTTTGCTCGGCGAGCTGCTCGGCGGCCTTCAGGGCAACGGTCAACGTCTTGGAGTGACAGACCAGTGTAACGTCAGTCCCCGGACGCTTGGTGTCGGCTTTCCCGATCGGCACGACGTGCTCGCCGTCCGGAACCTCGCCCTTGATGTTGTACAGCATCTCCCCTTCCAGCACGATCACCGGATTGTTATCGCGGATCGCGGATTTGAGCAGACCCTTCGCGTCGGCCGGGGTCGCGGGTGCGACGACCTTGAGACCCGGGATGTGCGCGAGCCAGCTTTCCCACGCCTGCGAATGTTGTGAGCCTAGCTGCAGCGCCGCACCGTTGGGCCCGCGAAACACGATCGGCATGGAAATCTGGCCGCCCGACATGTACAGCATTTTGGCGGCGGAATTGACGATCTGATCCAGCGCCAGGACAGCGAAATTCCACGTCATGAATTCGATCACGGGCCGCAGTCCGCCCATCGCTGCACCGACCCCGATGCCGGCGAATCCCAGCTCGGCGATCGGCGTATCGACGATCCGCTGCGGTCCGAATTCCTCGAGCAGCCCGCGACTCACCTTGTACGCGCCCTGGTAGACGCCGACCTCTTCGCCCATCAGGAAGACATTGGGATCGCGCTGCATTTCCTCACGCAGCGCCTGATTGAGTGCGTCCCGGTAGGTGAGGGTGGCCATCGTCAGTCGACCAGCACGTCGCTGAACAGCTCAGCCGGATCGGGGTCCGGACTCTCATCGGCGAACTTCACCGCCTCCTCGACCTCGGCGTGGACCTCGGCATCCAGGGCGTCGAGCGCTGCCTGGTCGATCACACCATCCTCCTTGAGCTTGCCCGCGAGGTGCGTGATCGGATCGCGCGCCTTCTGCTCCTCGACCTCGTCCTTTGTGCGATAGACGCCGTGGAGCGGGTCCGACATCGAGTGACCCATGTAGCGATACGTGCGAACCTCGAGCAGCGTCGGGTGGCTCTGCCGGCGCGCCCGCTCGACCGCGCGTCGCGTCGCGTCGTACACGGTGAGGACGTTCATGCCGTCGACCAGCTCGGCGGCCATGTCGTAGCTGCAGGCATGCTCGACGATGTCCGTGACCGCGGCCACGCGCTCGAACGCGGTGCCCATCCCGTAGCGGTTGTTTTCGCAAAGAAAGATCACGGGCAGCTTCCACACCGACGCCATGTTCAGCGTCTCGTGGAACGCGCCGATATTGACCGCCGCCTCACCGAAGAAGCACACGCAGACTTTGTCTTTCCCCTGATACTTGCTGGCGAACGCCAGCCCGGCGCCGAGGGGGATATGGCCCCCGACGATGCCATGGCCGCCCATAAAGCCGCGCTGAACATCGAAGAGATGCATCGAGCCACCCTTGCCCTTCGAGCAGCCTGTTGCTTTACCGAACAGCTCGGCCATGACTGCGTTCGCTGAGATGCCTTTGATCAAGGCCTGGCCGTGCTCCCGATAGGAGCAGATGACGTAATCGTCCTCGCGCAGGGCAGCGAGCGCACCCACCCCCACAGCCTCCTGACCGATATAGAGGTGGCAGAAGCCGCCAATCTTGCCGAGTGCGTATGCCTCGGCGGCCTTCTCCTCGAAGCGGCGAATGAGCAGCATCTGCCGCAGCATTTTGAGGTGCAGCTCGGCCTGGGCGCTGTCCTTCGCGGATCTCGCGGTAGCGGTCATGTCGTAGCGGCCTCGATCTGCTCCCACGCATGGTAGCTCGAGCGAACCAGTGGGCCCGATTCAACGTGCCGGAAGCCGAGCGACATCCCGTACCGCTTCAGGTCGGCAAACTCGTCGGGCGTGTACCACCGGGCGATCGGCAGATGTTGATCGGATGGACGCAGGTACTGTCCCAGCGTGATGATGTCCACTCCCTGCGCGCGCACGTCACGAATCGACGCGAGCAGCTCGTCCCACTCCTCCCCCAGTCCGCACATGAGTCCCGATTTGGTGAGCAGTTCGGGATTCATCGCCTTCGCTCGCTGGAGCAGCTCCAACGCGCGCGCGTACCGGCCACCGGGCCGCGCGATGCGATACAGCCGTGCAATGGTCTCGAGGTTGTGATTCAGGATGTCGGGCCGGGCGTCGACGATGATGCGGAGTGCTTCAGGATTGCCTTTGAAGTCGGGGATCAGGACTTCGATCGACGTCTGCGGCATCAGGCGGCGGATCTCCTCGATGCACGCCGCGAAGATCTCGGCACCGCCGTTGGGCAGGTCATCGCGATCGACACTCGTAATCACGACATGCTTGAGCCCCATCTGCGCCACCGCACTTGCGAGCCGCTGTGGCTCGGCGACATCGAGCGGGGCCGGGGTGCCGTGCGCGACCGCGCAGTACGCACAGTTGCGCGTGCAGATGTCGCCCAGGATCATGAAGGTGGCGGCGTGATGCTCCCAGCATTCGCCGATGTTTGGGCAGTGCGCCTCCTCGCACACGGTGTGGAGCTTGAGGTCGCGCATCATGTGCTTGAGGGCCACATAGTTCGGGCCACCGGGCGCCTTCACCTTGAGCCAGGGCGGCTTGCGGGCTGGCTCTACCGGCTGGCGGGGCGGTGGTGGGAGGATCTGGATGAGGGGCGCTGCCATGGAACTCGAAGATACGCTGAGCTCAAGAGCCGGGGTAGGCCAAAATTCAACCAGACGGTTGATCTCCGTCCCGATTTTTCAGCCGACGCAGCTCCTCCTCGACCAGCGTCGACGAACCGAGCGTGCCGTCGGCGATATCGGCGATCTCTTCGGCCTCTCGCCACTGCCGCTCGAGCTCTTCGACCTCGGCCCGCTCATCGACCGCCATTTCGAGTGCGAGGCCGCGCTCCGGACGCAGTGCGCGCAACGGGAGCTCGCGCCGGGCGATGTCGCGCACCAGGCGATCCGGACCACCGACTCTGTCGACCTCACGCGCCGCATCCTCGGCGCGGCGGCGGCCGCCGCGCACCAGGTTCAGGTACGTCAGGCCCTGCCGCAGCACCTGGACCGCTTCGATCCCTGTGAGCTGGGCGCCCTCCTGATGGCAGCGCGGGCAGCTCAACAACACACCCATGTCGGCGTGCGCGTCAGGCACGACGCGCGCGTGCTGCACATGGCGAGCGCGCAGCTGCATGATGCTGCCGCAGCGGGAGCAAATGGGCGACTCGATCAGCGAGATTTTGCGACTGCCCACGATCCGCAAATACACCCAGTCAACGGCGCGATGGACGTTCCACACGATCACGCCGAATCCGCCGCCCGCGGCCACGTTGGCCGCGATGCCGAGGCCGATGGCCGCGACCGTGAGCGGCACAACGACCTTCATCCGCTCGCGTTGCCGGTTCCGCAGCCGCTCGCCGTAACGCCACGTGGCCAACTCGACGCGGAGCGGTTTGCCCACGCGCACGAGGTCGTACCGCTCCCAGCGGATCAGCGCAACTTGGTCGGTGGATGCGGCGATGCGACCCGATTGCGCCGCGCGGGCTACTGCCTCGATGCGCTCGAGGCGGTCATCGAATGGTGTGAGATTCCAGCGACTACAGCGCGGGCAGACGACCCACAGCCGGCCTCTCCACTCATCGAATGCGAGGCGTCGTCCGACGCCCAGGCCCGATGGGCCACCATCACCGTCAAACGGCGTGTTACAAAACGCACAACTGCGAAACATTTATGAACTAAAGCGCTCCGGGGCCAGCGAAGCAATCTCTATCTCGGAGGCCCCGGTCGTGATGAGGCTGGCGATGATGTCCCCGGTCAGGCCCGCGAGCAGCACGCCATTGCGGCCGTGACCAGTCGCGTACCACAGACCGCGCACATCGGGATCGGCGCCGACGATGGGGCGGCCATCGGGCGTCAGGGGACGCAGACCAGACCAGGTGCGCGTCGGAGTCGCCGGCAGGGTGGGCAGCAGCCGCTGCGCGGCAGCCACGATTTGCGCGATCCCGGTCTCGGTCACGCCGCCATGAAATCCGACGTGCTCCATCGTGCTGCCGAACAATGCCTCCCCACCGCGGGCCAGCACGTACGCATGGTCATAGTAGAGCACCGTGCGAGGCATCGTCATGGGCCAGGGCGCAGCCGCCATCTGTCCCCGCACGGGCTCCACCGGAAGATGCCGGGGCAAGTGGTCGATCAGCGGCGACCACGCGCCTGCGGCGATGACGACGTGCTCCGCTTTGATCTTGCCCGCGGGAATCTCGACGCCTGTGGCACGACCAAGAATCGTGGTAATGCGGGTCACCCGTGTCGCCATGGTCCGCGCGCCCAGGCGCTTGGCATCGTCTCGCAGCGCGCGGGTCAACGCGGGTGCGTCCACGGCGCCATCCTCCGGTGCAAACAGCGCACCCATGCACGCCGCGGCCGCGGGAAACCGTTCCGCAACATCGGCGGCTTCGAGCCAGTCGCATCTCAGCCCGGCTTGCCGCTGGTGCGCGACGGCGTCGCGCAACCGCTCCGCCTCGGGCTCCGTGAACGCGAGCGAGGCGACGCCGTCGCGCCACAGCCCAATGTCGATTCCCGTCGTTTCGGCGAGGCTGGAGGCGAGCGTGTCGTAGAGCTCGCGGGCGCGCAGTCCCAGAGCCCGCAGGCTCTCGTCGGTGCTTTCGATTTGCGGAGCCAGGATGCCGGCGGACGCTGCCGACGCAGCGGTGGGCTCGGGGCCGGGCTCGCAGATGATGACACGAAGTCCGCGCAGCGCGGCCGCGCGGGCGCAGGCCGAGCCGATGATGCCGCCGCCCGCCACCAACACTTCACAGGACGAAACTTTGTGCGACATTTAGGCGTACGCTGCACACGCACCGGACACCACGGAGGGTATCATGTTCCGGAGCATTCTCGGGTTCGCGCTGCTCGCCATTGTGGCCTGGCTCGCTCTCAAACTGGTGTTTGGGATCATTGGCAGCCTCTTCGGCATCGCGATGACGGTTCTCACGTTGGCAGTCATCGGCTTCTTCTTCTATATGGTGCTGCGCATCCTCAGCCCGTCCACGGCTGACCGCGTTCGCGACATGATCAAAGGACGCGCGGACGCGTCCTAAGGCTCCCACGGGAGGGGCTGGCTCGAGTGCGCATGCGCAATCTTCCAGCTCTCCCCTCGCCGTTCACAGATGAATGTCGCCCGGCCCGCTTCCTCCCGGCGTTCGGTCGGGTTGAGCCAGCTGTAATCCACTAGCACCCAGGCGAAGCGCCCTTCGACATTGGCGGTTGCCGCCGTGATCGTCACGCGGCCCGCCCCCCCCCCCGCCCCCGCCCCCGTCCCGGCGGTGCTCGTGATCCCGGCGAAGCGCGGCGGTGCCAGCCGCCCGCGCGCATTTCTGATGACGATTGCATCCGGCGTGTACAACGTGTCGGCACTGGGATCGCCGGTCGCGTCGAGCGCGATCGCGAGTCTGACCACCGCCTCGGCGTCACCGGGTCGTCCGGTACCAGCGACCTCGACCGGCTGTTCCTGCTTGACGGTTCGCGTAACGCATCCGCTGATCACCATCACGATGACGGCACGGGCGCGGACCCGCATGGGCTACTCTACTTCCCGTCCAGGCGCGACAGCACCGACCACGCCAACAGCGGAAACAGAATCTCATGGTGACCGGTGAGCTGAATGCCACGCCCACCCGCGAGAGTCGGTCGCTCGACCACATTTACCCGGGGCCGATAGTGGCGCTGCATGTCGCAGTCGCACGCCGTGAAGTTCTTGGGACGCCCGCCGTTGAGATTCCGCGCGACGGTCAGCGCTTTGAGAAAAACTTCGGGCATGACGACGGCGCTGCCGAGGTTGAGGACGACGCCGCCGCCGTCGAGATCGGGGAGCGCGCCGGCGAGCCGCTTGAAATCGCGGTGGCTGGTCGCGCCGACTGCCGCGCCGTCGGCGCTGGGATGCTGATGAATGATTTCGGCGCCGATCGCCGCATGCACCGTTACCGGAACACCCAGCTCCGCGCACGCGAGCAGCACGGAGACATCCTTCCCCGGGAGTTCCTGCCGTGAGCCCAGGTAGTCGGCGAGCGCTTCACCGGCGCCCTGCTGTGTCTTGGCCCCGCGCGCCAATGCGGCGTTCATCTCGCGGCCGGTCTCCTCCGCCATGCCGAACGTTCCGTCACTCAACCCGGCCGCGACGTCTTCACTCGTGCCGCCGTAGGCGGCGAGCTCGAAGTCGTGGATCGCGGCGCTGCCGTTCATCGCCACGATGGTAATCGCGCGGCGGCGCATCAACGCGATGAGCAGGGGTGCGAGCCCGACCTTGATCACGTGGCCGCCGATCATCGCGAGGATCCCGCGCCGCCCCGCGGCGGCCACGATCTGGTCGACGACGTAGCGCAGGTCCTCGGCGGCGAGGAGCGACGGCAACGCGTCGACGAAAGCGCGAAACGAGCGGTCGGAGGGCAGGGGCGGCTTGGCGAGCAGGGAGGCGTCGACTTTGTTGGGGCGTTTGGCAATCGGGACGGTTTTGAGGCGGGAGAAGTCGGCTTCGCGGTACTCGGTCATTGCGGGTCTGTCCCTCTCTCTTCTCCCGGTACTACGTAGTCCTTGAGCTTCAGCGTCACCTGACCGAACGAGAAGTTCGACTGAATCGCAAGCACCAGGCGCTGCTTGTCGTCGGACAACCAGATGCGCGTCTCCGACTTCTCCGCCAGGATGCCCCGGCCCTGGGGAATCTTGGGGCGCACGACGAGCGCGCGCCACTTCTTGCCGGCCACACTCACCTTGTCGCGGCCGAGCACCTCGATAATGACCGGGTTCCGGTCCGGGCGGAAATAGCGCGAATACTCGTACCGTTTGCCGATTTCGAGCGGGACCGTGCGAATCCAATAGAGGAACGAGGCATCATCCAGCGGGTCCGGCACCGTGGCGACAGCCGTGTCACGTCCCGCCTCCCGATAGAAGCCGGAGTCGGGGAAGATCTCGAACCGCCACTCGCGGTGCTTGCCACGCTCATCCTGGATGTTTGAGAAACGCCGCGAGCGGAAATCATAGAGTCCCACCCACGACTCGATGGTTTGATCGAGGTGATACCACAGCGCGCCGCCCGTAATCTTGAACCGGAGGTGGACGGTCTCTGCCTGGTGCACTGTGTCGATCCCGATCACCTCCATCGTCGCGGTGCCGACACTGAACACGCCGTACTTCGCGCTGAACGTCAACCGCTCACCGACAGGAAACGGCACCGCGGGCATCCGTTTGATCACCGGAACAACGGCGACTGTGGCCCCGGCAGCCGTATTGGACGAGCCAGCCGGGACGCCGGTGCACACGGTGTCCTGGGCGATTGTTTTCCCTGATGCGAGCAGCGCGAGCACGATGACGCTCGAGCCCTTCCGGGCGGCATTGATGAGCGAGCGCGATCGCCAGGCCGAGAGCAGTTGCTGCCAGGGCCTGGCGCGTGACGGGCGCTGCTGCAGGTCGTAGCGCGCGGCGCTGGGAACGACCTCTAGGCGCCGGGCATGCACGCTGAGGCGGGCCAGCAGCTCCGCATTCGCCGCCCATCCTTCTGTGGTGAGCAACGGCGGCTCGGCGCTGCCACCCCGCGTCGCTTGGCGCAGCACGATCAGCCGCAGCGCAAGGAACCCGGAGACCGAGTCCTTTACGGGGCCTCCCACCCGCAGCAGCCGGGGCGCCCACTGCCGAGCGATGCGCTCCGGCCAGCTGCGGGTCGTGCCGAGGGCGCGGTTTTGCTCGGCGACCACGAGATCCGCGCCGGACTCGATCCGCTTGACCATCTCATCCATGGTCTCGGGCGCGTGTACGAAGTCCGCGTGCAGCGTGATTGCGCAGTCGCGTTTGGGTCGGTCGGTCCGCTGCAGGGCGAGCCGCAACAGCTCTTCGAGCGTGCGCGCGTATCCCTCTCGCTTGCGGTGCTTGATGACCGTTAACGGCAGGACACGAGCGTAGGAAGCAAGCACGTCCCCCGTGCCGTCGGTCGATGCATCGTCGCACGCGATGATCTGGTATTCACGCTCGAACGCCGTGAAGACCTGGCGGACCTTCCAGAGAACCAGGCCGACCGTCCTGGCCTCATTGTGGACTGGAACGCAGACGTAAATCATGGCCCTGCAATCTAGGAGAGTGCCTTGTAGACTTCCAAGACTTCGCGCGCCACCACGCTCGCGCTGAAACGCTCGGGGAAGGGGAGAGCGGTGGGGTGGCGCACCATCTCCACCACCCGCTGTGCCAGCGCCTCGGCGCCGCCGACGGGCACGAGCACCTCGGCGGGCAGGATCTCGGGAATCCCCCCCGCCTCCGTCGCGACGACCGGCCGGCCCAGGGCCAGCGCGTTCAGGATGACGCTGCCGAATCCCTCTTCTTTCGACGACATCACGAACACATCGGCTTCCGCGATCAAGGCGTCCACGGGCTCGACGTACCCCACGAGATGCACGCGATCTGCGAGCTGGAGTCGCCCAATCTCGGCCGTCAACGTCGCGCGCAACGGGCCGTCGCCGGCAATGACCCAGTGGAGTGACGGCTCGAGCCGGCGCGCGTAATGGGCGGCGCGGATCAGCGTGCGCTGGTCTTTGTGATCGACCAGCGCCGCGGCGTTGACCGCGAGCAGGGTTCGGTCGGGAAGCCCCAGCCGCCCGCGCATGCCGATCGGAGGAGCCGACGCGCGGCGCACCTCATCGGGA
>DAIQBJ010000102.1:0-9547 GCA_036781225.1 Gemmatimonadales bacterium | reverse complement strand
CGCGCTGCGCGGGGGTGAGTTGAGCGTCGATCTCGCCGCGGATTCGGGCTTTGATCGAGTCGAAGCGCGGGCGGACCTGTGCCCACAGCGAGTCGGTCTCGGGCCGGTGGCGCGCGAAGATCGCGCGGACGGAGTCGCGCTGGGCGTCGGAGAGCTTGAGCTCGCGGCTCAGGTAGGCGACCATAGCGTCCGGCCCGCGCCGGCTTCCGTGCCCGCCGCCTGGTCTGTCGTGATCGGCGGCTTCATGGCCGCCCCATCCCGCCAGGCCGCCCGCGGCAAACACGGCGGCCAGCAGTCCGACGGCAGCGAGCTTCGATCTATTCAGCATGATTCCTCTTCTCTCTCTATCGTGATTCGACGAGTGAAGTAAACACGACGCTCGCGTCCGGCGGATCTGCCGCCGTCACGAGCGCCGCCAGCCCCGGCCCGCCCGGCCCTTCGGCGGGGGCCATCGCCATTTCGATCGAGGCGCTGTCCCCGCCACTCAAGACCACCCGGCCAAACAGAAAACCGGCGATGAGCGCGACGATCGCCGCCGCCACGCCGGGCCGGAACCACGACGCGAGCACTTCCCACGTCGGGATGGTCGCCTGCTCGAGGGCGCGATCGTAGTTCGCCATCACGCGCGCGACGAAGGCCGAGTTGTCGGAGCGCTCGAGCGCAGCGCGCAACGCCTTGCCGAGCTCCGGATCGGGGCGGTGATCGAACGATTCAGGATTCTTCATTTTCCCTGCTCCTTCCAGTCTTCGAGCAGCGCGCGCAGACGGCGCCGCCCGTGAAATACCTCGGATCGAACCGTACCTTCGGGAATTCCCAGGATCCCCGCGATCTCGGCGTGCGAATAGCCTTCGACATCGAACAGCACCACCGCGGTCCCCCGGCGCTCGGGCAGCTCCGCGAGCGCCGCGCGCAGCCGGTCGCCTAGCTCGCTCTGCACCGCGGCCGCGTCCGGTCTCGGCCCTCCACCCACCAGCGACGGATCCAGCGGCTCCGCGCGCCGCACGTTCCGGCGCCGCCGCCGGTCGGTCGCGGCGTTGGCCACGATGCGCATCAACCATGGACCGAACGGCCGCCGGGAGTCGTACTGCGCGAGCTTCACGAGGGCTGAGAGAAACCCGTCCTGCGCCGCGTCGTCCGCGTCATCGGGATCGCCCAGGACCGCTCGCGCGACCCGCCGCGCCTGTGCTGCGTAGCGCTCCACGAGAACTCCAAAAGCGGCCCGGTCGCCCGCCAGCGTTTGGGCGACGAGGGCCGGGTCGTCTCCTGTTCCAATACGCGCTGCTCCCCCGGGAGGTTGGGACGTGCGAGGGGGCGTATCTCGTTCAGCGGACATCGCTCTCACGGCGCCGCCGCCGCCGTGCGTCGGCGTAGCCGGCGAGCACGAGAGCCGTCGCGAGCGCACCGACCGCCAAAACGGCGCTGGTGGTGAGCGGGAAGACGATGAGCAGTATCCCCACGACGAAGAAGAACGCGGCCGCGGTGCCTGCGAGCATCCGGCGTGCTCCTCCGGCGGCTTGCATCAGCGCGACCGCCGCCGCCGCCTTCCGCTCTCGGAGCGAGCGTTTGTGCCGCGACGCGGGCGAGGGCGGGCCCACAGGGGACGGTTTCACGACGGCGGCATCCACGAGTCGCGGCGGCAGCGGCAGCCGGCGGCGCGCCATCAGCACGATCTCGCGGCTCTGTGCCATGTCGTGCAGGAACTGTGTCGCGAGCGTCGTGGTCAGCTCATCCTGCTCAGTGACGAGATCGAGCTCGTAATTGCCGAGCAGGCTGGAGACATTGAGATTGCTCGATCCCACACGCGCCCATTCGTGGTCGGCGACGAATGTTTTGGCGTGCAGCATCGGCCCGCGGTACTCGAAGATGCGCGCGCCGGCGTGGAGCAGCTCACGATAGCCGCCTCGCGTGAAGATGCGGATGATCGGAACGTCGGAGATGCCAGGGAGCATCAAGCGCACGTCCACGCCGCCGCGGGCCGCGTCCACGAGGCTCGCATACAGAGGCGGCGGAGCGACAAGATACGCGTCGGTGATCCAGAGCCGCTCGGTGACGGCCGCCGCGAGCAGTTGCATCGCGCGATAAATGCGCGACTGTCCCGGGAGTCCTTCCACGACCCGGACGGCGGATGGCCCGCACTCGTCGGGGGGCGGGCTGGTTTCGTCCTCGGGCAGCGGCGGGCCGGCGCGCGCCCACATCCGTCCGAACGCTCCTTCCAGCGCCGCGACCGCCGGCCCGGAAACAACGACCATCGTATCGCGCCAGCAGGGCTTCCCGACTCCCGGATCGCCCGCCCATTCGTCGCCGACGCAGAGACCGCCCGTCATGGCCTGTTCGCCGTCGACGACGAGCAGCTTGCGGTGATCGCGGATGAACGCCTCGATCGGGCCACTCGTCCAGATCGGCCGGAACGGACGGGCGTCTACACCGTAGCTCCGCAGCTCCCGCCAGTACGCGCTACTGGTGCTGCGGGAGCCGAAGGCATCGTACAGCACGCGCACGCGCACCCCGGCACGCGCCCGCTCCGCCCACGCCGTGGCAAAGCGGCAACCGGTGCGATCGTCGTGAATGATGTAGTTCTCGAAATGGACCGTGCGGCGTGCGCTGGCGATCATCTCGAGCATCGACTCGAGGGCATCGGTGCTGATCGCGAGGTGACGGACGACGTTGCCGGGAATCGG
Source organism: Gemmatimonadales bacterium (assembly GCA_036781225.1). Lineage (GTDB taxonomy): Bacteria > Gemmatimonadota > Gemmatimonadetes > Gemmatimonadales > GWC2-71-9 > 20CM-2-65-7. Next base: position 6,869 of record DAIQBJ010000102.1, on the reverse strand, counting down.
TCGCGCGCCCGTAGCGCGATCGAGCGCTCGCGAAAAGGGATGCTCGGCGACGGTAGCGAGAGTCACCCTCGTAGGCCCAACGAGGGCTCCACGGGCCGGAGCGCCTGAATGCAAAACGCGATGTGCTCATCCAGGGGCACGCCGAGCTCCTCCGCACCCTGACGCACCTCGTCGCGGTTCACGCCGCGGGCGAACGCCTTGTCCTTCAGCTTTTTCTTGACCGACGAGATTTCGAGATCGCCAAAGCTCTTCGACGGCCGGACCAGCGCGCAGGCGACGAGAAACCCGCACAGCTCGTCGACGGCGAACAGCGCTTTCGCCAGCTGTGTGTCGCGCGGCACGCCTGAGTACGTGGCATGGCCCAGCACGGCGCGCAGCAGCGGCTCGGCAACCCCTTTCGAGCGCAGGAGATTCACGCCCCACGCCGGATGGCCCTCGGTTGGGGAATGCTCCTGGTTGGGAAATTGCTCGTAGTCGAAGTCGTGCAGCAGGCCGACCAGGCCCCAGGCCTCGGGATCCTCGCCGTACTTGGCGGCATACGCGCGCATCGCCGCCTCGACCGCGAGCATGTGCTGGCGCAGCGAAGGGGATTTGGTGTGCTCATGCATGAGCGCCAGCGCTTCGTCACGATTCATGAGATCTGATATCCACGTTCCAGCGTTCCGCCCAGAGCTCCAGCATCAGTTGCGGCCAGAGCCGGCGCGCGTGGTTGCGTCGCATCGCGCGGTGTTCGGCCAGCAGCGGCGTCTGGAGCAACCGATCGGCCAGCGGCGCGAGCCCGGTATTGAGCCAGCGTGCGACGGGTACGGAGAGCCCGCGTTTCTGCCGCTCGATGACGCGTTCGGGAACGAGTCCGCGCGCGGCTTGCTTTAATATCGCTTTGGTGGTGATGCCATGCACCTTGCAGGCGGCAGCGACCGGAAGGACCAGCTCCATCACCTCGCGATCCAGGAACGGCGCGCGCGCCTCCACGGACGCGAGCATCGTGGCGCGATCGACTTTGACGAGCAGGTCGTCCGGCAGGTACGTGAGAAAATCGAACCACAACACCCGATTCAACGGGTCGTCGTGCGGAAAGCGGTCCAGCTTGCCCTCGAGCTCCGCGATCACCCCGTCCTCGATCGCCACGGCGCCGAGCCACATCAAATGGCGCTCGAGCCAGGGCAGCTCGGCGGCGGCAAGGAACTGCTTGAGCATGAATTCGAGCGTCATTTTACCTGTCGAAGTCGGCCAGCGATCGACCGCCCAGCGCACGACACCGCGGAGCGGGCGGGGGATGCGCTGCCAGCGCTCGGCGAATTTGTGCCCCAGGTAGGTCGGGTACCCGCCGAACAGCTCGTCCGCTCCTTCGCCGGAAAGAATCACCTTCACTTGCGCGCGCGCGGCCTCGGCGAGCAGCCACGTGGGGAGCACCGCCGGATCACCGAGCGGTTCCGCCAGTGACCGCGTCACCACGTCGAGCGCGCGGCCGAGCGACTCGTCGTCCGCGGTGACGACATGATGGACCGTCGCGATGTCGTGCGTGACGGCTTCGGCGTAGTCGCTCTCGTCGTAGCCCGGCTCGGTGAAGCGCACGGCATAGGTGTGGATCCGCTCTCCGGGCATGGCGCGCGCAGCGGCGGCAACGAGCAGTGAAGAATCGAGACCCCCGCTCGTGAAAACCCCCAGCGGCACGTCAGACATCAGCTCGCGCTGTACCGCGCGCAGCAGCGTCTCGCGGAGATCGCCGGTGTTGTCGAACGAGAGTCGCGAGGGACGCTCGGCGGCAGCGGCCGCGCTCCAGTAGGAGCGAATCTCGGTCCGGCCGCCTTCCGCGATCAGCAGGGAAGCCGGCGGCAGCTTGTGAATCCCGTCGAACATCGTGTAGGGCGCCGGCACGTATCCCAGGGCGCGATAGAGCGACAGGGCTTTGCGATTCACGCGCCGCGGCTGGTCGGGAAACTCGAGCAACGCCTGGATTTCCGACGCGAAGCGCAGCTCGCCGCGCACGTCGGCCCAGAACAGCGGCTTTTCACCCGCGCGATCGCGCGCCAGCAGCAGCCGGCCTTTGTCGTCGTCCCAGACGGCGAGCCCAAACATGCCCTCGAGCCGCGCGACGGCGTCGGCTCCATAGCGCTCGTAAAACGGAACGATCGTTTCGATGTCGCCGCGGGAGCGAAACGGATAGTTCCATCCGGGTCCCGAGGCTTCGCGGCGCAAATCGTTCGCGTTGTAGATCTCGCCGTTGCACACCATCCAGATCCTGCCGTCGGGGCTCTTGAATGGCTGATCGCCGGTGGTGAGATCCATGATGGCGAGGCGGCGCGCGCCGATGCGCGCGCGCTCATGGCCGACGATGCACTCCCCGTCGGGGCCGCGATGCCGCAGCGCCGCCGCCATGCGCGCGATGTAATCCGGATGGCGCAGCGGAGCGCCCCCCCCTCCGGGGTGAGTCGCTATCGCGCCGAAGATGCCGCACATGGTCCATATGCCGCGTACTGCCCTTCGACGGCGAGCAGCGGAAGATGCTGCTCGAGTGCCGAGCGGATCCGCGCGTCGTTGGCACGAGCGATGAAGACGGTCGGCCGGCTGCAGCGCGCCAGTCGCTCGCGCCATGCGTCGGGCGGCTCCAGCGGTGAGCCGGGAAGGGCGAGAAACTGCTGGTAGTGGTCCGCGATGTAGTTGCTGGTGAGCTCGCGGCCATGGGCCGTCGCAACGGGCACGATCCGGCGCAGGTAAAACGGCAGCGATGTTGGGAAAGCCCCCACACCGACCACCTCGGTCGAGGCACCTCCGGTATTCTGGATGACGCGGGCCAGTGTTGCTGCCGAGCGATCCTCACCGACAGCCGCGAGCAAGCGCGTCGACACGAGGGGCACGGTGATGACCACCAGCGCATACCCCATGACGCCGAGCGCCGGGCGCGGACGATCGGCGCGACCCGCCTGCCAAACCAAGGCGGCAGAAATCAGCAGCGCGATTCCCAGCGCCAGGGCCGTGAGCGGAATCGCGCCGCGCTCGGCAGGCGTGAGGCTGATCGGGGCAGGAAGCCAGAGCGTCAGTGAGGCCAGCGCGAGGCCCACGAATCCCGCGATGGCGGCGTAGGTGCGTCGCCCTGCGGCGATGCCGCCGCCCAGCTCGCTCGCCTGGCGCGTCAGCAGACGCCCGGCGGTGAGCGCAAATGCCGGCATCAGCGGCAAGACGTACTGCGGCAGCTTCGACTGGTTGAGCGTGAAAAAGAGCAGGGGACCGAGCACCCAACACGCGAGCAGGAGGGTGTCCTGCGCGTAGGGATTCACGCGCCGGCCCAGCCACGCCCAGCGCAGGTTCTTCCAGCGCGCCAGCGCGGGTACGATCCAGGGGAAGGCGGCCACGGGGATGATGGGCAGATAGTACCAGAGCGGGGCAGTGCGGTGGAACCGCGTCGTCGTCACGCGCTCGAACGTCTCGCGCACAAATACGTAATGCGCGAAGTCAGGGACCCGATGCGACACGGCGAGAAACCAAGGCAGCGCCACTATGGCGAAGACCGCGATCCCGGCGACAGAGAAGAGTCGCCGCACGGGTCTGCCGGTCAGCACCGAGTACGGGATCAGCGTGATCAGCGGCACGAGCAGCGCCACCGGACCCTTCGTAAGAGCTCCAACCCCCATCGCGGCCCAGGGCAGAATCGGCCGCGCCTTCCCCTCACCCTCCCAGAACGCGGTGATGGCGATCGTCGTGCAGCAGGCGAGGGCGCTGTCGAAGATCGTCGTACGCGCGTACGTGAGGACGAGCGGTGTCGTCGCGAGCGCGAGGCCCGCGAGCCAACCCGCATCCGATCCCCACCGGCGGCGTCCGAACCGCACGACGACCAGAATGGTGACAATCGTGAACAGAAAGGCCGGGAGGCGCGCCGCGGTTTCTGTGGGTCCCAGCACCTCCATCACGCCGGCGGCGGCCGCGAAGTAGAGGACCGGCTTGTCGAGATACGGCAGGCCCTCGAGCTGTGGCAGCAGATAGTCGTTCGTCTGCGCCATCTCGCGTGCTACTTCGGCGTTGCGGCCCTCGTCCGGGTCGAACAGTGGGTAGCCGCCGAGGTTGAAGGCCATCGCCAGCACGGCGGCGAGGAGCAGCAACGGCAGCCGCACGTGCGCGCTGAGGGGTGGCGGGGGGGAGGGTACTGCGTTAGGTCCCAGGTGCTTGTGGTGCCGGCGGCGATGGGGGTTGTGGTGGAGTCGCTGCCGGCATCGGCGGCATCTGGGATACCGTGATGGGCACCGTCGCCTTGCGCTCGCCGTCGACCGTGATTTCGAAGCGATACTGTCCGGCGTGCGGGAACGGCACATCGAACACCAACACCGCGGCCGCTTCGATCTCCGTGACCCCCGCGGGAGGCTCGGCGAAATTCACCGTCCCTGAGCCTCCCAGGAGCTCCGCATCGTCGTCGTCCATCAACTTGATCTGCACCTGATGCTCGCCGACTTCCGTGCGCTTTCCTTTTAGTCGGAGCACGAGGTGCAGCCGGGGGTGCATCGCCGGAAACTGCGGCACCCAGATGTGCTGAAAGATGCCGAGTACCGACATCTTGCCCGACTGATCGACCAGTGCGTAGTCGGCGACGACAGCGAAATCGAGATGCATTTATTGCTTCGACACGGGGACTGAGACCTTCGTCTTGTCCCACAAGATGGTCAGGGTCGTGGCGGACGCATTTCCGGGGGCGGGCTCGAAGCCGATAAACAGCTGTTCCACCGCGGCCGCCAGCGTCTCAACCTTTGCATCGACCCGCGCGAGATCCTGCGCCTCGTGATACTCCGTGCCCCACTGTCCCGTCTGCTGGTTGATGATGACCTTCCAGCCAGTCTGCGACGGCAAGGTCCAGAGTGTGTACGTGCCGGCCGGCACCTTGGCGCCGCCGATCACGAGATCGATCGCCGTGTTGAACTGCGTAGCGGCATTCGCCCCCGTGCGCCACACGGTATTCCATGGCACGACGTCGCCAAAGATCACGCGACCGCGCTTCATCGGACGGCCGTAGTCTACCCACAAGGTGGCGCCGGCGAGGGTGGTGCGGGCGGTGTCGCGCGGCGAGAGCAGGCCAAGCGGCCGGTTCGCGAACATCGGGCCCGCCTGCGCCATCGGAACCGACGCGACCCGCTGCACGTCGATCTGGACGGTGCTGCCCTTGCCGGTGAGCCAGGTGATGTGCCCCTGCCGATCCATCCGGAACGTGAACGGTCCGACTCCCGCAAACGGCCCGTCGTCGAACATGAACACCAGGGTGTCACTTGCCGCTCCGCCGCGCCGCTTGATGTAGCCGCCGCTCGGCGCGGTGGCCGACGGCAGCGCCGAAAAGCGCACGCTGTCTTTGCCCGTGCCGCGCGCGTAGCGCGCCATCTGCTCCATCAACCCAATGACATAGAACTGGAATGGGAACGTCCCCTTGGGAACGGCGACTTTCGCCGTCACGGTGCTGTCACCGCGGGGCGACGTCACGACCGCGCTGTCGCGCGTCAGATCGATCGACGTCTTCGTCTCCCGCGGTCCCGGCTCAGCGCCGATGTTGTGCGTGACGAGCTCGAAGCGGCGGATCGAGCCGTCGGGATTGAGCTCGGCCGTGTAGATGCGATGGACGCTGCGGGGCAAGCGAATGACGTATTCCCCGCGCAGCTGTGTGGCAGTGCGCCGGTACTGCTCCAGCGAGAGCGTGTCCACGCCGAGGCGCACCACGAAGGCGCCCGAGTCCTGGACGGTCATGGTCATGGCCAACAGCAGAGCGACCACAGGTCATCCCCTCCCTGACGAGTTATGAGACGCGAATCGACTTGATCTCGTCGTTGCCCCGAATGGCGTTCACGACATCCATTCCCTTCGTCACCTGTCCGAACACGGTGTGCAAGCCGTCCAGGTGACGCTGCGCCGAGTGGCAGATGAAGAACTGGCTGCCGCCGGTGTCCTTTCCGGCGTGCGCCATCGACAGCGTGCCCGCCACGTGCTTGTGCGTGTTCTTCTCAGTTTCACACTTGATCGTGTATCCCGGTCCCCCCGTCCCGACCGGGCCTTTGCCGGTCTTGGAGTAGGGGTCACCGCCTTGAATCATGAAATTGGGGATCACGCGATGAAACTTCGTGCTGTCGTAGAACTTGGAATTGGCGAGCTTCTCGAAATTGGCTACGGTCCCAGGCACTTCGTCCGCGAAGAGATCCAGCTCGATAGTGCCTCGCGCCGTCTCGATCACTGCTTTCTTATTCGGCATCACTGTTCCCGTATTGAGGTTCTAGGAATGTAGTAGCTCTTTGAGCATCTCGGTCGTCGCCACGGGGAGAGAGCAGGTGGTGCCGACGCAGACCGTCGCAGCGGGCGTCGCGGCCGTCGATCGGATCACGGCCTTACGCGGCCGGTACTCCTGCAACGCCACGAGGTGCATGGCGCATGCGGGTCCCTCGCCGCGAGGCCCCGCCACCGCAATGCGGGTGACGGGGTTTACCGCCCAATCGATGGCGCGCAACAGCGTCGCCCCATAGAGCGACAGCTCGCGCGCGCTGCCGGCGAATGCCGCAACCTGCCGGTCGAGCCGCGACCGCCACTCGGCCTGGTCGGTCAACGCCCAGAGGCGTGCCAGCACCAGCGCGGCCACGCCGTTCGGTGACGGCGTGGGAGCATCCTGAACCGGTTTGGCGCGCGCCGCGAGATACGCGGTGCCGTTCACATTGTCGGCGATATCGAAGAAGCCGGCAGCCTGATCGGCGTGCGCCGTGTCGCAGTAGTTCATGACGAGGGTCGCCCGCTCGAGCCAGCGCTGCTCTCCAGTCGCCTCGTACGCATCGAGGAATCCTGCTGCCGATTGCACGTTGTCATCGAGCATGCCGCCCGGCGCTTGCCGGCCCCCCCCGGCTCCCCCGGCCCCC
>DAIQBJ010000101.1:0-9586 GCA_036781225.1 Gemmatimonadales bacterium | reverse complement strand
TGGATGCGGTCTATAACGTTCTCGGTTTGATCGTCATGCGCGTGGCCGCGCGCGCCCCGGACGAGGAGCACCCGTACGGCCATGGCAAATTCGAGACACTCGGCGCGCTCGGCCTCTGCGTCTTCCTCTCGATCACGTGTTTCGAGCTGCTGCGCAGCGCGATCTCCCGGCTCGCCACAGGCGGTCATGCGGTTCAAATCACGGACCTCGGGCTCGTGCTGCTCCTCGCGACGCTCGCGACGAATGTGTTCGTCGCCTGGTACGAACACCGCCGCGGTCAGCAGCTCTCCAGCGAGCTGCTGATCGCCGACGCCGCCCACACGCGCACCGACGTGTTCATCACGATCGGCGTCCTCATCGGCGTGCTACTCTCGCGCCAGGGCTTCCTCTGGGTGGATCCGGTGGTCGCAATTGTTGTAGCGCTGCTGATCGTGCGAGTCGCCTATCAGATTCTGCAGCGCACCGTGCCGGTGCTCGTCGACGAGCGGGCGATTCCAGAGCCAACGATCCGCCAATCAGCACAGGCGGTCGAAGGTGTGGTGAGCGCGTACCGAATTCGCTCGCGCGGCGGCAATGCCGGCAGCCGCTACGCCGAGGTGACCATCGCGGTCGATCCGAACGCGAATGTCGCCGCCGCACATGCCATTGCTGATGCGGTCGAAGAGAAGCTCAAGAAAGAACTGGAGCTCGCGGAAGTGACCGTGCACGTCGAGCCATGCTGACTTCCCTTCCCTTCGAGCGCGCCAGTAAGACGACGGGCATGCCACCGGTCCGCCGGGCACCCCGCTCGCTCAAGCAGGAATATCAGGAGTTCATCCTGCAGCGACTCGAGGAGTACAAGAACACCGTGCCGCGCGCCGAGCTGCTGCAGATCGGCGATGAGGCGGTGCGCGAGCTGCACACAACCGCGCAGGATCAATACCTGCTCACCGAGGTGCTGCTGCTCGAGCACGTCGATCGCATTATCGCGCGGCGGCTGCGGCTGCCGTCGTTCCCGCGGTGGCGGCAAAAACACCGGGCCCTGCGCGAAGCGCAGCGCGAGCCGACGCATTGGGGATTCGACCGCGCGCATCCGATCGTTCCCTGGGCCGCCCGCGTGGAGCCCAACGACACCATTGTGGTCCTCGGCGCCGCGGCGCTGGCGGAAGCCCTCTTCCTCGCCGCGCATGACGCGGACGTCTTTCTCCTCGACCAGGACCTGGGTGCGGTGGAAGCTGCGGAGGGGCGCGCCGTCTCCGAGCAGCTTGGTGGTGGCGCGTTCCAGGCACTCGTGATCAACTTCGGGAGCTGGTTCCCCGATCTTGCGCCGTCGCTCGTCGTGATCGCACCGGCCAGCCTGGCCCAGCTGCGCAGCAAACAGCGCGCGTCCCTGATCGCGGATCTTCAGGTCCGGACGCCGTCGGGTGGCGTGCACGTGGTGCTCCCGCCCGCCGCGGAACACCGCGAGGTCATCCCCCTCGCTCCTGAGGCGCTCCAGACGTTGTATCGCGGCTGGCAGGTGCAGCGCTCAGCCGGTCGGCGTTCGAAACGCGCCGGGTTCACGGCGATCAAGCCGCCGCGTCAGCTCGACACGGCGCAGCCCGCTTTGAACGTGTCGGATTGACGACTGGGCCATCGCGCTGCTCGCTAAGCGCCCAATTCCACAACACTTAGGATGATCATCCTGTGGCAGGAAGCTTGCCTCGTAGGGAGACATGACAACCTTCCCTCTCGCACTCGATGACGAACCGATGGGCATCATCCTCCGCGCGGGCCAGCAAGTGTTGAGACCCGCCAAGATTTGGGCGTACTGCTGGTTCACCGATGAAGGGGAGAATGGGGACCATACCCACAACCACCTACCGATCGATCCGAAAGTCTGAAGTCGAAGCAGCGCAACGAAACCGGGGCCGGCTGATGCCGGCCCCGTTCGTTTTCGGTCGCTTAACCTTTGCAAGAATCACGGATGCAGGTAGTTATTAGGACAATGCCGCAGCTCCTGATCGACGGACGGTCCATTAGCGCCACGCCGGACCAAACTATCCTCGATGCCGCACGAACGGCGGGCATCGAGATCCCGACCCTCTGCTGGTATCCCAAGCTCTCCATCGTCGGCAACTGCCGCATCTGTCTTGTCTCAGTCGAAGGCCAGGCCAAGCTGATCCCGGCGTGCGCGACGAAAATCGCCGACAACATGGTCGTCACGACACAGTCGCACGCCGCGGTCGAGAACCGCAAGGGCGTGTTGCGGCTCCTCGCGGAGCGGTATCCGGCCGATCACCTGAGAAACGGTGGTCGCGCGAGCCCGCGGAACGAGTTCGAGCGCTATCTCGTGCAGTACGACGTCGTGCCGAGCGCGGTCGTGGATCGCGACTTGCCGCTGCGCTCGGGGGACGAGCGGCCCGGGGATCCGATGATCCGGCACGACATGTCGACTTGCATCCTGTGCACGCGCTGCGTGCGCGCCTGCGAGGACATCCAGGTCGTCGGCGTGTTGGACGTGGGCTTCCGCGGCGAGCATGCCGAGATCATCGTGGGCGCGGACGGCGACCCCGACAAAGCGGGGTGTACCTGGTGTGGCGAGTGTGTTCGCGTCTGCCCGACGGGCGCGATCTTCGAGGTGATGCCGCGCCAGCGCTTCGCGCCCGAGCAGATCCGGCACCCCGAGAAAGTCGTGCGGTCGATCTGCCCCTACTGCGGCGTCGGTTGCCAGCTCGATCTGCACGTCGCCGGTAATACCGTCGTTCGGGTCACGTCGCCCGACATCGAGCTGAACACGCCCAACCAGGGATCGACCTGCGTGAAGGGACGCTTCGGGTACGACTTTCCGCAGCATCGCGATCGCCTGACCAAACCCCTGATTCGCAAAGGCTGGATCAAGGAAGCCGGAGGTTGGATCTGGAAAGGCGGCACCGGCGCGGAGCGGCGCGCCGGTCCCTGGCGCACCATCGAAAGTGAGGGCCGCGGCACCAAGCCGGGCACACCACCGCGTGCCACCGGCAAGTCGGTCCGTGAGCTCCCGCTGCTGGAACGGCTCGACTTGGACATCCGCGATCGCGTGGCGACGCCGGAGGACTGGTACACGCCGTTCCGCGAAGCCACCTGGGAGGAGGCGCTCGAGCTGACGGCGCAGGAGCTGCGGCGGCTCAAGACCGCGCGCGGCCCCGACGCCCTCGCCTGCTTCTCGTCGGCGAAGTGCTCCAACGAAGAAAACTATCTGCTGATGCGGATGTTTCGCGGCGCGCTCGGGACGAACAACGTCGATCACTGCACGCGCCTGTGCCATTCGACGTCGGTGGCCGCGATGCAGCGCGCGATCAATACCGCGGCCGCGTCGGGCTCGATGCGCGAAATCGAGGAAGCGTGCGATGTCATTTTCATCGCGGGCGCCAACACGACCGAATCACACCCGGTGTTCGGCGCGGCGTTGAAGCGCGCGCACGAAAAGCGCGCCACGCTGATCGTTGCCGACCCGCGCCGCACCGAGCTGGCCGGCCGCGCCGACATTCATCTCCAGATGCAGCCCGGCACCGACGTCGCGCTCTACTCGGCGATGCTGAATCACATCCTGTCGCTCGGCCTCGAGAACAAGCCATTCATTGCCGAGCGCACGCACGACTTCGAAACGGTGCGCGCCGCCGTCCAGCCCTATACGCCGGCAAAGGCCGCAAAGATCACCGGCATCGCGGCCGAGGCCATCGAGCGGGCCGCCGAGATGTATGCGCGTGGGCCGAACACCAGCACTCTCTGGGCGATGGGGCTCACGCAGCATGCCAACGGCACCGACATCGTCACCTCGCTGCTCAATCTGATGTTCGCCTGCGGCATGATCGGACGGTGGGGCGCGGCGATGCTGCCGGTGCGCGGCCAGAACAACGTGCAGGGCGCCTCCGATGTCGGCGCCATTCCGTTCGTCTACACCGACTACCAGCCGGTCGGCGACAGGCGGGTCCGCGCCCGGTTTGCAAAGACCTGGGGCGTGCCGGAGGAATCGCTGTCGCTCACCAGCGGCCTCATGGTTACCCAAGTCGTGAAGCCCGAGAGCGGCGTGCGCGGCATGTACATCATGGGAGAGAATCCGATCATCTCAGACCCCGATATCGCGCACGCAGAGCACTGGTTCCAGGAGCTCGAATTCCTGGCCGTGCAGGACCTGTTTTTGACGGAAACCGCGCGTTATGCCGACGTCGTGCTGCCCGGCTCGAGCTTCGCGGAAAAGACGGGCACATTCGTCAACACCGAGCGGCGCATCCAGCTGACGCACCAGGCGGGCGATTCGCCCGGCGAGGCCCGGGCCGATCTCGAGATCCTGATGGATCTCACCAACCGGCTGGGATTGCCGACGACGTTCGACGGCGCCGAGGCCGTCATGCAGGAGATCGCGCAGGTGACGCCGAGCTGGGCGGGCGTGACCTACGAGCGACTCGAGGGCGCGGGCCTGCAGTATCCGGTGCCCGACCAGCGGCATCCCGGAACCGCCTTCCTGTTCGACAAGGCGTTCCCCACAGCCGACGGGCGCGCGACCTTCGTGCCGGTCGAGTACACCGACCCCGTTGAGCTCCCGGACGACGACTACCCGTTCGTCATGAACACCGGCCGCCAGCTCTTCCACTGGCACACCGGCACCATGACCCGGCGCGCGAGCGGCCTGGATGCGCGCGAGCCAACCGCGATCGTCGAGATTCATCCCGCAGACGCGAGACAGCTCGGCGTGCGCGAAGGGGAGCTGGTGCGGCTCACGTCGCGGCGTAACTCGATGGTAACCGCCGCGCGCGTCAGCGAGCGCGTCGCGCGGGGCCAGGTGTTCGTCCCCTTCCATTTCCGCGAAGCCGCGGCCAACCTGCTGACCAATCCGGTGCTCGATCCGTACGCGAAGATGGCGGAGCTGAAGATTTGCGCGGTGCGGATCGAGCCCGTGAACGCAGCGGTCGAAGCATCGTGAGTTCGGGCAACGGTCGTGGATCTAGGCCTTAAGGGTCGCGTCGCGCTCGTCTGCGGTGGCACCCGCGGCATCGGCCGCGCGGTCGCCAACACGCTGAAGGAGGAGGGCGCCCAGGTCGCGGTGAACGGCCGCGACCCGAAGACTGCGCCCTTCCCCGCGGACGTCACCGTGCCGGCTCAAGCGGAGCAGCTGGTGCAGGATGTCGCCAAGAAATTCGGCCGGCTGGATGTGCTGTTCTGCAATGCCGGCGGCCCGCCCGCTGCCGCCTTCAAAGATCAGCCAGCGGAAGCCTGGCACAAGGCGATCGAGCTGAACCTGTTGTCCACGATCCACCTCGCCCGCGCCGCCGTGCCGATCATGACCAACGCGAAATGGGGCCGGATCATTTGCCTGGCGTCAGTGGCTGCCTTGCAGCCCCTGCCCGGTCTGATCCTGTCCTCGACCGCACGCGCAGGCGTCCTCGGCTTCGCCAAGGCGCTGTCCGACGAGGTCGCCAAAGATGGCATCACGGTCAACAGCATCTGCCCGGGCTTCATCGACACCGAACGCATCAAGGAGCTCACGGCAGCGCGGCCGGAGATGATGCAACAGCGTCTCGGCGAAATCCCGATGCATCGCATCGGCACGCCGCAGGAGCTGGCGGCGGCAGTCGTATTTCTGGCCTCGGAACGGGCCAGCTATATTACCGGCGCCGTGCTCCAGGTCGATGGCGGATTTATCCGTTCGATCTTCTAACTCTTCCCTTTCCTCCGTCCCTCACTCGCGAATTCATGCAAGCGATCGTCAAGGAAAAACGCGCGCCCGGTCTGACCGTGAAGTCCGTTCCCAAACCGGCACCGGGGCCCGGGGAGGTGCTGATCGCCGTGCGCCATGCCGGCGTCTGCGGCACCGACCTGCACATCGCCGACTGGGATCCGTGGGCACAGGGCCGCATCAAGCCGCCGGTCGTCGTCGGGCACGAATTCGCGGGCGAGATCCAGGGGCTCGGCGACGGCGTGACGGGCTTACGCGTCGGCCAGCTCGTCACGGCGGAGGGGCACATCGTCTGCGGGCACTGCCTGCAGTGTCGTACCGGCAACAGCCACATCTGCAAGAACACGCGCATCATCGGCGTCGACCGCGACGGCGCGTTCGCCGAGTACATCGTGATGCCCACGACGAACGTGCTGACCCTGTCGGGTATTCCGACGGAGGTCGGCGCGATCATGGACCCGATGGGCAATGCGTTTCACGCGGTGCTCACGGCGGAGATTCCCGGCAGCACCGTGTTCGTTGTGGGGTGCGGGCCGATCGGCTGCTTCGCGGTCGGGATCGCGCGTGCCGCGGGCGCGACCAAGGTGATCGCGTCGGACGTGAATCCCAAGCGCCTCGGGCTCGCGGAAACAATGGGCGCCCACGTCGTCATCAACGCCGCCAAAGAGGACGTCGTCCGGACGGTCGTCGCGGAGACTGATGGCGAAGGGGCCGACGTCGTCTGCGAGATGTCGGGCGTGCCGTCTGCGCTGCATCAGGCGTTCGCCAGCGTGCGCCTGGGCGGCCGCGTGCAGCTGCTCGGTATTCCGAAAGGCGAGGTGCCGATCAATTTCGCCGACGAGATCATCTTCAAGGGAATCACGGTGTACGGGGTCATCGGCCGCAGGATGTACCAGACGTGGCACCAGATGCGGCGCTTTCTCACCGGCGGGCAGTTCGATCCACGGCCCGTCATCACGCACAAATTCCCGCTCGCCAAAATCGACGACGCGCTGGCGGTCATCCGGTCGGGTGATGCCGGCAAAGTCATTCTGGAGATCGCATGAGCTTCATGGGGCAGCTGCAGGGCGAGTTGGCGGAGTTCAAGAAGGACGGCGTCTACAAGCGACTCAATTACCTCGATTCTCCTCAAGGCTCGCGCGTGAAGATGGAAGGGCGCGGCGACATCGTGATCCTCTCCTCGAACAACTACCTCGGACTCTGCAACACCCCCGAAGTGGTGCAGGCGGGGAAGGCGGGCGTCGATCACTGGGGCGCGGGCACCGCATCGGTCCGCTTCATCTGCGGCACGTTCACCGTTCATCGCCAGCTCGAAGAGGCGCTCGCGCAGTTCGTGGGCTGCGAGTCGTCACTGACCTACGTGAGCTGCTGGAACGCGAATGAGGGACTGTGCCCCACGATTCTGAGCGAGCCCGACATCGTCATCTCCGACCAGCTGAACCATGCCTCGATCATCGACTCGATTCGCCTCGCCAAGGCGATTACCAAGTGCCAGACCGCGGTCTTCAAGCATTCGGACATGACCGATCTCGAAGCGAAGCTGAAAGCCGCGAGCAGCGCGCGGCGCAAGCTGATCTTCACCGACGGCATCTTTTCGATGGAAGGCGACATCGCAAAGCTGCCCGACTTGGTGGCCTTGGCGCGCAAATACGACGCCATTCTGGCCGTCGACGACTCACATGCGACTGGCGTGCTCGGCAAATCCGGCCGCGGCACGGCCGAGCACTACGGCATGCTGGGCCAGATCGACGTGATCACCTCCACACTCGGCAAAGCCCTCGGCGGAGCGGCGGGCGGCTTCACGGCCGGCCCGCTCGCGCTCACCGACTACCTCACGCAGCGCTCGCGGCCGCAGCTCTTCAGCAATGCCCTGCCGCCGACCGTCGCAGCGAGCGCGCTCGCCGCCGTGCAGCACGTCGAGCGCCATCCCGAGCTCGTCAGCCGTCTGCACCAGAACGCTCGTTACTTCCGCGAGCAGCTCCTCTCCCTCGGCTTCAAGCCGTTGCCCGGAGAGACGCCCATCGTGCCGGTGATCCTGGGCGAGACGGCGAAGGCGATTCATATGAGCGAGCTGTTGCTGGCCGAAGGCGTCTTCGTGACCGGCTTCGGCTATCCTGTTGTGCCTCAAGGACATGCGCGTGTGCGCTGCCAGCTCTCGGCCGCCCATTCGCGTGATGATCTCGATTTCGCGCTTCGCGCCTTCAAGAAGGTCGGCTCCAAACTCGGACTCATCTAATGGTCAGCTTTGTCCTGTTGGCGGCTCTGCAGACCGCCAACCCCCCCCCGCCGGCCCGCCCGGCCGCCTTTCTCGGTTTCGAGCCCGGCACTGACTCGATGCTCGCGGATTGGAAGCAGGTCAGCGGCTACATGAACGGCCTGGCGCAGCAGAGCCGGTTTGTGCACGTCGATACGCTGGGTCGCACGACTGAGGGGCGGCCGTTCCTGCTGATGACGATTACGTCTCCCGCGAACCAGGCGCGACTCGCCGACATCAAACGTACTCAAGCGCTGCTCGCCGATCCGCGCCGGCTTGCGGACAGCGCGTTCGCGGCGATCCGGAACACCCAGCCCGCCGTCATCCTCATCAGCAACAACATCCACTCGACGGAAGTGGCGTCGAGTCAGATGGGGATGACGTTCGCCTATCGCCTGGCGACCGATCCCGAATTGACGCGTCTGCTCGACTCCGTTGTGGTGTTGATGATTCCGTCGATGAATCCCGATGGACTCGACACCGTCGTGAGCTGGTATCGTCGCTACAAAGGGACGCGCTACGAAGGCGGGCCCTTGCCCTGGTTATATCACAAATACGTCGGGCACGACAACAACCGCGACTGGTTCATGGTGACGCAGGCCGAGACGCGGCTCGTTACCCGGATGCTGTACACGGAGTGGTTTCCCGAAGTCGTGTACGACGTGCATCAGATGGGCGCGAATGGCGTTCGGCTGTTCGTACCGCCCTTCCAGGACCCCGTCAATCCCAACCTCGACCCCGCGCTCGTCGCCGCGATGAATCTCGTTGGCGCGCAGATGGCCGCCGCGCTCTACGACGCGGGCGCGACCGGCGTGGCGCATCAGCTCACGTACGACCTGTGGTGGCACGGCGGTTTTCGCTCGACACCCACGCGCCACAACATGGTCGGCATTCTCACCGAAGCGGCGAGCACGCGCCTCGGTTCACCCATCACGCTCGCCCCCGACTCGGTGCGTCAACCGCCGCGCGGCGTCAACCAGCCCGCCCAATGGCCCGGCGGCACGTGGCATCTGGGTGACATCGTGCGGTACGAGCTGATCGCCGCGGAGGCGCTGGTGCACCTCGCGTCCCGCGATCGCCTGACGTTCATCGATCGCTTCGTCGGACTCGGTCGCCGCGCAGTGGAAGCTGGTCTGGCGGGGAATCCGTTCGCGTACGTGCTGCCACCGGACCAGCGCGACCCCGAGGCGTGGTCCACCCTCGCGAACGTGCTGCGGCTCGGCGGGGTCGAGGTCCGCCGCGCCGCCGAGCCGTTTACCGCCGATGGAAGGAGCTACCCGGCCGGCTCGCTGGTCGTGCCGATGGGCCAGCCCTACCGGGCACACGCCAAGGATCTGCTCGAGCCGCAACAGTACACGCCGGTAAACGACCGGCCGCCGTACGACGTTGCCGGCTGGACCCTGCCCTACACGATGGGCGTGCGCGCCGACCTCGTGAATCGGCCTTTCGACGCCAATCTGGTGAACGTCGACAGCGTGGTCGTAGCGCCCGGAAAAATCCAAGGGAGCGGCGCGGTGTTCGTGCTGCGCAATCGAACCAACGCCGAATCGCGCGCTGTGGCGGAGCTGCTCGCCGCCGGGCAGTCCGTCACGGTGCTGGGTGAGAGCCTGATAGTCCGAGGTCCCAAGGCGCGCGCGATTCTGAGCGAGCAGGCGGCG
>DAIQBJ010000100.1:0-9652 GCA_036781225.1 Gemmatimonadales bacterium | reverse complement strand
GCCCGATCGGGAACGTGTTCAGGAAGTCCCAGTTGCCGCCCTTGTCCCACGTCTGCGCCACCCCGCCGTCGTTGCCCACGATGATGTGGTTCGGGTCGTTGGGATCGATCCACATCGCGTGATGATCGACGTGAATGCCCACGGTCGCATTGCCGATCGTCTTGCCGCCGTCATTCGAGTAGTTCAGCGGCGTCGAGGAGAAGTAGACGCGATTCGGGTCCTTGGGGTCGGCACGCACCTGCGAGTAGTAGAAGGGGCGCACGTCGGTGCCGTTCATCTTTTCCCACGTCGCACCGCCATCCTGCGAGCGGTACA
This sequence comes from Gemmatimonadales bacterium, assembly GCA_036781225.1. Taxonomy (GTDB): domain Bacteria; phylum Gemmatimonadota; class Gemmatimonadetes; order Gemmatimonadales; family GWC2-71-9; genus 20CM-2-65-7. The sequence goes on along the minus strand of DAIQBJ010000100.1, from coordinate 9,337 downwards.
GACCCGACGGCCGCGTTTGCGGCGCCTTGCCCGCGGCCGGTTTGGCGTTCGCCGTGGTGTCTGCCTCGACCATGAGGTAAATGACTTTCGGATTCGATGCGGCGATCGAGATCCCGATGCGGCCCTTCGTGGTTTCGGGGAGACCGCCGCCTTTCACTTCAGTCCATGTCTTTCCGGCATCGGTCGTCTTCCAGAGCCCGCTGCCGGGACCGCCACTATTAAGGAAGTACGGTCCACGCACACGCTGCCAGCTGGCTGCAAACAGCACGTCGGGGTTCGAGGGATCCATTGCGACGTCGACGAAGCCGGCCTGCGGCGAGATGAACTTCACGAGCTGCCAGGTCTGCCCGCCGTCGGTCGTCTTGTAGAGCCCGCGCTCGGGATTCTGGCTCCATGCTTGTCCGAGCGCCGCGACGTAGACGATGTTGGGGTCCTTCGGATTCACGACGATGCGGCCGATGGCGCCGCTCTTCTCGAGACCCATGCGCTTCCAGGTGAGCCCGCCGTCGGTCGATTTGAAAATGCCGCAGCCCGGCGAGATCGTGTTGCGCGAGTCCTCTTCACCCGTACCTGCCCACACCTGCATCGTGTCGGAGGGGGCGATGGCCACTTCGCCCATCGAGACGCACGGATAGTTGTCGAACACCGGCCGGAACGTCGTGCCGGCGTTCGTCGTCTTCCAGATTCCGCCCGCCGCCGCCGCGACGAAGAATGTGCGCGACGGACTCGGAATGCCGGTCACACTCGACACGCGCCCGCCCATGTTGGCGGGACCGATGTTGCGCCAGCGGAACCCGGCGAGGAGTGTGGAATCGAGTGTGATCCCACTCGCAGCGGCCGCGGCGACGCCCGTCGTCACCGCGACGTTGCTCGGTGGCGGCTGCTGGGGACGAGGGAGCGGATGCGCTTTCGTGGTGTCGGCGGATGTTGGTGTCGCTTGCGGCGGTGGTGCAGGGGGATTCTGAGAAAACAGAGGTGCTGCTGCTGCGGTGAGGGCGGCGGCAACCGCCCACAGGCGGGGGCGCTGGAACATGACGGCCTCAGAAAATGAAAGTGAGTGACGGAACCTTGTAGCGAATGGACTACGAACGGAAGGGGTGGGGCGTTGAACTCGTAATCGTCAGAAGTCCCGTCTTTCCGGATACCAGGGCGGCGGTTGAAAGCGCATCTGCAGCCGTGGCCGTTCGCGTCACCACGCTGACCTGGCGGCGAGAGTCCGCCGGGTATCCTGTGGCGGGATTCATCACGTGGCCTACCACCCGTTTTCCCCATCGGATAACCGACTCGGAATTCGCCGAGGTCGCCAGCGCAGCGTCACACAGCCGCACGGTGTTGGACATCCCGGCGATCCCCACGAGCCAGCCTTCCGGCTCCCCGGGTGGGGCGCCGAGGCCGTAACAATCCCCGCTGACATCAATAAAGGCGCGTCGAACGCCGAGCTTGTGCAGGACCGCCACGGCCCGATCGATTCCGTAGCCCACGCCAATGCCGCCAAAGTCGAGCTGGGTATGGGCGTTCGGCAGCGACACAACGTCTCCCTCGAGGCGAACCACCGCTGCCACGACCGCGTCCCGGGCAGCAGTGATCTCCGCCTCGGTCGGCGCGGTGCGCCGTGGCCGGTGAAACCCCCAGGCGCGCATGAGCGGCTCGACGGCAGGGTCGAACGCACCATCCGTTCTAATCCGGAACATCTCCGCCGACTCGAGCACGGTGCGCAGGTCCGGAGCAACCCGCATAGCGTGGCGCCCAGCCTGCCGGTTGAGCTCACAGAGGTCACTCGCGTCGGCGAACAGCGAGAGGCGGTCCTCCACACGGCGCAGCTCCGCGAGCGCCCGCGCACAAGCCTCGAGACCGGCGTCTTCCGACTCGGCGAACACGATCACGTGTACCGCTTGTCCCATGGCCCAGGACCAGCGCTCGACGAGCTGCTCTGGACGCGGTCGAAACCGCGGCCACGAACCCCCTGATCCGACCACGCCGGCGCCGAGGGTCGCGACGAACTGCCGGCGATTCATGAGAGCTCGCGCAGGATCAGGAAGGATTGCACGTAGAAGGTGCATGCGAGCGCGGCGCTCGACGCCTCGAGCAGCCATGCGAAATGGGCGTCGACGTAGCGCATCAGCCACATGGCGCTGAACGAGAGGAGGAGTGTCACGAACGGCTCACCGATCAGGAATCGTTGCCAGCGCGGCGTGACACGCTCGCACAACGCCACGCCGATTCCCGTGAACACAAAGATCACCGCCATGCTCAGCAAGTGAGTGTGCGTAATCGTGAGCATCTCGGCGAATGACTTGGGAAACTGCATCGCGCCGCTCGCCAGGCTGTCGACGCCCTCTCCCCGGTAGCGGGCGGCGACGCCTTTCGGCACGAGCCGTGTGGTGTGCCAGATGAACGCGAGTGACGTCGTGTAACCGACGAGCTGAACGATCGTGAGCCAGCGGCCGAGGGTGCGCCATGGCTCCGGCACGGTGCGCCAGGAGACGTTCACCGGATCATTCCTTCCCGATGCCACGTGGTGAGATCGGCCAACGCACGTCGCACTCCGGCGGTCACGGCGTTGACGCTGATTGTCGCACCCGAGATGCTGCGGATTTGCCTGCCTACCTCGAGCGTATCGGTGGCGGACTTGCCGCGAAACTGGCGCCGCCACGCCTCGTAGGCGACCTCGCCGCCGTATGGTTCACGGTACACCAGAATGTCGACATCCCGCAGCCGGTCCGCGCTGTCTGTGGCGACGAGAAATGTGATGGGCTGATCCTTCCCTTTTACCGCGCGAACGAGCGCGAATCCGAGCAACGAGTCGTTGCGCACGACCCGAAGCACCGTGTCTGATCCAATCACGCTGAGCGATGTCGCTGTCCCCGGGCCGAAGATCCGGCGCAACGACGCAGCCACCTTCGGCGGCGGCGTGGCCTGCAGGAGCAGCACGCAGACGAGCAGCATGCTCAGAACTGGTACCCGATGCCGAAGCGCAGCGTCTCGCCCCCGTTACGTCGGACTTCGTAATCGCCCTTGAACGCGACATTCCAGATCGGCTTGTAGGTGAGGCCGAACGTGGTGATACGGCGGGCAAACTGCGGATCGCGCGTCGTTCCAGCGGGGACTTCAGCCTGCGTGTCGTAGTGCTCGTACCGCGCGAACGCGGTGAGGCGCTGCTTGGATCGAGGCGCGAGCTGGTGCAGGACGTTGTAGCCCGCCTCGACGTAGGCCCCCGTGATGCGGCTACCGACGGCCGACCCGTAGAGCGCGTTGATCGTGTCGGCATCGCTCACGTGAATGGACGTGATTACCCCACGCACGGCGAGGCCGCCGATGTCGTAGCGCGCATCGGCGGCGAGCACGGCCACCGGCGCCGTGAAGCTCCCCGTTCCGAGCAGCGTATCGCCTGCGCTGGTGCCGCCATACCAGAATGCCCCTCCAACCTTGAGTCCTGGTCGCGCCCATTCCAACCGGCCGGTGAAAGAGGGATTCGCGAACGACGCTTCGCGACCTTCTTGTCGCCCTCCTCGAATGCCTTCAGCATCCGAGAATCCACTCGCCTTGAGCCCATTCACCAGATAGAGTCGGTAGCTCCATCCTTCCCCGAGCGGGAGCCTTCCGACCAGACCGACTCCGAGCTCGCGCCAGGTGGTCGGGATGACGTCGTGGTCGAACGCCGGCCGATCTACCCCGTTGAAGGTGGGAGGCTCGTGCGTCTCATTGAGGATGCCAATCGGCACAAGGACCAGGCCGGTGCGAAGTGTAACGCGATCGGAGAAGCGGTAGTCCAGGTATGCCTGCTCCAGCGCGACCTCTCCTCCCGCCGAGCCGCCCTCGACCTTGGCGTCCTCGATTTCGACCTCAGAACGGAAGGACAGCCGGTCATCGAACGAATGCGCGAGATAGATGACAAAACGCCGAAAATTGATCTCAGCTGGTGTGTTGCGACCCGAGTGATTCGTGTAATGAACCTCGCCATAGCCACCGATCGTCGTGGATTCCTGGGCGGTTCCGGTTCGGGTGATCGTGAAGAGCAGGGCGGCGACAAGCACTCCAACGGTGGTGGGGCGGTACATCGCGAGCTACGCTCCAGGAAAATTGAGAGAATTGGTCGGGAATGATATGCGAATGTATTTGTCGGATATCCCCAGTCAAGGTCTTGTGAGCGTCACTTGTGAAACCCTTTGACCCGCTCTTGTATCCGATAAGTGATGGGATGTCCCGCCGCTTCCCATATGGAGGTCAGATGCGACGACTGCGGTTAATCATTCCCCTGCTCGCGTTGGGCGTCCTCAGTCCCCTCAGCGCGCAGGACGCCAGGCTCGCTGTCCCCTACACTCGCTTCGTGCTCCCCAACGGTCTCAATGTGATTATCCACGAGGACCACTCGACGCCGATGGTGGCCGTCAACATGCGCTACAACGTCGGCTCGGCGCGCGAGAAGCCGGGGCGCACGGGATTTGCCCACCTGTTCGAGCACATCATGTTCGAGGGCTCGGGGCACGTCGCCGAGGGCAAGTTCGATGAGTGGCTCGAGGCCGCGGGCGGCGACAACAACGGCTCGACCAGCGAAGACGGCACGCAGTACTGGGAAAACGTCCCGTCCAACGCGCTCGACCTGGCGCTGTTCCTCGAGTCCGATCGCATGGGCTTCCTGCTCGACGCCATGTCGCCCGCCAAAGTGGACGGCCAGCGCGACGTCGTGAAAAACGAGCGCCGCCAGTCGTATGAGAACCGCCCTTACGGCATGGCGTGGATCGCGCTGGGCGAGAATCTGTATCCGGCGGACCATCCGTATCACTGGCCGGTGATCGGCTCGATGGCAGATTTGTCGGCGGCGAGCTATCAGGACGTCGTCGATTTCTTCAAGCAGTACTACGGGCCGGCGAACGCGTCGCTCACCATCGCGGGCGACGTCACCGCGGCCCAGGCGCGCCGGGAAGTGGAGAAATGGTTTGGCGACGTCCCCGCTTCGACCGCCGTTGCCCCCATCGCGCCCCCGGCTGCGCTGCTTACCGAAGAGAAACACGTCGTGCTCGAGGATCGTGTGCAGCTGCCGCGGGTCTACATCGCGTATCAAGCACCGGCATGGCTGGCGCCGGGCGATGCCGCGCTCGACATCACGGCAAACGTGCTCGCGGGTGGGAAGAACTCGCGGCTCTATAAGCGCATGGTCTACGATCTGCAGATCGCCCAGGACGTCTCGGCGTTCGAGAGCTCCAACTGGCTGGGCTCGCAGTTCATCATCATCGCGACCGCACGCAGCGGCCACACGCTGGCCGAGCTGGCCGGTGTGATCGATGAGGAGATCAAGAAGCTCGCAGATCAGCCGCCGACGGCGCGGGAGGTACAGCGGGCGGTGAATCAATACGAAGCGGGTTTTCTGGACCGGCTCGAGCGCATCGGCGGCTTCGGGGGCAAGGCCGACCAGCTGAATCAGTACTCGCTGCGGACGGGCGATCCCGATTATTTCGGCGAAGACCTGGCGCGCTATCGCGCGATCGATCCATCGGATGTCCAGTCGGCCGTCATCACGTCGCTGAAACCCGATGCACGCGTGGTATTGAGCGTCGTACCGCAGGGCAAGGCGGAGCTGGCGGTACCGGCGAAGCGGAGGGCGACATGAAAAGCGGCATCAGGTATCAGGTATTGGGTATTGGGTTGACGTACCTGCTTGCCCTCCCGTTAGCGGCGCAAGCGCCTGATCGCAGCAAACCGCCGGCCCTCGGACCGGTGCAGCCACTCGCCTTGCCGGCGGTTACGCGACACACGCTGTCGAACGGCCTGCCCGTGCTGGTGCTCGAGAAGCATCAGGTGCCGCTCGTGCAGGTGAATCTCGTGGTAAAGGCGGGGAGCGCGATGGACCCCGCCGAGCAGCCCGGGCTCGCGAGCATGACGGCGGCCATGTTGGACGAGGGAGCCGGGACGCGCGGGGCGCTGGCACTGGCCGACGCCATCGATTTCCTCGGCGCCGATATCGCGACGTCGGCGGAGCAGCATCGTATCGGGGTCGCGCTGCACGCCCCGGTCGCGCGAATCGACTCGGCGCTGGCGCTGCTGGCCGACGTCGCGCTGCGGCCCACGTTCCCGGCGGATGAGCTCGAGCGCCTGCGCAGAGAGCGTCTCACGGAGCTCGTCGAAGCGCATGACGAGCCCAGAACCGTGGCCCAGGTGTTGTTCATGCATTCGGTGTTCGGTGATGCGCATCCCTACGGGCGCAGGACGTCCGGCACGGAGGCCTCATTGCGGGCGTTTACGCCCGACGGCCTGCGTCGCTTTCATCAGACGTACTTCCGTCCCGACAACGCCGCACTGGTCGTCGTCGGCGACATCACCGCCGAGCAGATTCTTCCCAAGCTGGAGGCAACGTTTGGGAAGTGGGCGGCGAGTGGCAGCGCGGCAGCGGCGCCGCGCTGGCCTGATGCCGCCCAGGTTGGCGCGCGCCAGGTTTTCCTGGCCGACAAACCTGGTGCGGCGCAGACCGAGGTGATCATCGGTCGCGTCGGTGTCTCGCGCACGACGGCGGACTACTACGCGCTGACCGTCATGAATACGGCGCTTGGCGGCTCGTTCACGTCGCGCTTGAACCAGAATCTTCGTGAAGAAAAGCAGTACACGTACGGCGCGTTTTCGAGCTTCCAGTACGACAAGCTGCCGGGGCCTTTCCTGGCCTCCGCGTCGGTTCAGACCGCCGTGACGGACAAGGCGCTGACCGAGTTCATGAAGGAGCTGACACGCATTCGCACGGGGCTGTCGGTCGATGAGCTCACGCGCGCGAAGAATTATGTTGCGCTCCGCTTCCCCGGCCGGTTTCAGTCGATCACGACGATCGCGCGCCAGCTGGGGGATCTCGTGATCTACGATCTGCCGCTCGATTACTACAACAACTATGTGCAGCGCATTCAGGCGGTCACCGCGGCCGATGTGCGCCGCGTGGCCAGTCAGTACATCGATCCGAACCGGATGGTGGTCGTGTTGGTGGGCGATCGGTCGAAGATCGAAGCCGGCGTACGGGCGCTGAAGCTGGGACCGATACGGACGCTGACCATCGACGAAGTGCTGGGGCCGGCGCCAGTCGTCACGACATCATCTAGATAATTCGTCACGACCGCATCGAATCGAGAAAGTAGGGGCGCGGCACGCTGCGCCCCTACTTTGCGCATCCCAGCAATTCTGGACTGCCATGTCGGGTTTCCCCTAGAAAGGCCGCGAACACGTGATTCGCGGCCATTTTCCGTTCGGAGACATTGCGGGACTTTGTCGGTCCCTGATGACCAGTGATACCCGTCACTCCCTGCCGACATGATGACAACGACATTTCCGGCCGGCACTCATGCCGTCCCCGGACGGGACCCGCCCACCCGCTCCCTCTTCTTCTATATGTGCCGCGCACCTTCTCCGTGAGGGATCGGATCATGGCCGCCTGGAATATTTTCGGTCGCGACACCACACCCGAGCAGCTCCCCGCGGAGCTGCGGGCCATTCTTGCCGAAATGAAGCGCGAACGCGTGGCCTTCGAGAACCTGGCCAACGCCGCGCGCGACTCCGGTCAAAACCTGTCGCAGCTCATGCAGCCGATCACCGAGGCGCAGAAGGTCGTTGCCGAGCTGCAGGCGCGCGTCAAGTCGCTGGAACGGCTGGTGCCCGTGCTTGCCACGCTCGATGAGCAGACCGAGAACGTCTCGAAGACTCAGCGTCGCACCGAGACGCAGATCACACAGAACTCGGAGAGCGCCAAGCAGCTGCGCACCGAGATCGACGAGCTGCGCGGCGTGCTCGAGCAGGCACTGGCGCTCAAGAACGACGTCGCCGGCTTCCTCGAGCTGGGCGGCGGGTTCAAGGCACTGCGCATGGATGCCGACACGCTGAGCGGCGCGGTGCGTGAGCTGACGCAGGGCTTCGACCAGGTCCGCGCCCGCCAGGAGGAGCTGCGCAAGGCGAGCGACGCAGTCGCGGCACGCGTGAGCACGTTCGAGGACCGCCAGCAGGGTGTGCAGCGGAGCGTCGCGGAGACCGAGTCACGCTCTACGGCGGTGAGCCAGACGCTCAAGGACCTCTCGGCGGCGGCGGCGGAAGCCGCCCAGACCAAGCGCCAGCTGACGACCCTCAAGGCGCTGGCCGACGGCGTCTCGGAGAAAGTCACGGCGCTCGAGTCGCAGCGCGACGTGGTCGAACGTGCCACGAGCGAGGTGGGCAAACTCCACGAGCTGATGCGCGACGTCGATGCGAAGATCCGGCGGCACGAGGAGAGCGCCGAGGGGCTCAAGGATCTCGAGTCGAAGGTCGGCGAGCTCAGAGCCATGCATGCTGAAGTGCTGGAGCGCTCCACCGAGATCACGGCCAATCATGCCGCCGTGAAGCACGCCGACGACGAGCTGCGCGCCCGTCTCGCCGCGCTGCGCGATGAGGTGCAGCGAGCCGTGAAGCGGTTCGAGCTGGAGAATCAGGGCCTGGACGCGGTCGGGCAACGCATTCTCGATCTCCGCAGCGGGCTCACGGCGATGGAAGGTCGCTTCAAGGTGCTCGAGGAATCGAGTCACTCGATCACCGACATCCATTCCAAGGCGGATGGCCTCGCGACGCAGCTCGAGGGAATCGCCGAACATGTGGCGATGCTCGGCACGCAGGCCGAGCGGGTGCGCGCCATGGAAGCGAGCACCGGCCGGCTCGGCAGTACAGTAGAAGAGATGACGCAGCGGGTGGCGCAGCTGGAGAAGTCCCACCCCGGCGTGCAGGCGGCGCTGCAGGATGTCGCGCAGCTCAGGGGCACGCACGAATCGGTCAGGGTCGCCCTCGAGCAGGTGGAGGGTGCGGCCGGCGAGATGGCGCGCGTGCTCGAGGAGCAGGCAGGAACGAAGGCGTGGCTTTCCGGCGTCGCCGACCAGATCAAGGCGCTGCGTGGCGAGCTGGCCGCAATCGAGGAGCTGAAGCCGACCGTCGAATCGGTGCGCGGCGAGGCCGATCGCGTGTCACAGGCGATGGGCCAGATCGACGCCCGCAGCCGCATGGTGGAGGATCTCAACAAGCGGCTGTCCGATCTCACCGCACTCGGCACGCAGCTTGACGAGCGGAGTCGCGAGCTGGTGTCGCGGATGCACGGCGCGGACGAGCGCTTTGGTGCGCTCACTGCTCGTGCCGACGAGGCGGCCCGGATCGAGAAGTTGGTGCCGGCGGCGGTCATGACCGTCGAACGGGCGGAGCGCCGCGTCGGGGAAGTCGATTCAGCGGTGACCGCGCTCGAATCGCGCGCCCACAATCTCGAGGGCCTGGCCGAGCGCACGCGCGCCCTGGGTCAGGAGCTCGAGCTCAAAAAGACCGGGCTGGACAAGGCGATGGAGCATCTGGACCGGGTGGC
>DAIQBJ010000099.1:0-9749 GCA_036781225.1 Gemmatimonadales bacterium | reverse complement strand
ATAGCGGTAACGGGATTCGAACCCGTGTTTGAGCCTTGAGAGGGCTCCGTCCTAGTCCCCTAGACGATACCGCCAGACCCGGGAGGCGCGTGAATATCGCCAGCCCGCGCCCATGTGGTCAACCCAAAGTCACGGCTCAACGAGAGGCGTCAGGTGTCTGGTGCCAGGGATCTGCTGACACCTGACACCTGACACCTGACACCTGGCCCTGATTCGGGAGTTGACCTTCCCACCGTCTTTCGTACCGTTACTGGCCCGATGAAACGCATTTTCTCCCTGCTCGTTCCAGACGTTCTGATTCTCATCGGCGCGGGCGCACTCATCACGCTGCCCGCGCTGCGCGGCACCGCCAACGGTCTCGCCACCGTCTTCCCCTTCACCGTGCTCGCCGCTGCCCTGCTGCTTGGCTGGCGCTTCAATCGGTCCCGTCTGATCTTCGCCATCGCGCTCCTCGCGCTCACCGAGTATGTCCTGCTCAACGCACCTCCACTTGGCACGCCCCGCGAGCGCGTCTTCTTCCACGCCCTCACGTTCCTGCTGCCGATCAACCTCGCCCTGGTCGCGTTGCTGCCCGAGCGTGGCACCCTGACGGCGGCGGGGCTGCTCCGCTGGATCCTGCTCGGCGTCCAAGTAGTCATCGTCGTATTTCTGGCGAAAGCATTTGCCGATCAGACCCTGAAGTTCCTGTCAGCCCGCGTCCTCCCGGCGCGGCTTTTTACATGGACACCGGCCCACCAGCCGGCGATCATCGCGTTTCTGGCCATCGGCGTGCTGCTGGTCATGGCCTGGCTGCGGGAGCCGCAGTCGCCGGTCCGCGGCTACTTCTACGCGCTCATCGCCGTACTCGCCGCCCTCTCGTGGCACACCGAAGGACCGGGCCAGGAGATCTGGCTCGCCACCGCCGGGCTGATCCTCGTGATCGCCATCATCGAGGCGTCGTATCTGATGGCGTACCGCGACGGCCTCACCGAGCTGCCGGGCCGGCGCGCGCTGAACGAAGCACTCCCGCGGCTGAGCGGGCAGTTCAGCGTCGCCATGGTCGATGTCGATCACTTCAAGCGCTTCAACGACACCTACGGGCACGATGCGGGCGACCACGTGCTCAGGCTCGTCGCCGCGCGCCTGGCACACGCTGCCGGCGGCGGGACGGCCTATCGCTACGGCGGTGAGGAGTTCGCCCTCGTGTTCCCCGGCAGAGGCGCCGGGGAGTGCCTCCCGCACCTCGAGGAGTTGCGGGAGACGATCGAGACCAGCCGCTTTACCATGCGCCGCCGCTTTCGACCGCGGAACAAGGTGAAAACCGAGAAGGGGCGCAAACCACGCCAGCAGATCACGATCACCGTGAGCATCGGCGTGGCGGAGCGGAACCACCGGAACACAAGCCCGGACCAGGTCGTGCTCGCGGCCGACAAAGCCCTGTACCGGGCAAAGGAGGCCGGCCGGAACCGCGTCTCGACGTGAACCGCACCGCGCCGTAGCTTCGGCCCAATGCGGTCTGCGACGGCTCTCGGCACTGCGATCGTTGTTCTCTTTCCTTATTACAGGACCTTGTCCGCCCAACAGCCGCCGTCCCATTTATTTCAGGACCCGACGCCTCTGACGCTGCGACTGGAAGGTGACCTCAAAGGCCTGTTTCACGATCGCGGCGAAAAGCGCACCGCGCACCCCGCCCGGCTCCGCTACGCCAGCGCCGCCGACAGCGGCAAGATCGACGTGAAGCTTCGCACGCGCGGCATCTTCCGGCTCAAGGAATGCGCATTTCCTCCCATTCGCATCGATCTGCCCGCTCACAAAGTCGACCACACCCCCTTCGCCGGCCAGGACAAGCTCAAGCTCGTCACGCATTGTCTCAGCGCCCGGTTGTACGAGCGCAATCTGCTGCGCGAATACGCCCTGTATCGCGCGTTCAACGCGCTCACCGACACCAGCTTTCGCGTGCGCCTCGCGCATGTCACCTACATCGATTCGGCGCGCACCGACACCACCATCCGCTACGGGTTTCTGATCGAGTCGGACGCCGAGCTGGCCCACCGCCTGGGCGCGGAAGTCTATGAAAGCAACAACGTCCACGACCTGCTGACCGACCCGACCTACATGACGTTGGTTGCCATGTTCCAGTATTTCATTGGCAACAGCGATTGGTCCGTCTGGGCGCGGCACAACATTGCGATCCTGCGCCGGACAGCGCCGCCGCTGCTGCTCGCGGTGCCGTACGACTTCGACTTCTCCGGGGCCGTGAACGCGCCCTACGCGACGCCACCGCCGCAGCTGCCGATTCACACCGTGCGCGAGCGCTACTACCGCGGGTATTGCCAGCCCGACACGATTCTGTTTTCTGTGTTGGCGCGCTTTCGCGCGGCTAAAGATTCGATCTATGCCGCAGTCCGGGCGGTGCCCGATCTCCCCCAAGGCGACATGAAGGGGCTGCTCAGTTACTTCGATGAGTTCTACGACGCCATCGAGAACCGCGGACTGGTGCAGCGCGAATTCGTGCGCGGCTGCCGGAGCGCTCCACGATGAACGGCCGGCGGATGCTCGGCCTGCTCCTGCCCCTCGCCGGCTACTACACCGTCCTGGCCGTCGTCGCGGGGTTCGTCGGGCGCTGGCTGCCGCAGTGGGGGGGGGGCGATCTGTTCGCTCCCAAGACACCCGGCGGCGCCGCCGTCGCCCTGCTGGGTGGGCTCGCGCTGATGTGCCCCGTGGCGTGGATGTACATGCGCACCAAACCCAAGGCGCGCTACGACTCCTCGCTGGTGCAGACCGTCGTCGTCCTGCCGGTCGTCATTTCGGGTGTCGTGCTGATCGTGCGCGACAGCGTCGCCCTGGCCTTCAGCCTGGCCGGAATCGTCGCCGCGGTGCGCTTCCGCAACACGCTGCGCGACACGAAAGACGCGGTGTACATCTTTCTGGCCATCGCGGTCGGCCTCGCCGCCGGGGTTCAGGCGTTCTCCGTGGCATTCGTCGTCACCGTCGTCTTCTCGCTGGTCGTCCTCATGCTCTGGCGGTTTGATGTCGGCACCGAGCCGCTGGCCGACAGCTTCCGCGGTCAGCTCGTCGTGGAAGCGGCATGGGCGCCGGGAGTGGAAGGCGCCGTGAGCGCCATCCTCCAGCGCTACGCGCGACGCTGGAAGCTGGTCCGGTCGGAGCCGACGGCGCTGACCTTCGCGGTGCAGATCCGGCGCGCGACCACCGCGGACGCCCTGGTCACGGCCGTTCGGGACGAGCCATCCAAGCAGGTCACAGGCGTTCGGTTCGACCCCCTCAATCCATGATTCGGCGTTGGGAAGCACCGGATGCGGCGTTGCTCCGGCGCATCCTGGCCGATCCACCTCGCCGTCTCGGACCAGCCCGATCGGCCTTCTTTCGTGACGTCTATTTCGACACCAGCGCCGGCGAGCTCCGGGAACGCGGCGCGCGCTGCCGCCTCCGCTTCGTCCTGAACGGCCAATGCTCGTTGACGGTCTGGTTGCCGGACGGTTCGCCTGTGCACTCGGCGGTCGGCGAGGGTGATCCCGGCGCGGCCCTGCTCGGAACCTCGGCCGCCGCCGTGCGGTTGCGCGCGCTCACGGATCCGAGTCGACTCGCACCGTGGATCGAGCGGGACGTCGAGCGCATCTGGCGCGCGCAGCGTATGCCGCTCATCCGGCTGCTGCTGTGTGATCTCGCCGGCGACGTCATCACCGCGCGGCGCGGGGACCTCTCGGCGGGTCTTGCGGAGCTCGCGGTCTGCCCGCGCCGGCTGGGCCACGCGGCCGCCGGCCGCTTGGCGTCCGCTCTCGAAGCCGCGTTTCCGCTCCGTCCGGCAGGGAACGATGCGATCCAGCGCGCGCAGGCGGCGCTGGACGCCGTCGAGGGGGAATCGATCGCGCGCGAGCTCCGGGGCGAGCGCGAAGTGGCGGTCGTGGCCGTCGAACACGGGCGCATTGGACTGTGTCGCTCGGGCGCCGAACTGCGCGTGCCTGTGCACCGCGGCAGCGGTGAAGAGGCGTGTCGCGCCGCGTTGCGGGAAATCGTCGGAACGGGCGAGGGCCAGCTCCGTCTGCTCGGTGTCGTGCCGCGCACCGGCGACCGGGTGCCGTTGGAGGTGTGGACCGCGCGGCGCCTGCATCAGAACTCGACCAATGGCGAGCGGCTGCAGTGGTTCGCCCCCGCGGAGCTGGTCGCGCGCGTCGGATCGCCGCTGTTGCGCGATCCGGGCACCCTCGCGGCATTGACCGTCGCCGCGCGGTCTCCCCTGCTCCCCGAGTGGTCGGGCGCGCCATTCGGAGAGACCGATGCGGCCCTTGTGGACACGGCGCCCGCGAACGTGGCGCGCGCGAGTCGCGTCACGCTGAGCGAGCTGCGGGCCGCGGTTCGCTCCGACGACGCGAAGGACCCGGCCCGCGAAACCCCCGACCAATTCCTCAATCCGGAGCTGTCGTGGCTCGAGTTCAACAGCCGAGTCCTGGCGCTCGCGGACGACGAGAACACGCCGCCGGCTGCACGGCTCCGTTTCCTCGGCATTTTCTCGTCGAACCTCGATCAGTTCGTGATGACGCGCGTGGGGGCGCTCAAACAACTCGTCGCGGCCGGACGCAACGCGCGCTCGCCGCACGGCGGGGGGCTCCGGCCTCAGGAAACGCTCGACGCCATTTCGGTTCGGCTGCGCCCGCTGATCGAGCGGCAGTACCGCACGTTTCACTCGCTCGAGCCGCTGCTGCAGCTGCAGCGCTGGGACCAGCTCGGCGATGAGGAGCGCGGGCGGATGCGAGTCCGGTGCACGAATGAGGTGCTGCCGTTCGTCAGCCCCAAGGCGCTGACGCGGGCGCCCGGTCATCCCTTCCCGCTCGTCGGCGATCGGCGGCTGTCGCTGCTCGTCGCCATGCGCGATCAGGCAGGATCGCCCATCCACTACGCGATCGTGGAGATTCCTCCCGATCTGCCACGCTTTGTCTCAGTAGCAGCTGGTGGACACATCCTCGTCGAAGACCTGCTGCGCGGGAGCCTCGATCTGCTGTTCCCGGGTCGCGCCATCGCGGGCGCGCATGCGTTTCGGCTGACCCGCAGCGGCGACCTCCAGCTCGACGAGACGACAACCGCCAATTTTCTGCAGGCGATCGAGGAAGAGCTGTCCCGGCGGCAGCAACAGCCGGTCCTGCGCATCGAGCTCGAGGCCACGACCCCCGCGGCGCTGCGTGACCTGCTGCAGCGGGAGCTGCGGTTCGAAGAGAGTGACCGGGACAGCACCTTGAGCCCGGCGGACGTGTATAGCGTCGCTGGGCCGGTGGACCTCGGCGCGCTGCAGGAGATCGCCGGCAAAGCTGGTCTGCCCGATTACCCGCCGCTCGTCCCGGCCGACCCGTTCGGCGCCGATCGATCGATTGCCGAGCAGCTCGCTACAGGCGACGTGCTCGTCTACCATCCGCACGATTCCTTCCCGGCGAGCGTCGAACGGTTCATCAGTGAGGCGGCCGACGATCCGGACGTTCAGGCGATCAAGCTCACGTTGTACCGGCTCGGCGCGTCATCCCCGATCGCCGAGGCGCTGCGCCGCGCAGCAACAGCCGGCAAGGACGTGTCGGTCGTTGTGGAGCTCAAGGCCCGGTTCGACGAAGCGCGCAACATCACCTGGGCACGCAGTCTCGAGCGGGACGGCATTCACGTGGTCACCGGTCTCGTGAGCTTCAAGACGCACGCGAAGATCGCACTCGTCGTCCGGCGCGCGGGAGGTCGCGTGCACCGCGTCGCGCACATCGGCAGCGGCAACTACAATCCGGCGACCGCTCTCGTCTACACCGACGTCGGGTTGTTCACCGCACATCCCGGCATCACGGCTGATGTGCATGCGCTGTTCAACGAGCTGACCGGATCCAGCCAGGCACCCCAGGCTCAGCTCCCTCACCTCATGGTGGCGCCGACCGATTTGCTTCAGCGGCTCCTCGGGTTGATCGAGCGGGAAGCGGCGCACGCGCGCGCAGGGCGGCCGGCGCGCATTCGCGCCAAGCTGAACGCCCTGTCCGATTCGACGGTCATCCAGGCGCTGTATAAAGCGTCGCAAGACGGGGTGTCGATCGACCTGGTGGTGCGCGGTATTTGTACTCTCCGACCCGGCGTCCCTGGTTTGTCTGACCGCATTCGCGTTGTGAGCATCCTGGGCCGATTCCTCGAGCATGCACGGATCTGTCACTTTGCCAACGGAGGGGCGGAGGAGTACTACGTTGGGTCCGCCGACTGGCGGCCCCGGAACCTGCGACGCCGGGTGGAGGTGATGTGCCCTGTCTCCGACGCGGCTGCTAAGGCCAGGCTCGATCGCCTGTTAAGTGATGAATTGACGGCCCGGAACGCCTGGGTGCTCCGTCCAGATGGGGCATACGACTATCGTGACACGTGACCTGGTCGGGTGATGAGCCTTCTTTAGTGTGACGATATGAGCACTGATCCGGGGTACCAGGTCCGCGACCGGGCCGTTTTTCTCCTTGCGGCCCTGGTCGCGGTGAACAGCGTCGTCGTGCTCGTCAGCTGGTCCGCCGGCCGGTCGGCGTTCGTGCAGCCCTCCCCGTCATTCATTCCCATGGCGCCCACGACGGCGCTCGCGTTTCTGGCACTCAGCCTCGCGCTCGCCGCACGCATCCTGCCGTCACATCGGACGGCGCTTCGCAGCGTCGCGACCGTGTTGGCCTGCATAGTCGCTACCATGGCGGTGGTAAACCTCGCCGTGCCATCGATGCTGGACCACGCGCTGGGCGGTGCTTCCGGCCAATTCGGCCCGGTGCAACTCGGTGTGATGTCGCCCGTGACGGCCACCGCGCTTATTCCGCTTGCCCTCGCGATTGCCGCAACGGACTCCTGGCCCCGCTATATCGGCCCGTTCGCCCTTGTTGCGGTGGTGGTCGGCGGCACGGTTACACTCGGCTACGCCTATGGGACACCCCTCTTGTACGGCGGCAGTACGATTCCCGTCGCGCTGCCCACCGGCCTCAGCCTGGTGACCCTCGGCGTCGGAACCGTCCTCGTCGCCGGCCCGCGGGTGTGGCCCTTCGCGCCGCTCACCGGAGATGGTCCTCGCGCACGCATGTTGCGCGCGTTCTTGCCCGCGACCGTCGGGCTCATCGTCCTCTTCGGACTCCTCGACACTCGTTTTGGGGCGGTGTTCGGCCTCGATCGCGCGTTGGTCGCGGCGTGGCTCGCCGTGGTGAGTGCGACGCTGGTAGCCCTGCTCGTGGCGCGGCTGGCGCGTTCCATTGGCAGGGACATCGACCGCGCATACGCCGAGCGGCATCGGGCCGAGCAGCGCTATCGCGCCCTGTTCGAGCAATCGCTCGCAGGCGTCTCGACCACCCGCGTCTCCGACGGCCGGATCCTCCTCTGTAATGACCGGCTGGCGAAGATCTTCGGATACGACTCAGCGGCCGACTTCGCCGCGGTGCCGGCGCGCAAACACTGGTGGGATCCCGACGAGCGCGATCGAATGTTGGCCACGCTGCGCGAGTCGCGCGTGGTGCGCAACTACGAAGTGCACATGCGCCGCAAGAACGGCACGCCGTTGTGGCTGCTGTGCAACATCACGCTTCATGCGGGAGACGATGGGGAGGAGCTGCTCGAAAACATCGTCGTGGATGTGACGGAACAAAAGCTGCTCCAGCAGCAGGTGTGGCAGGCTCAGAAGCTCGATGCGTTGGGGAGCCTGGCGGGGGGAGTCGCCCACGACTTCAACAACCTGCTGACTGCGATCATGGGCTACGCCGACATGCTCCGCGAGGATCTTTCCCCGGAGTCGCGTCAGGCCGACGAGGTCACTGAGATCATCAAGGCGAGCGACCGCGCGAGTGCGCTGACCCGCCAGCTGCTCGCATTCAGCCGCCGCCAGCCGTTCGACCCCAAGCCACTCCGCCTCGACGACCGCGTGAGTGATATGGAGAAGATGCTGCGCCGGC
The DNA here is from genome assembly GCA_036781225.1 of Gemmatimonadales bacterium. Lineage (GTDB taxonomy): Bacteria > Gemmatimonadota > Gemmatimonadetes > Gemmatimonadales > GWC2-71-9 > 20CM-2-65-7. Next base: position 1,836 of record DAIQBJ010000099.1, on the reverse strand, counting down.
TTCTCGGTCCCTCGATACGACTGGTGACCGCGACGGATGAGGATCTCCCGGCGATCATGGCCGATCCCACTCAGATCGAGCAGGTGCTGCTCAATCTCACCGTGAACAGCCGTGATGCGATGCCCCATGGCGGGACCCTCACGATCGAGACTCGCCACGTTCGGCTGGACGAACCCTGTACGACCACGACATCGACCGTGCCTCCAGGGGCATACGTCATCGTCGCGGTCAGTGACACCGGCACCGGCATGTCTGACGACACATTGGCCCATGCATTCGAGCCCTTCTTCACGACCAAGGAGACGGGCAAAGGAACGGGGCTGGGTCTCTCGACCGTGTACGGAATCGTCAGGCAGAGTAACGGCCACGTGCTCGTATACAGCGAGCCCGGCGTTGGCACGACGTTCAAGTGCTACTTCCCGGTGAGCGAGCGGCGGGAGCGTGTCTCGCGCCCCATCCATATTCCGGCGAAGATCAAAGGCACAGAGACGATCCTGCTGGTGGAGGACGAAGCGTCGATTCGGGATCTCACGGTTACGGCATTGCAGCGGCTGGGATATCGCGTACTGCCGGCCGAGGATGGTATCGAAGCCATGACGATCGCTGCCGTGCACGACGGCCCGATTCACTTGCTCCTTTCAGACGGTGTCCTGTCGGGTGTGCGCGCCGCGGAGGTCCTCCGTCGACTCACCGCCCAGCGCCCCGAGACCAAAGTCCTGCTGATGTCGGGCTACCCTCAGGAAGCCGTCTTCCAGACCGACAGCGTCGCACCCGACACGGCCTTTCTGCCGAAGCCCTTCACCATCCGGCAGCTCACCGAGCGCGTGCGGGAAGTCCTCGACAACTAGCGAAAGGCCGCGACTTGGATCGCGGCCTTTCGAGTCGGGTGCGGCAGCTTCACAGCTTACGGCAGGAAGCCGCGCGCGATGCCGCCGGGGCAGTGATCCGAATGGAAATTCACATAGAAGTCGTCCGGATGGGCGAGCAGCTCCGCAAGGCCGGCCTCATGCGTGGTGAAATGCGGATTGGCAACGAAGATCCCGTTCTGTCGTACATCGATGTGCCGCTCGGTCAGGTTCAGATCCGTTCCGACGGGACTCGTGAGCCACCAGATGATCGGCCCGGTGGCCGCGCCGGCGTTCAAATGGTGGATATGTCCGAAGCGGACGCTCTCGTCTCCCTTGTTGTCGAGGATCGCGACCGACTCGATGGTGCCGTCCTGCAGAATCTTGATCTGCGCATGGCCTTGCGATTCGGTCTCGCAGGCCGGCACTTCGATATCGGAGCGCATCTGGGTGTTGAACACGATGGGGGGGGCTTCGTCACTGGCGATGCTGCTGGCGAGAATCGGCGTGCTGTGCGTTTGACCAGTAATCCGATCGGCATTGGGAGCCGACCCGCTACAACCGGCGACGGCGAGGGCGGCGACGACCCGACTCCAGTAACGCATACGGCCTCCTCGGTTGTGGATGACGAATACGGCTGGAAGGTCGAAGCTATGCCGAGAAATGAAGGCAGGCGAGAGGGCTAGCGAACTAGAACCCCTCGTTGCACGTGATCGGGTCCCGGAGACGCCGGCCGGGCAGCTTGGCTGCGGTAGAGCAGCAGGCGGTAGGCTTTGTACTTCTTGAAGTTCAGCCCGTTGCGGCGCCCGCTGAAGTGCTTGTCCTCGTAGCGCCGCAGCTGCTTCTTGAATTTCCATTTCACGATCTTCATCAGCCACGGATACCGGGCCTCGAGCCGCGACAGAATCAACTGATAAGCCGGCTGAATCGCTTCGCGGTAGGCGGCGTCGAGCAGGTCGAACGTCGGCGCGATGCCGTCGGTCATGTCGAG
>DAIQBJ010000098.1:0-9783 GCA_036781225.1 Gemmatimonadales bacterium | reverse complement strand
ACTGTGCTGCAGTTAGGGACGTAGGCAAAGCCGGGGAGCTCTTGCTCCCCGGCTTTGTTCGTACAGCGATACGTGTAGCTGAGCTTCGCTTAGCGCGCTACGGGCTGACTCTGATTCGGATTCCGCGAGGCGATCTTGTGGAACGTCGAGTTCGAGACTTCGTAGCTGTCAACTTCTGGTGTCCCCTCGACCATGCGCTCCAAGGTCCGCAAGACGGCAGGATAGGTGTCGCGGCCGTACGCCTCGGCATTTTCCTTGTTCTCCCACAGGCTGATCGCTACGGCCTCGGCGCCGTTGGGGGTGAGGAATGTGATCTCGTCCTTGAACCCGGACTGCTTGCGCAGGATCGGGAGCACATCGTTTTCCAGCGTGCGCGTGAATTCGGCGGCCGTGTTGGCCTTGAGATGCAGCGTGACGTTACGTGCGAACATAAACGGACTCCTTGCTCTGCTACCGCGTGAGCTTCGGTGCACTGACACTACTGCGACTGGCCAACCCTAGTCGACTGTACTAGGCTTGTCAAGTTGTCGCTTCATGATCATGTGACACTTAACTAGATTTGGCTAACACCGGAGGGAGGGCTCGGGGGGGGGGGCGTGGTGCTCGGTCATTTGTGGCGATAGACGATCCTGCCCCGCGTCAAATCATACGGCGAGAGCGCCAGCGTCACGCGATCGCCCGCCAGCACCCGAATGCGAAACTTGCGCATCTTGCCCGCAATCGTCGCCAGCACCGAATGGCCGTTTTCGAGCGTCACCCGAAACGTGGAGTTGCGCAGCAGCTCCGAGACTGTTCCCTCGATTTCCAACGCCACTTCTTTCGTCACGACGTAGGCTCCTCAGGTTCTTCACGTTTGCCGCTGCGGCGCTCGACCAACGCGCGGTGCCCGCACGGGCACTGCTCGAGCGTCCGCCCGAAGCGATCGGTGCGGAATTCGAGAGGCTCGTGGCAGGTGGGACAGCGGGGCGGCCCGCGGTCGGCGACCAGCGGGCTGCGGGCGGCGGCCCGGTTCGCGCTAATTGCGCGACGCGGACCGGAGGTGATGCACCCCCCGCAGCGGGCGCTCGCTCTCGAGGTCGGGGGCGGGCCCGTAGATGAGCGCCTGATCGCACACGCACAAGGCGCTGTGCGGCGTCGCAATCGGGGTCGGCCGTGACGGCTGGCGGTACGTCGTGCCCCCGGGACTGGCGATGAATCCGCCGCAGCGATGACAGTGCGTGTGCATGGCCCAACGTACCCGACTGTACTACCTTTGTCAAATTGTGAGCACAAATCGTCACGGTATTAACCAAGGATAGTTAACAATGGACGTCGCGCTGGTGATTCGGCAACGCCTCGATGAGCTGCACCTGGAGCAGCGCGATCTGGCGCGCGCCGCGCACGTGACGGAGTCGTACGTCTCCCAGATTCTCACCCGTAAGAAAGCGCCGCCGGCCCCCGAGCGCACCGAGATCTACGATCGGATGGACCGGTTTCTCAAGCTCCCCCACGGCGAGCTGGCCCGCGTCGCCGAGGCGCATCTCAAAGAGGAGCGCATGCGCCGCATCGGCGAGGTCGCGCCGCTGTTCCCCGCGCTGCGCGCGCTGCTGCTGCGCAAATGCGCCCCCGCCCAGCGCGAAACCGTGCGCGCCATCCTCGAGCGGCAGTCGTTCGGCGAGCTGGAGCGGCTGATCGCGCAAACCCTGCTGCGGGTCGCCCGCCTCGGCAGCGATGTCCTGCACGTCACGCCCAAACAACAGAGCCGGCTCGACAGCGCGATTGCGGCGTGGGAGTGGGATCCCGCGACGTTCGCGCTCACCATACGGACCACCACCGGAGAGCCGAAGCGCTTTGAATACCGCGAACGGAGCGGGAATGGCAATCGGGAGAAAGGACTGCTCGAATTCTTGCGCGACCCGTTACTGAGCGGCACGGCTACGCCGTCGGAGCTCGCGTTCCTCGAGTCGCTCCAATTCATGGACCGCCGGCCGACCGCGCTCTACTATTACCGCGAGCTGCAGAACCTCAGGGACCCGGTGCATTTCCGTGACGGAAGCACCGGCTCGGCAACTGCACGCCCTTAAGGGCGCATGTCTTTGCCGAGCCGGCGCTGCAGCGCACGGTCCTCAAAACGAGATAACGTCAGCCCGCAATCCGTTACTCCCCGGGTTGATCCCCGCGCCCCCAATCCCCGCATTACCGAGCACGAACAGATTGCCGCTCTGTACGAGCGTGCTGCTGACTGACAGGATGCAGATCGACGGTCCACCGCCGCCGCCGCCGCCCGGACCACCCTGGCCGCCGAAGGCGCCGTTGCCGCCGTTGCCGCCCGCACCGATTTCGGCAACGTCATTGGCCGCGCCGGGCGCGCCGGCGCCGAACGAGCCACCGGAGCCGCCCGCTCCAGCGAATCCACCGGAGCCGCCGGTGCCGCTCTGAATCGTGTCGTTGGTGACTGTGACAGTCGACGTGACAATCAGAATGGCGAATGAGCCGCCGCCACCAGTGCCACCCGCGCCGGCAAAGCCGCCGCAGCCGCCGGTCCCGCCCCCACCACCCCCGTTACCACCACCATCGATCAGTCCGGCGCCGCCCTGGCCGCCACCGCCACCGCCTCCGCCTCCGTTGCCGCCGTTTGCGCCGTTCGTCCCGTTGTCTCCGAACGCCGCGTTGTAGCCAGCGCCAGTCACGCCGCCAAACGATGCGCCGCCAGCCCCAGGCGTTCCGGGCGCGCCATCGAGGCCATTATCTCCGTTGCTACCCGTCTGGCCGACTGCGCCGCCGCTACCGCCCGCGCCGCCCGCTCCCGCGCCCGGTCCGATGCCGCCCTGGCCCGGATCACCCGGATTGGCGCCCGGCGCGCCACCCGCGCCTCCCGCGCCACCGGTGAGCGGCGCACCATTGCACGTGCGTGTCCCACCCGCGCCGCCCGCACCGGCAGCGCCGTCGCCGAATCCGATCAGCCCGGGAGATCCGTCCACACCGTTCTCCCCCGCAATGCCTGCGTTGCCGTCCTGTCCAGGCCCACCGTTGCCCACGACGATGAGATTGTTGTTGATCGTCACGACGCTCGCGCGCAGGACGATGCCGTACGCGCTCTCCGAGATCACAGGGGCATTGCCGGCGATGATGGTGAAACCGTCGATCGTCACGCCGGTGACACTATCGCCATGGATGGCGATCGCCGTGTCCCTCGGGGCCGGACCGATCGTCGTATTGTGGAAGAACGGGGTCCGCACCCACGTGAAGGGATCGTAGCCGCCGAACAGGCTCACGCCGTTCTTGAGCTCGATCCGGTCGGGGTAGGCGCCTTGCGCGACGTTCACCCGCGGCGCGGCGAGCGACTCCGCGCGCAGCAGCCCCGCGTTGATCGTGAGCTTCGGCAGGGCCATGGTGCCGGGATTCGTGTCGTTGCCGAATGGGCTCACGAAGATCGCGGTTTCGGCAATCGACACCACGATGCAGCTCGGGCTGCTCACGTTGCCGGCGGCATCTCGGCCCGTCACGCAGAAGAGATGCGAACCGGGGCTCGCGAACGCCGGCACATGGGCCCGGACGGCTTCAATCTGCTGATTGAATGCGCCGTCTTCCGCAACCATCGCGACCGGTGGACCGCTGTCGACCGAATACGCCGCGCTCACGATGTTCGAGTGGCCCGTAAAGCTGTCGCTGACGACCGCCGTCAAATCGAACGGCGTGCCAGGCGTAGGATTCGCGGGTGACGTCGCGACCTCGGTCACGACCGGCGCCTGCACATCGATGAGTGTCGCGTCGAATGTCGCGAACGTGAGCTTTTCGCCCGTTTCGTTATCGACCGCGCGTGCCTCGACGCGCTGCGCTCCCTCGAAGCCGAGTGTCCAGCGCTCCTGGACGAGGCCGTCTCTGCCCGAGATGGCGACACCGGCAAAGACGCTGCCGCCTCCTGAGACGACGCGGAAATTGACGACCTGGCCGTTGACCGCGTGTCCGTGGCTGTCGTCAACGCGCGCGACAAGCGGAGCGGGGAGCTCTGTCCCGGGCAAGCCGCTTTGGTTGTTGCCGGAGATGATCGAGAGGGAGAGCTGACTGGATCGATCACCGACATCGGAGGGAGCGAGGCAGGATGTGAGAATGAGGAGTCCGGCAGTGACGGCAAGGCGTGAGGTGCGCATAACCCCTCCGAGCTGGGAGCAAGGAGCGACGCGACAGCGGAATGCCCTAAAGTGCGAACTTGGACGTGGACGCGCCAGAGCACGTCAGGGTTCGTTTGGCGCTGGCACGTGAGCAATCCGCTTCGCTGCGCCACACGTATTGTTTGCACAACCTGTGAATCGCCCTCACTTTCGAGGCCGTGGACCGGCCACTGATTGAACGCATGGCCGCTGGCGACGAGCGTGCCCTCGGCGAGCTGTACGACCGCCACGGGAGCACCGTCTACGCCCTCGCGCGCGCCATCGTGGGTGAGCGCGCGGACACGGACGAAGTCGTAGCCGACACGTTCGGTCAGGCGTGGCGCACCGCCGGCCAGTTCGATCCCGCCCGGGGCAGTGTGACTGCGTGGCTCGCCACGATTACGCGCACGCGTGCGCTCGATCTCGTGCGTGCGCGGGGTCGCCGCGCCAGGGTCCTGGAACGCGCGGCACAAGAGAGCGATGCGGGGTTCGCGGCGCCGCTGGCCACGGGTGACGCTCCCGACCGCGACGTGGAACGCCAGGAAGCGCGACAGCTCGTCGCTCACTCGCTCGCCGACCTGCCCGAAGCGCAGCGTCGCGTCATCGAGCTCGCCTACTTTGGAGGACTCACGCACAGCGAGATCGCCACCGAGCTGAAGGAGCCGCTCGGCACGGTGAAGACCAGGCTTCGGGCAGGCATGGAGAAGCTGCGCGATGCGCTCACGCCACGAGTCTCGAGGGTGGGGGAACCATGACCGGGCACAGCTGGATGGAGCTCGCGGCGCCCTACGCCGTGGGGGCCCTGGACCCGGCCGAGCGTGTCGAGTTTGAGCGGCACCTCGAGACCTGCGCTGAATGCCGCGCTGACGTGCAGGGGTTCCGCGAAGTCACGGGACAGCTTGCGCACGGGGTGACGCCCTCGGCGCCGCCAACCGAGCTGCGCGACCGCGTGCTGCGCAGGGCGCGCGAAGTGCGACCGCTGCCGGTGCGGCGTCGTCCGACTGCGCTGATCTGGGCAGCGGCCGCCGCGGTCGTTGTCGCGATGGTGGGCAGTTACGGCGCCTGGCGGGCATCGAGCGAAGCGCGCGCGCTGCGCAGCTCGCTCGCTGCCGCTGAAGCCGAGCGCGATAGTACGCGGCAGGTGCTGGCTGCGCTACTCGACTCCAGCGTCGCCACGACGGATCTCGCAGCCACCGGCAAGGCGCCGTCGATGCGGCTCTATTGGAACCGGGCTCGCAACATCGTGGTCATCGCCGCATTCGATCTGCCGCCCGCGCCGGCTGGCCGCACGTATCAACTCTGGGCGATCGAGAAGGGTCGGGCACCGGTGAGCGTCGGCGTCTTCAACTCGACGCCAACAGGCCGCGCGGTCGTCACGTTGCAGATGCCAGCCGGGGTGAAGCCGGCGGTCAGCGCGGTGACGGAAGAACCGGCCGGCGGCTCGCCGCAGCCGACGCAGCAACCGTTCCTCGTCGGATCCTGGTGATCAAAGAAGCGGCTTCGGCTGGTCTCCGGAGAGGAACAGCAGGGCGGTGCGGCGGCCACCAACGCTCGCCTGGACGATGTTGATCTGATCTGAATACCGATCGAACAGGATCGAGACGTGCACGCGCAGCCCCCGCAGCCCGTTCGGCCCCTGGGCGGGGGGCACCGATGCCCGCAGGCAGAACAAGAACGCGTCGCCTACGCGACGCAGCCCGCACCACACCAGGGGGAGCGCGCGTCCGCTTCGGTCAAACACGGTGACGGTCGACCGCAGGTATGCGGCCGCCGACGAATCCGTCACCTCCGCCTTGAGCGCAGCGCGAAAATCGTCTGCGAACGCCCGTACCGAGAGCTCCAGCGTGCGGTCAGAGTCGCGGTACGCCACCTGTGTGAGCGTCGTATGCAGGGGGTGCGTAGCCAGCGCCACGATTACGGCAATCACGGCGCCCATGCTAGAAGGGGCTCCGCTCGACGGCCCAGCGCGCCGCCACGAGCGCCACGACGACCGAAACGGTGACGATGCGCAGCCTCAGCGTCCCGGACCGCTGTGGTAGCGCGGCGAACACGAGGATCCGGTCCAGCACCACGAGAGACACGGCGGCGAGGGCCAACACCACCACCTGTCCCAGCTCGATCCCCACGTTGAACCCAAAGAGCGGTAGCGCCACGTTGTCGACGAACAGGCCGCGCAAGTAATTCGCGAATCCTGCCCCATGCACCAGTCCGAACAAGCCCGCGAAGGCGGGCCGGTAGCCGCCGTGCCACAGCGCCCGGCCGCGTTCGCGCACGGCGATGTTCTCGAGCGCGGTCGCGAGGATGGTCAGGGGAATCAGGAACTCGATGAGCGAGGTCGGCAGCACGAGCACGCCGGTCACGGCTAGCCCCAGGGTCACGGAGTGGCCGACTGTGAACGCACTCACGACCCATAGTGCGTCACGCCAGTCACGTGGCCGGTAGATCGCCGCGAGCGCCAGCAAGAACAGGATGTGGTCCAGCGCGCCAGGGTTCACAATGTGACGGAACCCGAGGGTGACGAACGTGGCGAGCTCGCTCATCGGCTGTGCCCTAGCCCAGAGTCGATCGCGGCTGCGTGGGCGCGCAGCTGTGGATCCTCGGTGCCGAGCGCCAGCGCATGCGTCATCGCCACGCGCGCTTCGCGATCGCGGTGCGCTCGATGGAGCGCCCATGCCAAGAGGTCGTACCCGTACACATCCCGGCGCGTGGTCAGCTCCGCCCGCACGCGCGCCAGCACTTCGGGGACTCGCCTGTTGTGATCGAGCAGAAACAGACTCCAGGCGCGGTGCCATTGACCCGGCTGACCCAGGACCGCGACCTCCATGGCCTTCGCGTACTGCGCCGCGTTCAGCGTGTCGCCGAGCGCGGTGTAGGCATCGCTGATCATGCCGAACGTCGCGGGATCGGGCGCGGCCGCGATGGCGTCCTGACCGTAGGCGATGGCGCGCCCCCAGTGGCCGCGCGCGGCTTCGAGGCGCGTCAACGCGGCGAGCAGGCGGTAGTCACCGGGGAACACTGTGAGGCCGGCGCGCAAGACGTAGTCGGCTTCGGCCAGCCGGCCGTGCCGTAAGTCAAAATCACCCACGCGCAGATGAAACCAGGCGAGCTGCTCGGCGGGGAGGTCGCGGCGCGACCGCGCGTCGGCGAGCGCTCGCTCGAGCAAGCGCCGCGCGACGTCGGTCCGTCCGGTGAGCTCTGCCCAGCGCGCCAGTCGTGGGGCGATCCCGAGGTCGTGGGGTGAGCGCGCCAGCGAGTCGAACAAGACGCGAGCCGCATCGTAAGACCCTAGCTCGAGCTCGATCTCCGCGAGCAGCGCCTGGTTGGACGGGACATCGGGATCGCGCGCGTTGAGCGCACGGGCGGCGGCAAGTGCCTCGGTGAAGCGGTGTTGCGCCAGCAGCGCGGACGCGAGGACAACGTAGGTGCCGGCGTTGTGAGCCACCCGTAACGCCAGCGAGCGACGCGCCAGGTCCTCCGCACGCCGGTAATCCGCGAAGTCGCCGGTCTCCCGCCCGCGCTGCAGGTACAGCGCCGCGAGCCGGCCCCGGTCGGCGGCGCCGATGGGATCCGCCGCGACCCGTTTTTCGAAGAACGCGATATCCTGGTCAAGCGCAGCACGCTCGCCGCGCGCCCGCGCCGCCGCGTTCGCCCGCTCGGCAGAGGCGGCGGCGGCGCGTGAAGCGCCGACCGCCCCACCGGCAAGAGTGGCGACGACGAGGACGAGGGCGAGCGCGTGGGTCCGATTCACGGCAGGGTTGGGGCGGCCAGGTACGGGAACGTCCCGCTGAACGGCTTGTCGTTCGCGCTCACGTTATCGGTCGTGAGCCCCGGCGTCACGTTATTGGTATTGCCGAGCAGGTCGCCGAACAGCGCGCCAAGTCCGATGTCAACGACGTCGTCGGGCAGCGACCGTCCCCCGAAGCCGCCGAACACCCAGCTCAACCAGAACACGGGCTTCCCGTCGCGCTTGGGATAGGTGATGAGCATATCCGGCAGTAGCGCACCGGCGATGACGTTGGCGTACGCCGCGTCGCGCCCCGCGACGCCGGTCATGAAGCCGGTCAGGTCGTCCCGGAAGTTCGCCACGTCGGTGCTCGGCATCCCGGCGTTGTGCTGGTGGTGCCGGGCCTTTCTGATCATGACTTCACTGACCAGGGGATTGCCGAGCCGGTCGCGTTGCGTGAACACGCGAGCGCCGGTCGCGGTGACGTTGAAGCTGGGACCGGTCGCGACGCCGGGCCCCCCCCCATCCTGGCAGGCGGCGAGCGCCGCGAACACGAGCGGCACAAACATGCGGAACCATCGAGTGGGGCTGATCATGTGTGTTGCTCCTCTCCTCACGCGTTCAAGGTTCTGGTGATGTCGGATTACCGGCTCGTGGTTGCCCATACACCGATCTGCGGATCAGCACCGCCGCCGCCCGGGGGCAAGAGCATCGACTCGGGCAGCTCGACCACGATGGCGAGGGCGTTGAAGCCGCGTAGGAAATCGATCCCCGGCGAGCGGAAGGCGGTCGCCTCTGGCTTGGGGCCGATCTTGGAGAGTGGCCCGGTCACCGGCGCCCGGTCCGGGATGATCTTGAAGAACTGCTCGAGATCGATGAAGAACGGGTCGTCGCGCAGCCCCGCGTAGAGCTGAATACCGGAGGCCGTATTGAGCACCGTGTTGACGGAGCCGCTCAGCGTGGGGGGTGCATCGACCACGCGGGTCGCGGTGCCTGTCAGCGCGGGTGCCACGGGTCCACGCATGTGGACGACCTGGTTTGGCCCCGTGCCCTCGAAGGTGAATTGCAGCACCCGGTCTTCGACTGCGTCGCCGGTATTGTCGATCTTGATCTGGTACAGGATGTCGGGGTCGAACGACGCCGTCACGGACTTCGCGGGCGTGAGCGGCGAAGCGGTGGTCAGCACCAGCGTCAGGCGATCGGGCGTCGAGCCCGGAAACACGAACACGTCGTTGATGTCGAGGAACTGGCTCAGCTCAACCTCCGGCGTGTCCTGGTGATCCGAGGCGGCGGCGTACTTGACGATGGCCGCCGTTCCGGCGATCACCATGAGTGCGAGGCCGGCGGTGAGGATCGAGGCTTTCCGGCGCATGTGGTCCTCCGATTCGAGAAGAAGCAACGGGCGCAGAGCGGACATTCTCTCTACGCCCCTCGGGGGCCATCGGATTGCTGCGGAGACCAGGCTTTAATTGAAAGGGAGGTTTTCCATGGGCCGTGCCGTCGTCATCGCTGTCATAGTCCTTGTTTTCGTCACGATCCGTGCCGGTGCACAAACCACCGATACCGAACGCGAAGCCGCCGCCGCCATCCTCCGACGCATCGATTCGCTCGAAGCGCGTCTCAAGCCCACCGAGACCGCCCAGCGTCTCGCCGCGCGCAACGACCCCGGGCGCGATCGCGTGCTCGCCCGCGTCGCCGCGCTCTGGTCCGGCGAGCTACAGGGTGTGTCCGACTGGATCGGTCATCATCCCGAAGTCGGCTGGCACGAATTCCAGGCTGTGGACACGCTCACGGCGCTGCTCCGCCGCTACGGCTTCACGGTGGACACCGGCGTCGCGGGGATGCAGACGGCCTTCACGGCGACCTGGACCTCGCCCGCCGGCGCGAATGGCCCCACCCTCGGCCTCATCGCCGAGTATGACGCGCTGC
>DAIQBJ010000097.1:0-9815 GCA_036781225.1 Gemmatimonadales bacterium | reverse complement strand
GCACCACCGGCAAGCCGAAGGGCGCGCAGCACGGCATCGCGGGCTATCTCGCGTACGTCACCGCCACGTCCAAGTGGGTGCTCGACATTCATCCCGAAGACGTCTACTGGTGCATGGCGGACATCGGCTGGATCACCGGCCATTCCTACATCGTGTACGGCCCGCTGGCGAACGCGGCGACGAGCGTGCTGTACGAAGGCGTGCCGACGTTCCCGGACGCGGGTCGGCCGTGGCGCATCGCCGAACGTTTACGGGTGAACATCTTCCACACCGCGCCGACCGCCGTCCGGATGCTGCGCAAACTGGGTCCGCAGGAGCCGCGCAAGTACAAATACCACTTCAAATCGATGACAACGGTGGGCGAGCCGATCGAGCCGGAAGCGTGGCGCTGGTATTACGACGAGGTCGGCAAGCGCGAAGCGGCGATCACCGACACGTGGTGGATGACCGAGACCGGAGGATTTCTCGCCACCACGATGCCGGCGATTCACCCGATGAAGCCGGGGAGCTGCGGTCCCGCGGCGCCGGGGATTCATCCGGTCATTTACGACGAGACCGGCGCGGAGGTCCCCAAGGGCTCCGGGAAGGCAGGCAACATCTGTATCCGCAATCCGTGGCCCGGCATCATGCAGACGATTTGGGGCGACCGCGACCGCTATGTCAAGACCTACTTCGGCAAATACAACAAGAATCCCAAAAGCAAAGACTGGCGCGATTGGCCGTTCATGTGCGGTGATGGGGCGCTGCAGGCGGCCGACGGGTACTTCCGCATCCTCGGCCGGGTGGACGACGTGATCAACGTCGCCGGGCACCGGCTTGGCACCAAGGAGATCGAGTCGGCGTGTCTCACGGTTCCCGAGATCGCGGAGGCGGCCGTCGTGCCGGTGCAGGACGAGCTCAAGGGCCGCGTGCCCGAGGTCTACGTCGCCGTCAAGCCGGGCGTCCAAGCGAGTCAGGCAATCGTCGATCGCGTGATCAAGGCCAACGAAGAAGTGATCGGCAAGATCGCGCGCCCCAAGCATGTCTACATCGTGCCCGACATGCCCAAGACGCGCTCCGGAAAAATTATGCGCCGCGTGCTCGCCGCGATCTCGAATCGCCGCGATGTCGGCGACGTGACGACGCTGGCGAACCCGGACGTGGTCGAGCAGATCCGCATCATGGTGCAGGGGAAAGACTCGGTCGCAACGAAAGACGAGCTGCCGGAGGATATCGCGAAATTCGGGCAGGTCGAATGATCCGCCCTTGAGCTGGACATTTCCACACTCCACGCGAGGACGTTATGGCCTCTCCTCCTCTCCCCAAGGAACTTCGCCGAGTTGTTATCGCCGCCGCCGTCGGAAACGTCATCGAGTGGTACGATTTCTACATCTTCGGTAGCCTCGCCGCGCTTCTATCCACGAAGTTCTTTGCCGCAGGTGCGTCCGGGGCGGCGCTCATCAAAACGGTCGGTACGTTTACGGCCGGGTTTCTGATTCGCCCCTTTGGCGCCCTGGTCTTCGGCCGTGTCGGTGATCTCGTCGGTCGCAAGTACACATTCCTTGTGACGCTGAGCGGCATGGGGCTGGCCACAGCGCTCATCGGCTTCGTGCCGAGCTACGCCAAGATCGGTGCAGCGGCCGGCATTCTGCTGCTGCTGCTACGCCTCATCCAGGGATTGTGCCTCGGCGGCGAGTACGGCGGCGCGATTACCTACGTGGCGGAGCACGCCCCCGATGAGAAACGAGGCTATTACACGGGCTGGCTGCAGACCTCGCCCACGCTGGGGATCGTCGTTTCGCTCGTCGTCATCGTCCTGACGCGCGAGTTGCTCGGTACCGAAGCCTTCACCGCGTGGGGGTGGCGGATCCCGTTCGTGCTTTCCCTCTTCATGGTCGCGATCGCCATCTACATCCGGCTGAGGCTGCAGGAGACTCCGATCTTCCAGGACATCAAAGCGAAAGGCCAGACGTCGACCAGTCCCTGGCGCGAAGCATTCTTCAGCCAGAACATCAAATACGTCCTGATCGCCAGCGTCGTCGTGATCGGCGAGGGGGTCGTCTGGTACAGCGGCCAGTTCTGGGCGCTCTACTTCTTGCAACAGGTGATGAAGCCGGACGTCTTGCGCCCGGCGCTCCTCACAGGCGCCGCGCTGCTCATCGCCACGCCCTCGCTCATCTTTTTCGGCTGGCTTTCGGACCGGATCGGTCGCAAGCCGATCATCCTCGCCGGATTCTTCCTCGCCTCCGTTACCTATTACCCGCTCTACAACGCGCTCGGCAATGCCGCGAATCCGGCCAGCCCCAACTACGCGTTGGCGATCTTGATCGTCGCCATCATGGTGTCATACGTGGGCATGGTGTACGGGCCGATCGGTGCGTTCCTCGCCGAGTACTTCCCGGCGCGGATTCGGTATTCGTCGGTGTCGGTGCCCTATCACATCGGCAACGGCTGGGGTGGTGGACTAGTACCCGTGATCACGACCGCGGCATATGTCTCGGCGCAGGCGGCCGGGCTGAGCATGTCCCAGAGCCTCGGTCACGCCCTGGTCTATCCAATTGCCGTCCCGGCGGTCGCCTTTCTGCTCAGCCTGTTCCTGATGCCTGAGACGCGGAAGATCCGCATCTGGGCGCCGGAGGCAGCGGGAGCGACGGGCGCGCGGATGTAACAGCAGGTGTTAGGGGTCAGGTGTCAGGTGTCAGGATTTGAGACCATCTGACACCTGACCTCTGACCCCTGACACCTGCTTTACGCCTTATCCTTCGATCCTCCCGCGACCAATCCTTTCGCCCGCCACTTCTCGAAGATCGTCTTCACCTGCTTGTGAGCCTCGTCCAGCGCCTGCTCGGGTGGCATCCGGCCGGTCGCGGCGTTGGCGAACATCGTCGGCAGCACGAACGTGTCGAACACCTCGCTCTCGGCGGGGTTGGCGGGGCCGGGGTGCCCGATGTTCGTCGCCCACTCGAGTGCGGTGCCGATGGGCTTCAGCTTGGTCGGTGGGTTTGAGCCGAACGGGTCACTCGAGATTTGTTGCTGCAACCACGTATTGCCGGCCGCGGGCTTCTCCTTCATCGCCGTCTTGGGATCGGCCAGCGCACCGGGGAACGAAGCGAAGTTGTACAACTTGCTCGCCAAAATCGCCTCGCGGTTGTGCGTCACGAGGTCGCGCAGGAACTGCTTCGCTACATCCGGGCTCTGCGCAAACTTCCAAATGGTGTAGATGCCCATCACGTGCTCGCAGGCCCAGCCTGTGCCACGAGGTCCCTTGAGCGCCGGGACGAAGAAGATGTCGTCCGCCACCGGCAGCTTGTTGTCCTGCGCGGTGCGATAGGCCGAGATCGAGTTCAGGATGTAGGTCGTCTGCTTCGCGTTCAGGGCCTGGTTGTTCGACGCGGCATTCCAGCTCAGCACGGCCGGCGTCATGCCGGCCTGAAAGAGCTTGACGCCGAATTTCAGTGCCTCGAGCGCCTGATCGGATTTCAGGACCACATTCTCGTCCTTATCCTGGATCGAGCCGTCGAACGACCAGAGCATCGCGCGGGTCGCCATGTTGGTGTCGAGCTCCTGCGACATGCCGATCCCGATCGGGATCTGGATCTCGGGATGCTTGGCCTTGATCTGCGGCCCCGCCGTGACGAGATCCTCCCACGTCTTCGGCCCGTCCGGCATGCCGATCTCGGTCCAGATGCTCTTCAGGTAGTCCCCGGGATCGGGCACGTAGTTGTCGCTGAAGCCGAACCATCTGCGGGTGACGGGGTTGTAGGTCGCGCGCTTGCAGAGATCGATGATCGGCCCGTGCGCGCGCTCGGCCTCCTGGACGACGTCGGCCATGTCGAGCGTCTGCGGCTCGAACGCGCCCGGCGGCGACAGAAACTGAAAGAGGTCGTGACCCTGCTGGGCCGCGACCTCGGCGTTGGCACGCGTCGTGAGGTCCGCCAGGGCGATGTGGTCCACCGTGACCTCGACGCCTTTCTGCGTGCCCCAGTCCTTGGCGTACTTATCGAACCACGCGTCGTACGACGGTACGAAGTGGCTCCACTGGATGATCTTGAGCGTCTTCTGTGGGCGCTTGCTCAGGATGGTGGGGCCGAGGGCCACGGCGGCCGCCGCGGCGCCGGTCGTGGTGACGAATTGCCGCCGATCCATCCCTTTCCGCCTGGTCATGGATCTGTCCTCCGTTGATGAGATTCGGTGTCCCTGTACCAGGTATCAGGTGTCAGGTGTCAGGTCGCTGTGAGCACCTGACACCTGACACCTGACACCTGCTAGATGGTGTACATCGCACTCAGCGCGACTTGCGTCGCTTTCTGCTTGCCCGAGGTCGCCCAGGTCGTATGAGCCTGGAAATACTCGAGGCCGACCTGGTAGCGCCCGGCCCGGAACCGCAGCATCCCCGAGACGTCCTCGTTCTTGGCCCTGAAGTTGCCCGTCAGGCCTGGCGAGTCGGCTCCCTCCTTGGGATCATCCAAGCCGTAAAACAGCCAGGCGCCCCAGTGCGGCGTGAAGTCGTAGCCGCCCTGCACCCACGCACCCGACCCCTTCACGTTCCCCTGCTGCGTGATGTGGGCAAACTGCTGGCCCATTGCCTTCCCCGTGTACGCGTTGCCGTGAATCGTCAACTTGTTGGCGGTCACGTTGCCGCCGACCTCGACGCCCGAGCCCTGGAGGTTATCGCCCGCGACGCCCACGGCGGTCGTGTCTTGCCAGCTCAGGTGACCCACGACGTATGCGCTCCAACTGAGCTTGGGCTTGCGGTGCGTGAAGTTCAACCGGGCCTCCAGCTGCGGCATGCCCGACGCCTCGCCCGTCCCGATTCCCGATCCCGCGCCGATTTCGGGGCCGCTCCCCTCGAAGGCGCTCAGCACGAGCTGCATGACCGTCGGCTTGCCCGGGTTGAGATCGTGGTAGATGTAGAGGCCGGGGTAACGCCAACCGATCATCCCGGTCGCGCCGTAACCCAGCGGGAAGGCGACGTGGGTCACTGATACCGGGACCTCACCGAACAGCGGCGACCAATACTGTCCGAATCGGACGGTCGTGCGACCGTTCGTGAGATCCACGTACGCGAACCGGATGCGGAATTGCGGCTGCTCATCGGCGAAGGGCGGGGCCGGCGTCGCCGGAAACGCGCCGAAGAAGTCACCCTCCAGCGTGGCGCGCGGCGACCATTTTCCCAGCACGGGTCCACCCGCGAACGTAAAGTTGATCCGGGTGTTCCGCACGTCGCCATCCAGGTAGTTCTTGTCGGTAGCGGGCTGTGCCGCGGTGGCCCACTCCGCGTTCTGTCCGTTGCCAAATGCGAAGAATCCAGAATTCATGAACAACGTGCCGTTGATGAAACCGCCAATCGTAAGCGTCTCGTTTTCTCCCAGCTTGACCACCTGACCGGTCGGCTGTTGGGCAAGCACCGATCGTACAGCCCCGCTCGCGATCACCAGGATGCCGAGGGTGGTCAACCGGAAGAACCACGCAGATCGCATTGTCATGATTTCCTCCTGGGGTGAAACGGCTGTGCACGGGAATCAACCCTTCACCGCACCCATGGTGAAGCCCTGAATGAAGCGATCGATGAACAGATTGTAGATGATGGCGAGGGGAATGCTGGTGAACAGCGCGGCGGCCATCAGGGAGCCCCAATGGTAGACATCGCCACGCACCAGGGCGATCGGCACGCCCAGGCTGACGGTCATACGATCGACCGAGCTGATAAACGTCAGCGCGTACACAAATTCTTGCATAACCAACGTGAACGTGAAGACCACCACGGTCAAGATGCCGGGCAGGATCAGCCGGGGGGCCACCCGCAAAATCACTGCCAGCCGGCTGTACCCATCGATCATCGCCTGCTCCTCGATGTCCCAGGGTACGGAACGGAGGAAGCCCATGATGAGCCAGGTGCAAAATGGAATCGTGATGGTGGGATACACGAGGATTAATGCGCCGAGCGAGTTCTGCAGACCGAGCAGCGCGACGACTCGCGAGAACGGGATAAAGAGCAGTGTCGGCGGAATGAGATAGGTGAAGAAGATCCCCATGCCGAGCCGCTCGCCCCAGCGGCCCGTCAGCCGGGCCAAACTGTACCCCGCCGGCACGGCTACCGCGACGGTGATGACGATCACAACCACAACGACGAGCAGGGTATTCGCCACCCAGCGCAGGAAGTCGGTTTGGCCAAAGAGTAGGCGTACGTGCTCGAGGGTCGGCGGATCGTTGAAGATCCACGGCACGTGCGACGTATCGAATGCCCCAACGTACAGGTCACGGTTCTGCTTGAACGTGGTGATGAGCATCCAGTAGAAAGGGAACCCGGCGAACACCATCAGGCCGAGTGCCGCGGCGTATAGCCCAGCGCGCCTGGCAATGCGGCGCGCGTCACGTCGGTTCATCACGACCTCCGCCGCCGATCTCCGTACGCCGCGCCAGGCGCAGCATCGCAATCGCCACAAGGATCAGGAACGGCAGCAGAAACACCGCGATTGCGGCCCCTTGGCCGAGGTCGGCGCCGAGCACGCCGCGTTGAAAGGCGAGAGTAGGCAAGACGTGCGTCGTGTTGGCGGGGCCGCCTCCCGTGAGGATGTAGACGACGCCCAGGTCGGTCGCGGTGTAGACGACGCCAAACAGTATGGCCACCGCAAGGACGGGCGTGAGCAGCGGCAGCTCGATGCGGAACAGCCGCCGCCAGAAGCCGGCGCCGTCCGCAATGGCCGCCTCGAGGATCTCGGATGGGATGGACGACAGCCCGGCGAGCACGATCACGGTCGCGAAGGGGAAAATGCGCCACGCCTGGACGATGATGATGGCGCTGAGCGCGAGCGCGGGGTCGCCGAGCCAGTACAGCCAGCCGTGCAGCAGTCCCGCGACCTTGAGCGTCCAGTTGAGCACGCTGAAGGTGGAATCGAAGATCCAGGTCCACGCGATCGCGGCGAGCGAGACGGGCACGGCCCAGGGCAGGAGCAGCACGAACCGGGCGAGCGGCTTGCCGCGGAAGGTGGCGCGAAACACCTGGGCGGCGGCCGTCGCGAGCGCGACGACGAGCAGCTGCGAGCCGACGGTCACGATCACGGTGTTGCGCAGCGCGCGGAGGAAGATGGGGTCGGCGAGGATCGCGCGATAATTGTGGAGCCCGGCCCACTCGAAGCTGAGGCTGCCGGCGGTGGCAGTGCTGAAGCTGAGGATGATCGCCACAACGAACGGCCCGCCGACCAGGACGATGACGTACACCAGTGCCGGGGCGAGCATCATCCCGCCCAGGAGGTCGGCCCGGTCGGCCAGGTGCCGCCGCTGCGTCATAGGGCGCGACGCAATCCCGTCTCGGCGTCGAAGTAGCGCAGCGCCCGCCGCGGCACGGCGAACGGTTGCGAGGCCCCCTCCGCGATGGCCAGGCCGATGGTACCCGGCAGTTTCGCGATGATCGTCTCATCCCTCCCGGCCGCGGCGACCGTGCCGTACACGTAGCGGTCGGAGCCCAGGAACTCCACGCGGCGCACGGCGAATTGAAACGTGCGGACGTCCTCGTCTGCGCCGAACACCTGGCGGGGCAGGAAATGCTCGGGGCGAAAGCCGATGAGCGTACGGGCCGGCAGGGACGGATCACCCGAGTCGAGGAGGTTCATGGGCGGCTGACCCACGAATGTCGCCACGAAGGTGTCGACGGGATCGTCATACACGTCCTGGGGCGTGCCGACCTGGCGGATCTTTCCGCGCTCCATCACCACGATACGGTCGCCCAGGCCCATCGCTTCTACCTGATCGTGCGTCACATACACGGTCGTGGTGTGAATGTCGCGCTGAAAGCGCTTCAGGTCGTCGCGCGCGGTGTTGCGCAGCTTGGCGTCGAGGTTCGCGAGCGGCTCATCGAGCAGGAAGACCTTGGGATCGCGCACCAAAGCGCGGCACAGGGCTACGCGCTGGCGCTCGCCACCGGAGAGTTGGCGCGGGTAGCGTTCGAGATAGCGGGTGATGCCGAACAGTTCCGCCGCCCAGCGCACTTTCTCCGCGATCTGCGCGCGCGGCATCCGGCTCGCCTCGAGGGGAAAGGCGATGTTCCCGAAGACGGTGAGGTGGGGGTAGAGTGCGTAGCTCTGAAAGACCATCGCGATCCCACGGGCCCGGGGCGGCACGTCACCATCGACGCGCTCGTCGCCGATGTAGATCTCGCCAGCCGTGGGCCGCTCCAACCCTGCGATCATGCGAAGCAGGGTGGTCTTTCCCGACCCCGAGGAGCCGAGCAGCACCAGGAACTCGCCGTCATGGATCGAGAGATCGACCCCGTCGACCGCGTGCAGCTCACCGAAATGTTTGCTGAGGTTCCGGATTTCGATACTACTCATCGCGCAGGGCGTCGTCCGAAGGCGCGCCTTGCGCCAGCCAATCCCCGAAAGCCGTCGCGTCCCGGGCCAGGCGCCACTCCTCGAAGATCGACAGTGCCATCGCGCGGATGCCACCTTCCGCCGGTCCGGCGGCGGCGCATTGCGCCAGCAGCCAACCTTCGAACTGGTCCGGTTCGGGGTCCGCGGCAACCGCCCGCTCCAGCAAGGCACGCTTGACCTCGAGCCCGATCGCGTCGGGCGTGGTGTCGCGCTTGCGCCGGCGCCGCCGTCCCTCGGAGGCCTCGAGCGCGTTCAGGAGCTCGCGACAGATCGCCGACGGGCGGGCTGAATCCATCAGGCCGCCACGATCGTGCTTTGCAGCATGAACCCCGGCCGCTGGGGCCGGTGATACCCACGGTCCAACGCGGCTACCTCGAGCGGCACCATCGCCAAATCGTCGAGCACGATCTCCCACGGCTCGAGGCTTCGTACCGTCGGCTCGGCCTTCACGTACCCCTTGCAGCGGTCGCAGACCTCGACCTTGCGCGTCGTCTCACCCTCTTCGGGTGCGAGGTAGCCGAGGCTCGTGTGGTCGGTCTCATCACAATAGGGGCAGCGCAGCCACTGGACTTCCCAGCCGGTGGCGCAGCGGCCGCAGCGCAGCCATCGCTTGCGCTCGAGTCCTCGGAACTCCGCCAGAGCGGGCCAGGCACCGCACACCGGGCAGTAGCCTTCCCACCAGGCGGCGGCAGCGGGTAACTGCTCGGCCAGGGCGCGACGGCATGTCTGCAGCAGCGGGATGGCGACCATCTGCGCCGCCACGCGCAGGGTCGCAGTGTCGACACTGGCGCTCTGCGCCATGGCGTCGACGCGATCATCGTCCTGACACACCGCCGCCTCGAGCAGTCGCGCCGCCTCGTCGCCGCGCGCGAGTGCGCGAGCGGCGTGATCGACCAGCGCGAGCTCGAGCACCCGGCGAAACCAGCTCTGCAGGGTACGCCGGCGCACGGCGATGCGTGACTGGTGCAGGATGGGCGCGCGAACGGGCCGCTCCGGCGCAATGGTCAGCACCGCGTCGCCCCAGGACACATCACTGTCCGATTCGGCGAACGCGGCCTCGACCAATCCCAGCCAACGCTCAGCCTCCGGGTTCCTGGTGCGAACCTCGATGATGCGTTGTGCGAGCTGCGGGTTGGGCGCTACGTGCCGGCGTCTGGCAAGGGGCCAGAGCATTTGACCTTGGCGGTGCGGCAGGGTGTCCGGTGATACATCTTCGCGCCCGCGTGGACCTGCACGACGGCGCCGTGGTTGCCCAGGTCGGCACCGGGACCGCCGCCGCGCGTGCGTGTCGCTTCAGGGCTCGCGCATGCCATAAGACTGATACCCACGGCGCACGCCGCAACCAGTGTCCTGGCTTTCATCGTGCGAGTGCGGTCGCCATCTGGTGCTGGATACCGTTGGAGGCCATCAGGATGACGACGCGCAGCAAGAAGCCGCCGACCAGCACCATGACGGCAGGATTGCGGA
>DAIQBJ010000096.1:2908-9873 GCA_036781225.1 Gemmatimonadales bacterium | reverse complement strand
TAAGAAGGCGCGCGCCAAAGAGTTGATTGAGGGCAGACCTTCTGCCTTCCTTCGCGTGGCCAACGGCGATGCGATACCCCGCTTTGCGCAGCTCGACCGAGGAAATACGCCTTGAGGATCTTGCTGAGCAGACGGCTCGCTTCCCTGCCCTGACGACTACAACGAGAGTCCGGCCGTACCAGATTCACGGCGAGCTACTGCGCGCGGGAGCGTGAAACCACGAAGAAGCGGCGGCGCCCGCGGCCACCGCTCTCCGACTCAGATGAAGCTGTGGAAGTTCTCGCGCAGGTACTGACTCTTGGCGTCGCCAGAAGCAAGTCGCCCGCTGATCCACTCTGGCGTCGTGCTTCTCGTCAGCAGGGCCGTCATCAACTCGTCGGCGTCCTCCAGACTGAGGTGATAGTGGCGAAGGCCCTTCGCCGCTGACCCAGTTGGCGGCCGCGTAGGCTCTTTCCGTATGCTCATCTGGAAAGAGTAGCTTCGGCGAGGATAACGCACGTCGTACATCCTCGCGATTATGCGAATGACGGGATCGTACGTGGTCAGGCTCGCGTCGGCGAGAGCGTGCTTCGTCGTCCGCCACAACTTCTTCAGATCGTGGCGGAACTTGTAGTGCAGTTCGCTCTCGGTGACGCCCTTCTCCGCGAGCAAGTGCTTCAGCACCATCTCGACCGCATGATGGAGAAGGTTGCCGGCGACAGGCATCGAGTAAGCGAAACACGCAGACCTTCCGGCGATGTAGTACTGCAGCGCCAAGCGCAGGAACTCGGAGCCGACATCCGGCTCGGATCGTCGAAAGAGACGGTTCAGCAGCGCACGCCCCCGCCTGACAATCGAACCGATGAGCCGCACACGCCGAGCGTATCACGCAGGCGCGGCTCGACGAGCCGCTGCGGTAGCTTGCTCGGCGGCGCGTGCCACATCAGCGACCGACGCCGCGAGCGTCTTCCGCGCGTCGTCCTCGTCCGTCTTCGGCATCGAAACCATCGCCCTTCGTTGCCTCGGGCGGCCGGTTGATCGTGGAGCTAGAAGACCTGCTTCACCGCGACCCTGCCACGGGCCGAGATGTCCTTCGGACGCTGCTGGCGACGCCTATCACCGTCACGCCGAAGGAGACAACCGACGGCGTGGTCTGGGAGTACAACGCGCAGGCGCGGCTCGACGGGCTGCTCGCCGGCTGCCTAGCCGGCGGCCGAAGTGTAAACGAATCGAACACAACGAATATGGTGGCCCCGGCAAGGCACGCACGGTCGGACCGACATTCTCCGGGTGCTGGAGCCTGTTAGATTCGGCGGAGCTGTTCAGCGCGGTCCCCGCGCACACCGCCTCAACGACACCGCCACGCAGCCAACGGCACCGCCACCGTCGCGCTGAAGAGCTGATGTGGTACTCGAACTCGAACTTCCCGCAGAGGCAGAGACCCCCCAGCACGTCACGCCACCGTGGGTGGCCGCATCACGCGCACTGCGGCGGGTGAAGCGACTACGTCAGTCGCACGCCGCCGTGGCGTCGGGTCCGCTATGGGGTGGTGTCTTCTCGCACCGTGCAGGGCCCATTCTCGGGGCATTGACAGAGACACTCGTTGATAGCCGGGACCGATCCGGTCAGCTGTTGCGTGAGGAACTTCCCGACTCCTGTCGGGGCGCCGACTGGGATGATGCTGCCATTGGCCTCGGGGTTCGGCACACTGCACGAGGCGCAACCGGTGGCGTCGCATCGCTGCCCGACTGGCGCCTGCGGATGATATGGACCGAACACCTGATAGCCGAAGGCATTCGAGCTGCCCAGCGTCTTGTCGGTCGCGATCGGACAGGAGGCGATGACCTCCTTGTGGAGCTTGCCCTCAAAGCCCGGGAACGTCTTGCTCGTGGTGCTGGTGAAGCCAATGCCGCCATCACACTGACCGTAGTTGACCGGCGCTGGTACGCCACTGCCCTCGTTGGCCGTTCCAGGACAAGTGTAGACCGCTGAGGGGCCACCCTTCAGGACCGCAGGCGGAAGGCTGAACGTACTCACCATGAACCCATTGGTCTTGCCTTGCGCGTTCACATCACAGACGTTCTCCTCTCCAGTGGAGGTTGAGAAGGAGAGTTGGAGGCTGATGCTGTCACCCTTCTCGATCTCGCATTGGCAGTAGGCGACAAGGTTGTACACGAAGCAGCTGGCGGCGGCGCAGAGAGCATATGTCTGGTCCTGGCAGACAATGAACGGGGGTTCGGGTGTGAGAGGAGGATCTAAATGAAACGCGACGGACGGAACAGGCGCGAACGCTTGAACGACTACCACGACGGACATGGCTACGACGAGCCGGCGTGCGATACGCATCGGGGCATCTCCACTTCTGCTCCGATGCACATCGACCCAAAGATACCCGTGGAGCCGCCGGATACCGAGGGCGTGCAATCCCGCCGTTCTGCTCCACGATACGGCGCGAACAACGAGCGCGTCAATGCGACCTTGTGCCGGGCAGCGAGGCGCTGAACATGGCGAGTTACGCCCACTCTATCGTCGGCGACACGGCACGGGAGACAACACCATGGCGAGCTACGCAGCGGGCCTCACGGCAGACGTTCGCGAACCTGGAGGAGCGCGAAGCGGGAGGAGCGAGATGGTGACAGACGCGGGCATCGTCTTCGAGTACAGCACGCGGGCTCAGCTCAATCGGCTACTGGCTGGCTACCTGTCCGGCGCGTAGTGTTGACGAAACGAACACAACGAAGGTGTTGGCCGCGGCAGGGCACGTCAGGTCGGACCGACATCGTCCGTGCGCTCGAACCTGTTCGCTTCGGTGGCACTATTCAGCGCGGTCGGAGCGCACGTCGCGTGAATGGCGACGCTCTCGTCAACAGGCAACTCGGGACCGCAGAATCCGTGTCCGAGGAGTAACGTCGTCGCATCGCTTTGCCGAATACTCGTTCAGGCGTCTGATGAATGCCTGGTACGCGAGCCGTGCGGCCTCGTTCCTTCGCTCAACCACTTCGCTTCGCTACCGCTGCGATCTCCTGAGCGTGCTGTTCGACGGTGCCTCCGTACTCTGTTGATATCCAACCACAGTTGCACATCTCACCCCGCATCGCTTCCAGCGCATTTTGCTGTGCCTCCCGATCGTCTGCCCCCTTTATCCGTCAGTCGTTCCGCTCCTACTCGAGCCGCTCGAAACGAATCCCAAAACTGCCTGACGCGTCTGAGGCCCGTACGAGGTTGAGAACGAGGTCGCCGACGGACAGGGGGACGGAGTACAACTGGCGGTGACGTTGCTTAACCTCTTATCACCCTCGATGATCGTCCCGCCCGCGAGCACATCGACAACGCGTCCGCCGACGCAGCGTGGGCGCCGCCGACAAGGCCTATTACGATCGTCTTCTTCAAGTCCACGCGGGCAAAGCGCCAAACGTAAATGCGCGACTGTCGGGAAATGAGAATGTTTCCGACACCCCGTCCTGCGAGGTCTCATTTGGCGTGCCTTTCGTCACAGCTGGAGGCAGGCAAGAATCAGAACGTAGTCGAGATTATTTCCGAAATTCTGTTAAGCAAGGATTAAACATATCTGACGGTTTCTTCATGTTGTCTGCCTGGTCTGGTGGTTCGGGTAGTCGCCCGAGTGTCTCTGCGATTCCACTAAACCGTATCGAATCGTGGATACTTGAACGCCCATCGGTCAAGCGACGTAGCTGCATCACCGTGCCCGTCTGTTTGATCGCAGAGAGTTGAAAGTCAAGGTCAGCCAACTCGAATTGCGCTCTTCGCGGTGTTGGGATTTTTTACGGTCAACGGTCGGACCATGTCTAAGTTGCTGACAAAACGATACTGGCACATAGCATGCCCGGGGTGGCATCGGGGGGAAAATCAGATGACGAACGCCAAATTACTGGGCGCTGGCATACTTTGCCTCACGCTGCTTATCTCGACGACGTGCCTCGCAGACGTTGTCGGCTCCGCATACTTAAACAATCCTGCCAACAGCAATGCGGTAATCGGTTTTACGCATGGCGCGGCTGACGCCACCTTCAGCGTTCCTTCGCCGACCAATGCCGCTTGTACGGGAATATTCGTAGGGGACACGCTCTGCTTCAATAGCAGTGCCGCCGCCAACGGTTACACGCTTGGTGGCTTTCTGGCGACTGGTGGTGCCACGATCCTGACAGGCTCGGCAGCCGCTCTCGCTGCCAACCTCAACAATACGGTGTTTGAATTCACCGGCACTGTTACGGTCACAAACGGCGAAATGTTCCAGGCTGGCCATGACGACGGACTACAGCTCCAGATCGGCAGTGTCCTCGTCATCAACGCTCCCGGCCCAACGGGCTTTACAACCACCCCAGCCACGTATACGGGACCTAGCGGCACGTTTGCTTTCGATCTCGTCTATGGCGAATGTTGTGGGGCGCCGGCGCTTCTTGGCATTGCGCTTCCGTTCCAGACTACGACGGTGGCTCCGGAACCTTCTTCGTTGGTTCTGCTTGGTTGCGGGCTTGTCGGCCTTGCCGCTCGCCTACGACGCCGCAAGGCTGAGTGAGCGGCTCTGTCCGGATCGAATCCTTTACAACAGAACGGCACCTTGGGTGCCGTTCTTGTTCAAAGTCAAGGCGATTGGAAGTCACGGCAAAGGCGGGCCGTGACCCAACACGCCGTTTGAGTCGGGCGTAGCGGCTTCTGCCTCAGGCGGCGCATCTTACAACTCTCCGACGAGAACGTTCACGGCGGGCACCAACTTGGCGAGCCTCTATAGCGTTCAGAGATTAATGTTCAGAGATTGGTGGCCCCGGGGTGACTCGAACACCCGGCACGCAGTTTAGGAAACTGCTGCTCTATCCACCTGAGCTACGGGGCCATAGGGACTTACGCGGCACTGACGTTAGATTCTAGCATTTTGTGCTGATCGTGTGCTGAACGCCGGCCCGTTTTCACCGCCGGCGCTCCGTGAAAACTCGGTCGACGTGCAGCGGTTCCCGTTGTGCGGCGACTGTGCATCGCCAAGACTGGACCTTGGTCGTAAGCGCTGGCGCCGGATCGCCGTGCTAGCCTGCGGCCTTGTGCGCTTGGGGCGGCACCTACTCGCCTGGTCGCTCACGACACTTGTGGTCGGCGCTTGGTTCGGGGCGGCTGCGGCCACCGGTACGGCGCCTGTTCAGCCGTCTGTCCTTATCCTCTTACCGGGCCAGCCCGGCTCGCCGGGCGCGGCGGCGATCGCCGCCGGCGTCCGCGCCGTGCTGCAGTTCGAGTGGTCGTTCCGGGTGAGCATCGAGGTCGAGCACGTCGACGTCGCGCTCTACGACTCGCCGGAAGTAGAGGAGCGCCGACTCCGAACGATGTACGGCTTGAAGTACCGAAATAAGCGCTTCGACATGATCGTGGCGGCGTTCCCCGACCCCTTTCGGTTCATCCTTCGCACGCGTGACGAGCTGTGGCCGGGAACCCCGGTCGTCGTTTGCGGGGTGGACGAGGGCAGCGTGCGCGACCTGCAGCTACCTCCTGGCTTCGCGATCCTCACGATCCGCTTCGACATGGAGGGGACGCTGCGCGCGGCGCGAACGCTTCTTCCCGATACGCGGCACGTCGCTCTCGTCGGGGGCGCCAGCCCAGTGGAACAGTCCTACCACGACATGATCCGGCAAGCGGTGTCGAAGGCGGGCGGCCTCGACGTCATCGACCTCACCAGGCTTCCGATCGCAGACGTGTTGGCTCGCGTGTCGAACCTGCCCGAGCACACCGTCATCGTGCTATCCAGCTATCAGGTCGATGGCGCCGGCCGGCGCTTCTACGGTACTGATGTCGTCCCGAACGTCTCGAACGCGGCGAACCGTCCCGCCTTCGCACAGGTCACCCTCGCGCTGGGGCAGGGAGCTGTGGGCGGGTCGGTCATCGACTTCGAGGACATCGGCCGCGATGCCGGGACGATGGCGGCAAAGCTCTTGCGTGGCGAGGCGGCGCCGTCCGCGCCAGTGCCGAGCTTCGCGACGAGCGTGCCGCGGTTCGACGGCCGCCAACTCGCGCGCTGGAACCTCGACGAGCGGCGACTACCGGAGGACAGCCAGGTCATCTTCCGCGAGCCGACGCTCTGGCAAACGTACCGCTGGCACGTCGTGAGCGCGGTCGCGCTCATCGGGGCGCAGGCGGTGCTCATCGTCACGCTGCTCGTACAGCGTCGGCGCCGCCGCGAGGCTCAGGCGGCGCTGCAGCGTGTCCAGGCGACCGCGCAGAGCCAGCTGAATCAGATCGCCCATCTCGACCGTGTTGCCGCCGTGGGCCAACTCGCGTCATCGATGGCGCACGAACTGAACCAGCCGCTGGCGGGGATTCTCGCCAACGCGCAGGCGGCGAAACGGCTGTTGGCAGAGCCGCAGCCGGATCTCGATGAGCTCCGAGGGTGTCTCGTGGACATCGTCTCCGATGACAAGCGAGCGAGCGAGGTCATCCGGGGCATGCGGCATTTGCTCAAGAAGACCGACTTCCTCATCGTGCCGCTTGAGCTCAATGATCTCGCGGCGAACACGATCCGCCTCGTCGAAAACGACGCGCTGCTGAATGCGGTAACCATCGATTTCCTCCCTGCGCCCGAGCTGCCCGTTGCCTACGGCGATATGGTGCAGATTCAGCAGGTCATCTTGAACCTCGTCACCAACGCCATCACAGCCGCCGCGAACGGAGGAGGAGTCTCTACGGGAACGGTTACTGTGTGGACCTCCGTCGCGAGCGCACCCTATGTCGAACTGGGTGTGCGCGACTCGGGCAAGGGCATCTCAGACAGCGACCTCGATCGGATCTTTGAGCCGTTCTTCACCACCAAACCGGAAGGACTGGGCATAGGGTTGACAATCAGCCGCGCAATCGTAGAGGCCCACGGCGGTCGCCTATTTGTGGCGAATGATCCAGCGGGAGGCGCGATCTTTCGCCTCCACCTACGCACCGCACTGTCCGGGACGACGTGACGCGCGCCCGCCTGCTCCGTGCCGCCCTCGGCTTCC
>DAIQBJ010000096.1:0-2808 GCA_036781225.1 Gemmatimonadales bacterium | reverse complement strand
GACCGCGGGGCTCCTCGGGACGGTGCTGGCGGCGGGGGCCCGCTTCCGGCTCAGCTAGGCGGCCCGCTCACACCCAAGCCGGCCCCGCTCACGAAGCGGCTGCTCCGCTCGTAGAAGCGCGCGACACTGCGGCGTGAGGACCGTCGATCCGCGGATCGGACGGCTGATTTCAAGCGAGCGCGCGGCAGACCGGATCGCGGAGCCGACCCTCGATGACCTCCGAGTCCGTCAGCTCGACGTGGCAACGTTGGCTCGAGCCACGTCACGCCGCGGTAGAAGAGTCGGAAGCTCGGGACGGACTCACTGAGGGAAGACGGCGCCTTTCCCGGGGCGGGACGCTGCGCGGTCCCGCCGCCCGGTCTATCCCGCGCTGCGACCGCCGATCGCACCGCCGCGCTCGAGGAACCGCAGCGCAACCGCCACATGCAGCGCGATGCCCGACGCCAGCGCGGCCTCGTTCAGCATCATGCGGTTGGAGTGGTTCGGGTAAACCTCGCCGCTCGCGGGGCGCGTGCCGAGATTGGCCATCGCGCCGGAGATGCGCTCCAGCACATACGAGAAGTCCTCGCTGCCCATGACCGGGTGGCGCATCGGCGTGACGCGCTCGGCGCCCAGCACGTCGCGCGCGGTGTCCAGCACGAACTCGGCGAAGCCGGCGTCGTTCGAGGTGACGGGGTAGCCGCGGATCAACTCGATTGCCGCCTCGGCGCCGTGAGCGGTGGCGATGCCGTCGGCGACGCGGCGCACACCCTCCAGCACGCGCTCGCGCGTCACCTCAGACACCGTGCGCACGGTGCCGAGCAGATGCGCGGTTTCGGGAATCACGTTCCGCGTGGTCCCCGCCTCGATCTTGCCGATCGTGATGACCGCCGGATCGAAGACGTTCACGCGACGTGTGACGAGCGTCTGGAACGCCTGCACGATCTCGCAGGCGATCGGAATCGGATCCAGACAATCGTGCGGCGCCGAGGCGTGGCCTCCCTTGCCGCGCACAGTGATCTGAATGGTGTCGCCGGACGCCAGCATCGGCCCGGGACGCGTGGTGATGACTCCAGCCTCCTGGCGATGCGTGACATGCAGCGCGAAGGCGCCGGTCGGCGCCCCTGCCCCATCGAGCAACCCTTCCTCCAGCATGACGCGCGCGCCGTGGTAGCCCTCCTCGCCGGGCTGGAACATGAACAGCACGTCGCCGGGCAGCTCGGCGCGTCGGCGCGCCAGTACGCGCGCGGCGCCGATCAGCATGGCGACGTGCGCATCGTGGCCGCACGCATGCATCGCGCCGTCCACCTCGGATGCGAATGGCAGACCCGTGTCCTCGCGCAACGGCAACGCGTCCATGTCGGCGCGCAACAAGATCGTCGGCCCCGGCTTGCTGCCTCGTAGCCGCGCGAGGACGGAGGTCGTCCGCTTACCGGTCTGCGTCTCGAGCCCCAGGCCGTCGAGCGCCTCGAGCACGACGGCCTGCGTGCGCGGCAGCGTGAGGCCGATCTCGGGATGACGATGGATGCGGCGACGAAGTTGGACCGCGTCGTCGGCGACGCGCTGTGCGTCGGATAGAACCTCCGAGGATTTCATAGCCGCCTCAGTGCTCCGCTTGCTGGACGTCGACGCCGCGCCGGGTCACGCGCACCTGGACTTCGGGCGCCGTCAGCCGCAGGTGGTGGATGGCCTTGTCGAGGAGGTGATTGAGCTCGTCGCGCGTGTGTTGGTTCACCGCCGCCTCGTCCACGAACATGATGTGGGTGGCCATCCGCCCGTGCCGGATACGGAAGCGCTGCGCGTCGCGGTCGAAGTCGTAATAGCTCGTGACCCGGACGTCCGGGATGCGCCGGATCAGGTATTCGTGGATCTCGGCCACCCGGTCTTCGTGCACGGTGCGATCCTACGCTAAATCGCTGGCGTCGATACCGCGAGCCTTGAGCAAGGCCCGGATCTTGCGCAGGCCGCTGCCTTCGAGCTGCCGGACGCGTTCCCGGCTCAGCCCCAGCCGCTGGCCGATCGCCTCCAGGGTTTCGGGCTCGTCGCCCTCCAGCCCGAACCGCCGGCGCAGCACGGTACGCTCGTTGGCGGCCAGATCGTCGAAAACGGACACGAGATCCGAACGATCGCGAAACAGCTCGGCGAAGCTCTCCGGCACGGCCGCACGATCGGCGATCAGATCGCCCAGCGTGGCCGTCGACTCGCCGCCCGCGGGCGCGTCCAGCGAGACGGGATGCTGCCGCACCGCCTCCAGCTCAGCAATCTCGCGCTCGCTAGTGTCGAGCGCCTTGGCCATCTCCTCGGTCGTGGGCGGACGTCCGAGCGCCTGGGTGAGCCGGCGCTGCTCGCGCGCGTAGCGCGTCAGCAGCAGCTCGACGTGCACGGGCAGCCGGATTGTGCGCGCCTGGTTGGCGAGCGCGCGGGTCACCGCCTGGCGGATCCACCACGTCGCGTACGTCGAGAAGCGCACGCCGCGCTCGGCGTCGAACTTCTCGACGGCGCGCATGAGGCCGAGATTGCCTTCCTCGATGAGGTCCGGCAGCGGCAGGCCGCGGTTGAGGTAGCGGCGCGCGACCTGCACGACGAGGCGCAGGTTGGACTCGACCAGGCGCTGCTTGGCGGTCTCGTCACCGGCGGCGACGCGGCGGGCGAGATCGATCTCCTGCTCGCGAGTCAGCAGCGGGATGCGCGCGATCTCGTTCAGGTAGACGGCAAGGTTGGCCCGGCTGGTGTCGCGCGTGTCCTCGTGCTGGTCGAGGTCCTCCACGTCGAGCAGCGACTCGAGCGGCTCGTCGGGCACGCGCTCGTCCGCCTCAGTCATGCTCCTCC
>DAIQBJ010000095.1:0-9888 GCA_036781225.1 Gemmatimonadales bacterium | reverse complement strand
CGAGGTCCGAGACGTACGCTTGAAGGGCGGGATCGGGGTAGAGGCCGATGGACTGAATCACACTGCTGTCCGACTGCTGGCCCATCTGAATTTCCTGTGACTCGCTGACGAGCATCAGCTCGCTCTTGCCGGTCGCGGGGTTGACTGCGCAGCCCGCGACCAGCGCAGCGGCGGCCAGGAGTGCACCCCGTCTCATATTAGCGGACGAACTTTCTGCGGTCGCCTTTGGGTGGGGTTTTCTTGTGCGCGTGCGCCGCGATCTGGAGCCGGCTGTGCAGCGCGAGCTTTTCCAGAATGTTGTGCACGTGACTCTTCACCGTGTACGTCGCGATGTTGAGCCGCTGCGCGATTTCCTTGTTGCTCAATCCTTCCGCGATCAAATCGGTGATCTGTTGCTCCCGTTTGGTCATGCGCACCGAGGCCATCATCGGCGTGTTGCGCAGCACCGAGGCCTGCTTGGCGATATGGGAGAGCAGGGTGCCGGTGAGTGCCGGCGGGACGACGTCGCCGCCATTCGCCACCTGGCGGATCGTGTTGGCCAGGTCCTCGAGCGTCGCATCCTTGGCGATGAAGCCGTTGGCGCCGCGCTTGATGAAGTCGATGACGTCTTCTTCCTCGGGCTGCATGTCCATCATGATGATGCGGGAATGGGGGGCGGCCTCCTTGATGTTTTCCACGAGACGCTGGCTGCGGTTACGGCCGAGTGCGGCATCCACCAGGATGACGTTGGGCTTGTGCTCCTGGAGCCGCTGCAGCGCCGCGGAGGCGCCCTCCGCGGAGGCGACGATCTTGAACTCGGTTTGCGACTCGAGGAGCGCCGCGAGGCCATCGCGCAGCAGCCGGTTGTCCTCGATTACCAGGATGTGAATTCTTTTCGTGGTCATTGGCCTGACGGCCCTCGTTCGCGACGAGGCGTACGGCGGGGTGGAGGTGTGTCCAAATTCACCGGTATTAGTCAAACCTGCCGAGAAGGTTCCCGTCTCATCCTTTGGGATGAGATGATAAAATTAGCGTCTAACCCTGGGAACGCCAGACCGGGCCCGAAAACGAACGCGGCGCTCGTGCGGAGCGCCGTGTCGCTTTCGGGTGCCGTGAGCGGTTACAGCTTCACGACGTTCTGGGCCGCGGGGCCTTTCTGGGCCTGCACGATCTCGAACTCGACGCGCTGGCCTTCGGTCAGCGACTTGAACCCTTCCCCCTGAATCGCGGTGTGATGCACGAAGCAGTCCTTGCCGCCGTTCTCCGGCGTGATGAATCCAAACCCCTTTGCGTCATTGAACCACTTCACGGTACCGGTGATGCGTGCCATCTGTTCGTTACTCCTAGCTAGATGCGTTTCCGGCGGCGAGCAGCCTTGCTCTTGCGCCGCCGTTGAACGGCGGGACTCTCGTAAAAGCGTTTCCGCTTCATGTCCTGAAACAGCCCCGCCTTTGTGACGTCGCGACGGAATCGTTTCAGCACGACTTCCAGTCGATCGGTCTCGTTCAGCGTCACTTCCATGGGCCCTTCCAGGGTGAGAGCGCTCACCAGAATCGAAACGAGGACCGCAGGCGATAGCCCAGGTCCTCGGATCAGTCCACTGGTGTCCAGCACACGGCACCGTGCCGCGGCCCCTTCGCTCGCCCGAAGCATTACTAGAGCGCGGAGCGAAGTCAACTGGTTGTAAGAATGGGTGCCGCGTTGCAATTTAGTCGCCCATGCGCCCCTTCCTTATTGTGGCTGCGCTCCTGGGCGCTGCGTGTCGCAACCCGCATCCGGGAACTGCAACGCCCGTCCGTACGACCCGCGACACGTCCCGAGTGGTTCGGGATACGGCGCTGGAATCCCGCGCCGCGCGTCTCGAGTTGAAAGTTCTGGAGCAGGGGGCACAGGTCGAGGAGCTGCAGACTCGGCTCGACGACGCGCGGCGTGACGTGGTGCGCGCGATGGCGAAGCTGCAATCGCTCGCCACCCGCGCGGAGGCCGCGTCCGGAATGGCGGAGGCAGAGATCGCGTTACAGTCGCTGCGCACCGGTACCGGTGGGGGAATCGCACCGGCGCCGCCGGAGCTGAGCCAGGGGACCCAGCTGCTGCAGCTCGCGACCGTCGAATTCAATCGGCAGAATTACGGCGGCGCGCTGTATCTCGCGAACGAAGCCAAGAACGCCGCCGCCGCGGGGCAGGGGCGACTCGTGAGCGACGACCGGGTCAAGCCACGCGCCGGCGAGGTGCCGTTCGCACTGCCGCTGCACCTCCAGGCGACGGGGCGCGCCAATGTGCGCGAAGGGCCGGGCCCGAATTTCCGCGTGTCGTACACACTCGATGTCGGTGCAGAGCTCACGGCGTACTCGTACGTCGATCAGTGGGTCCGTGTCAACGATCAGATGAACAGGCCCGGCTGGATCCACCAGAACCTGATCGGGCGGCGGCGCTAGGGCGTTTTCGGGGCGGACACGCGCTGGCGACGCGCGACCATCACGCGATTGCCGCCCGCGTGCTTCGCTTCGTACAACGCGGCGTCGGCGGCGGCGATGAGCGCTTCGGCGGCGTCGCCGTTGCCGGGGAAGGCGGCGACGCCGATACTGACCGTGATCGATCCCGTGGCCAGCTGCTCATTCTCGAGCTTCGTGCGAATGCGCTGCGCCACCGCGACCGCGCCCTCGGTTTCGGTCTCGGGCATCATCAGCAAGAACTCTTCGCCGCCGTAGCGCGCGACGAAGTCCACATCGCGACTTGCTTCCCGCATGATCGCGCCGATGCGTCCGAGCACGACATCGCCGGCGGGATGCCCGTGCGCGTCGTTGTACTGCTTGAAGTGATCGAGATCCGCCATGAGCACCGCAAAGGGGTGGCGGAGCCGGCGGGAGCGGCGCACCTCGTTCTCCAGCACTTCCATCATGCGCAGCCGGTTGTACAGCCCGGTCAGCGGATCGGTGACCGACAGCCGCTCGAGTTCGACCCGGCTCTCGCGCAGCCGTACCACCATGTTGTTGAACACCTGCGTCAAGTAGCCGACCTCGCCGCCCCCGGTCACCGGCAGGCCGATGTCGAGGTCGCCGCCCGCGACGCGACTCGCCGCCTGCGTGAGGCGATCGAGCGGGCGCACGATGAGGAGACCGAGCAGATACGCGAGCGCGCCGACGACCGCGAGCAGCACTGTGACGATGCCCAGCGTCACGTTGCGCAGCCGCGTCACCTGGCGGAACGCTTCGACGGAGGGGATTTCGGACACGACGAGCCAGTCGAGCGCCGGGACGAGGCGCACACTGCCGACGACGCGCTCGTCCGTAAAGCTCGTGAACTGCACCGCGCGATCCATCCGGGCGAGCAGCCAGCGGGTGGACTCGGGTTTGTAGTGCTGCTGCATCAGCGCTGCCGAGTTGCCGCGCGAGCTGAGGAGCAGCGCGCCGTCGCGCGTCATGAGGTAGATCTGGCCCGACTCCCCCGGCGCAAAGCGGCGCAGCATATCGGCGACGGTGCGCATACTGACCCGTGCCGCGAACGCGCCCAGCACCTGGCCTCCGCCCCCCCCTCCCCTCATGCCGGCGCGACCGCCGCCGGCGCCCGTTTGAATCGGCACGGCGAGGAGCATTGTGGCCTGCGCGGAGCTGGAATCCCAGTACGGCGGGCTTTGCGTCCAGCCGCTGCTGCGCAGCTCGCTGGCCCAGTCCTTGGGGAGCGTGACGTCCCGGCGCCGGGCGGCGCTGGACGCCACGACATGCCCGTGTGGATCGAGCACGAGCAGCTCCCTGTAGTCGCGAAACTTGTCGCGCACCGAATTCAGATAATCCGTCAACCGCTGGTGGTAGATGCCCGACTGGGCCGGCTCCCCCCCCACCAGCGGCAGGCGCTCGAGGTTTTCCGAGACCTCGTAGGAGCTCGAAAAGACGCGCAGATCGTAGCGCAGCTCCTTGGTCCAGAGATCGACTTCCCGAACCGCCTGCGCGCTCACGCCCAGCAGCTCCTCGGACGCTTTTCCGGTCAGCGCGCGTTTGTTTTCGACGTAGGAAATCCACACGGTCGTTAGCGACGGCAGCAGCGTCGCGACGACCGCGAACATCAGCATCTTGGCACGGATGCTGGACAGGCGGGAAAATCGGAGCAAGCTCAGGGCGAGTCCCCTCCCCAGGATGCCACAAGATTCATGCGGGAGATTTTACCGCAAGTCTCGCCTTGCAACCGTGCGGGGAATCACGCGATCTGGCGCTGTCTGCCTCACGGAATCACACTACGTGACCCACACCGGAGCCCTTCATGACGGACAGTCTGAGTCGGCGGTCTTTCCTTAGATACGGGGCAGGTGCAGTTGCGGGATCGATGATACCGAAGCGCCCAGCGTCCGTCCCTGGCTCCCCCGCCGACTTCGATCTCGAGGAGGTGACCATCGCGCAGCTGCAGGACGCCATGCGCTCGGGTACGCGCACATCGCGCTCGATTTGCGCGGCGTATCTCGCGCGCATCGCCGAGCTCGATCCGAAGCTGCATGCCGTCCTCGAAACGAATCCCGACGCGCTCACCGCAGCCGACCGGCTCGACGGCGAGCGGAAGTCCGGCCGCGTGCGCGGGCCGCTGCACGGCATCCCCGTGCTCGTGAAAGACAACATCGCCACCACCGACAAGATGATGACCACGGCCGGGTCCCTGGCCCTGGTGGGCGCGACGCCGCCACAGGATGCCCCGCTCGTCGCCAGGCTCCGTGCCGCGGGCGCGGTCATCCTCGGGAAGACGAATCTCTCCGAGTGGGCGAACATCCGCTCCACGCAGTCGTCCAGCGGGTGGAGCGGGCGGGGCGGCCAGTGCGCCAACCCCTATGCGCTCGATCGTAACCCGTGCGGCTCGAGCTCGGGCACAGGCGCCGCCATCTCGGCCAACTTCGCTGCGGTCGGGATCGGCACGGAGACGGACGGCTCGATCGTGTGCCCCTCCAGCGCCTGCTCGCTCGTCGGTGTGAAGCCGACGCTGGGACTCATCGATGGCGCGGGCATCATTCCGATCGCGCACAGTCAGGACACGGCCGGCCCGATGGCTCGCACCGTCGCCGACGCGACTGCGCTGCTCGGCGTGCTTGCGGGACGCGATTACCGCGCGAGTCTCGCTGTGAACGGCTTGAAGGGCGCGCGCATCGGCGTCGCGCGCAAGAAAGTCTTCGGATACAGCCCCGAAGCCGATGCGTTGGTGGAGGCCGCGATCGCCGTGCTGAAGCAGCAAGGGGCGGTGATCGTGGACCCGGCGGACATCCCGCACGTCGGTGAGTACGACGATTCCGAGCTGATCGTCCTGCTCTACGAATTGAAAGCCGACCTCGCGGCGTATCTCGCGGTGTGGGCACCAAACGCCGGCGTCAAGACGCTGGCCGATGTGATCGCATTCAACGACACGCACAAGTCCACCGAGATGCCGTACTTCGGACAGGAGCTGTTCCTGCAGGCGCAGGAGAAGGGACCACTCACCGACCAGGCCTATAAGGACGCCCTGGCGAAGGACCAGCGGCTGTCGCGCACCGAGGGTCTCGACGTCGTGGTCGCCCAAAACAATCTTGACGCGATCGTCGCGCCGACGGGCAGCCCGCCGTGGCCGACGGATCTCGTGAACGGCGATCACTTCTTGGGGGCGAGCTCGACGCCCGCGGCGGTCGCCGGCTATCCGAGTGTCACGGTGCCGGTCGGGTATTCGTTCGGGTTGCCGGTGGGGATGTCGTTCATCGGGAAAGCGAACAGCGAGGCTACGCTCCTGCGCCTCGCCTACGCGTATGAGCAGGCCGCGAGGCCAAGGAAGCCGCCGCGGTTCCTGGCGACTGCCGACCTCAGCAAACCGTAGCTCAGCGGAGCGGCGCGCCGGCCCCAATCCAGCGCGCCAGCAATTCACGCTCCTGGTCGGTCATGCCGGTCTTGTTGGCGAGTGGCATGGTCTTCGTTTCGACCGCCCGCACGCGGATCCGCTCGGCAAACCGCGCGATGCTCTCGGGGGTGTCGAACGTGACGCCGCCAGGCGCGGGGCCGAACGTGCGATCGCTCTGGTATTGCGAGTGACAGGGCTGGCACCGTTGCGAAACGACCGATCGCACGGCGGCGAACGGCGGCGCGGTGTCGCTTGTCGCGCCCGTCTGGCCCGTCACGCCGGTCTTCGGCGTGGAGAGAAACATTGCGCCCGCGAGGGCCAGTGCCGCCGGCACGAGCGCCCAGCGGCTCGACCGCCCGCGGCCGATCATGGCATGTCGAACCGCAGCCCCGGCAATGAAGAGGAACGATAGGACCAGCCAGTTGCGCGGACCGGAGTAGGTTGCCGGGTAATGATTCGACAACATGATGAAGAGCAGAGGGAACGTCATGTAGCTGTTGTGCACGGAGCGCTGTTTGGCGCGCTCGCCCAGGGTGAAATCGGCAGGTTGGCCCGCGCGAGTCGCACCCAGCATGTGGTGCTGGGCCGGCAGGATCCGCAGCCACACATTCGCCACCATGATCGTGCCGAGCAACGAGCCGACGTGCATGAATGCCGCGCGACCCGACAAGACGCGACACAGCAGGAAGGTGACTGCGGCCAGCGCGCTGAGTGAGATCGTGGCCGCGACGCCGCGCCACGCGACCACGGGGGAGCGCCACAGCAGATCGTATAAGAACCAGCCGGCGATGAGCAGCGCGATGCCGAGCGCCGTCGCGGTGCCGCGGCCGATCCGCGACACGCTTGGATCGAGGAGATAGGCGCCGCTCAGGTAATAGACGAGCACGAGCAGCGATATCCCCGTGATCCATGTCAGCAGCGCTTCCCATTTGAACCAGTGCAGCACGGGCGGGACCTCGCCAGGGCCGGGACGGCGCTTCTCGACCTGATAGAAGCCGCCGCTGTGCACCATCCAGAGGTCGCCTTCGACGCCGGGCCGCGGTACCGCGGGTGCCGCGAGCGCGCGATCCAGCCAGATGAAATAGAAGGAGCTGCCGATCCACGCGATGCCGGCGATGAAGTGCGCCCAGCGCAGCAACAGATTTGCCCAATCGGCGAGCCAGCTCGTCATGGGGATGGTAATCTTGCGCTGGACGTGTATCCGGCCAGTCCTCTAGAATTAGGGGCCATGCTTGCCCTCGTTCTTTCCATCCTGATTCTGCCGTCGGACAGCATGACAGGCCGGGTGGTTGACGCTGCCGGCCAGCCCATCGCGGCGGCCATCGTCGAAGTCACACAGCTCGGCAGAAGCGTCTCGACCGCGTCCGATGGGACATTCCGGCTCGCGATCCCTCCCGGCCGTTACACCGTCGCCGTCCGCGCGCACGGATACGCGCCGGTGGTCCGGGAGATTTCCGTTGGGACAGGACCGACGCCCCTCGAGATCGCGCTCAAGCCGAGTCCGTTTCGCCTGGAGCCGATCACGGTGACTGCGACGCGACAGCCACTAGCGACCGAGGGCTCGTCGCTGCCCGCCGCGGCACTGGCCGGTGACGAGCTGCGGCGCGCCCAAAGCGTCTCGTTGGCCCACGAGGTCGATGTCCTTCCCGGAGTCGCGGCGATCACGACCGGCGCGCAAATCGGCAAGCCCGTGATCCGCGGGTTCGCGGGTCCGCGGGTGCTCGTGCTCGAGAACGGCAGCCGGCTCGAGGATTACTCGTGGAGTGACGAAGACGGCCCGTCGGTGGAAACCGCATTCGTGCGGCGTGTCGAGCTCATCCGGGGCCCGGCCAGTGTGTTGTACGGATCCGACGCGTTGGGCGGCGTCCTGAACGTGATCCCGATGCAGCTTCCCGACGCGGCCGGCACGGGCGGGTTCACGCGCACCGGTTTCACCCTGTCAGGCGCAACCAATAACACCGAGGTGAGCGCGGGCGCTCAGGTGGAAGGCGCCAGTGGGCTGTTCGGCTGGCGCGTCGCCGCGATCGGACGCGGCTCGGGAAATCTGCACACGCCGGATGGGGCGCTCGACAACACCGGCTTCGGCGCGTTCAACGGCGAAGCGAACGGGGGATGGCACTGGCCATCGGGCAGCTCGCTCGCCATGCGCGTCGTGCACTATGGCGGTGAGTTCAAGCTGCTGGAAGCGAATGCACCTCCCGGCGAAACGGGCGGGCCCGAGCGCAAAGCCGGCGATGACCGGTTTCAAATCACCGGCCAGCGCCCGGTCGGCAGCTGGCGGCTCGAGGT
The DNA here is from genome assembly GCA_036781225.1 of Gemmatimonadales bacterium. Classification (GTDB taxonomy): domain Bacteria; phylum Gemmatimonadota; class Gemmatimonadetes; order Gemmatimonadales; family GWC2-71-9; genus 20CM-2-65-7. The sequence continues at coordinate 1,782 of DAIQBJ010000095.1, read as the reverse complement.
CAAGGGGCAGCTGCAACGGCATTCGTTGATCGAGATGTCCGACGACTCGACGGGCACGGAATCGGAAGCGTTCAATCTGTTGCTGCGGACGGGCTCGCTCGACCTGCTCGCTCATCATGGGGGCACGACACTTGGCGCCACTGCCGTCGGGCAAACCAGCGACGCCAGCGGCCGGGTCGCGATCGTGCCGGACGCGAACATCACGTCGAGTGCGGCGTTTGCATTCCAGCAATGGAATCTGGGCGGACCGAGCAGCCGCTGGGCCCTGCTCGCGGGGGCGCGCGTAGACGCGCGTCGTCTGAGCGTCGATCGGAATGACTCGCTCGGTACCGTGGCGCAGGATCAGACGTCGAGTGCGTGGTCCGGCAACGCCGGGTTGGTGTTCACTCCCAGCACGGGACTCGTGTTGCGGCTGAATGTCGGGCGGGCGTGGCGCGCGCCGACGTTGTTCGAGCTGTTCGCCAACGGGCCGCACATCGGGGAAGCGCGCTACGAGCTGGGCGACTCGACGCTGCACCCGGAATCGAATCGCGGGGTCGACCTCGGGCTGCGCTGGAGTGGACGCGCGGCGCGGCTCGAGCTCTCAGCCTATCACAATCGCGTCTCGGATTTCATCTACGTCACGCCAACGGCGCTCGTCATCGATTCGCTGCCCGTCTACCAGTACACGCAAGCGGAGGCGGAGCTGCTGGGTGGTGAGGCGCTGCTGGAGGCGGAGGTAGGCAAAGGACTGATCCTGCGCGGGCGGGCCGATGCGGTCCGGGGCACGAACCTGGCAGCGCACGAACCGCTCCCGCTCATGCCACCGCTGAACGGGGTGGCGGGTGTCAGCCTGCGCGATCGAATCGGTGTGGAAGTGGAAGGCCACGCCAAACCCACGCGCCTCAATCCGCTCGACGTCCCGACGGCGGGTTACGTGCTGCTCAATCTGTGGGGCGGAGCGGACGTGCGACTGGTCGGCAGAGCTGTGCGGGTGGACGTCTCGTTACGGAATGCGCTCGATACGCGCTACCGCAGCTTCCTCAGCCGCTACAAGGAGTTCGCGGACGATCCGGGGCGGAATCTGATCTTCCGGCTATCGACCGGATTCGTCGACTAGCGGCTCACGCCCGCGGCGTTCGTCGCCTCGTCCAGGATGGTCCAGATCCGGTCCACCCACTCGCGGTGCTCCGGTTTCATCAGGACTGATCGCAGGCAACTGATCGTCTCGCGATCGCGCTGCATGTCCTGCACGTCGATCACGTGCAGCGGCAGTGACGCGATGGCGAGGTGCAGCTGGCGTTGGGCGGCCTCGGCGAAAATCTGACGCGACAACTTCGACGCTTCCGTCACGCTCGCCGCGCGCGGAGCCCAGACGAGAATGTCGAGCTCCGGAGGCGCGGCGGTGACAAAGCGGCGATCCTCCCGCAGCCGCTCGTACAGTGCCAGCGCTGCGGCGCGCCCGCTCGCCAACCCTTGCGCAAAGTCGCCGCCGCGGACCAGCGGCAGGAGCCGCTGCGTCGCCCACAGCGCGACCGCGGCTGCGCCGGGTCGTGAGCACTCGAGCGCGATCTCGCCGAGGTGGAGATCGCGGGACGTGTAGTAGGTGTACGGCGAATCGTGCTGGTAGAACCGGCCGACCGACGGATCCTTGAACAGCACGCAGCCGCAGCCGTACGGTTGCAACCCATGCTTGTGCGGATCGATCACGACGGACGCGGCGTCTGCAATGCGGTCGAAGGCGCCCCGTGTCTCCTGTTCGAGAGTGTCGGTAAGCAGGAAATAGCCCCCATACGCCGCATC
>DAIQBJ010000094.1:0-9898 GCA_036781225.1 Gemmatimonadales bacterium | reverse complement strand
CGGCGCCCAGGCGTTACCTGGCGGTCTGCCCTGTGGAGCTCGGACTTTCCTCGATGGGCCCTAAACGACCCACCGCGACCATCGGCCCCACCACTTCCAAGGAATGAAATTACCGGACCGTCGGGGCTTCCGGCAAGCCTTTACCGCACCACCCGCCTGATCATGCGGCCGATGCTGTCCGGCGCGCCGCGATCCAGCCAAAAGCCGCTATGCGCGCCGAACACCACGGGGCGCAGCCGGTTCCACTCGCCCGGCGCGAAGGTGTTGCGATCTGCTTCAAGACGCACTGCGGAGAGGGCGTAGATGCCGCGCTCGCGATATCGCGCCAGGAGCTCGCCCACGCGTCGTTCGCGCAGCCACAAGAGCACCGGCGCATCGGCGCTCGAGAAGCCCTGCAGCACGCCGAGCGAGAACCAGTCCGTCGGGAGCTCGTCGGACCGGTACGCAAAGCGCAGATCAGGGCGCGGGCGCCGCAGCTCGGTGCGCAGTGTGCTCGCGCGTTCGGCGACCGCCGCTTGCAGCGTCTCGAAGTAGCGTCCCAGCAGTCCGCGCTCGAGCAGCGTGTCGTAGCGCTGGGAGGGTGGCAACGTCGCCAACCGTTCGGCGTCCGCACCGTCGAGTCCGAGCCCCGCCAGCCCGGTGCGATAATCGGCGTCGCAAAATCCCGTCCCGCCGTAGTAGGTCAGCGCGCTGTCCAGGTCGAGCGCGACGCCCGCGACGACTTCGGCGCGCGGCGCAGCGCCACCGAGCCGCGCGAGGGTGCGGTACGCGGAGCGCAACGCACCGCGCCAAAACAGCGAGTCGAGGCCGCAGGGGATGGGGCGCAGATCTCCGTGGCGGTCGACCTCCTCCGTACCGGGCGCGGGAATGTCGACCAGCGACACGGCGGGAAACCAGTGGACGCTGGTCGTCTGCAGTCGTTCGACCGTGTGCCGCCAGATGTAGCGTGTGCCCATCGTATCGACGATCGCGGGCACCGGGATCACAGTGGCCAGCGCGTTCAACGACGCGACATCGACGAACCCCAGCACCGAATCGAATGATTGCGGCGTGAAGCGCGTCCACATCACCCGCATGCCTTGCCGCTGGATCCACGCGGGCACGGTCGGCCTTTCCGCTGCGCTCGCCCCCCCCCCGCCGGGTTGCGGCAACACGATCGCGGCGGCGCCATCCGGGGCCTCGAGTGGCGGCGGATGCTGCGCGACGGGCCGCGGCGCTCCCGCGAGTCGCAACGGCGCCAGCGCCCCCGCCCCCCCCCCGCGAACGCTGGCCCATTCGGCCGGCCTGCGGGTCCAGCGCGCCAACGCCACCAGGTAGTCGCGGGTCAGCGGGTCCGCGTCACCCGAAGCGAGCAGATTGCGGCCGGTCACGACGATCAATCCATCATTCACCCGGCTCGCGGCGACGAACGCACTGCTTGGCGCGCGCGCGAGAACCTGAGTCGGATCCCGCACCTCCAGTACCTGATTCCGTCCCGCGGGGAAGGGCGCGAAGCCGGCATTGTCGAGCGAGGAGCGCGGCAGCGGGACTGCCGGCGCGTCGAGCGGCTGCGCTTCGATAGTGATCCCGGCGCCCTGCGACGCGAGCCACTGATTCATGATCCATCGGTCGAGCGTACCCGCGGGAGTGCGCGGTCCATCGCTCGTAAAGGCCAGCACGACGACGCCGTCCCGGCCCCGCCCTGCGCCGATCCATTCGTTGAGAATCGCGAGATCGCCGACCGTCAATGCGTCGGAGAGCCCCTGCGGCTCGCGCCCGCCGAGAATGAGGACCGTGCGATAGCGGGCGAGGTCGGCGCGCGTGAGATGAGGATAGAAACGGCGATACTCGACGCGGTAACCGGCGTCGTGCCACGGTGCCACGGTGGTTTCCAGCGCCAGCGGGTCGGCCTGGTTCATATCGAGCACCAGCAGCCGATGCGCCGACGGCTGGCACGCCGCGACAAGCACCAGCAGCGCGGAGGCCGGCCACCTCATTGGCGGGGCTCGACCAGGCGATTGTACTTGCGGAGCGCCGCGCGCAGGCGGTCGTGAGGCAGAGCGTACACCTTGAGACCGTCGGCGCCGCTCATCGTTTCCGCCGCCACCATGGCATTGACGATGGCTTCCTCGGTGGCCTGGATCGTCGCTTCGAAGAGCGGGCTGATTCGCTCATTGGGGAGCATCGTGACGCTGACGTTGGCGTCGGGTTTTGCGGCGCCAGGGTTGGCGGTGGAAAATGCGACGAAGATGTCGCCTGATGGATTCCCACCCGTCCCGCCGAGCCGGCCGACGCCCAGCGCGGCACGCTTGGCGATGCGCTTGAGCTGGTGCGGCAGCAGCGGTGCGTCGGTTGCGATCACGATGATAATTGAGCCTTTCTCACCCTCGGCGCAGCGCCGTCCCTGCCGCGTGACGCCTGGAACGGAGTCGTAGCAAGGGAGCAGGTCGGGGATCTCCTGCCCGACCGGCACGCCGGCAATGGACAGGCGTCCGCGCGAGCCATAGTTGCATTGCACCAGTACGCCGACGGTATACCCGCCACGCTCGGCGGGGAGCCTCCGCGAGGCGGTGCCGATGCCCCCCTTGAACTGATTGCAGATCATGCCGGTGCCGCCGCCGACGTTCCCCTCGACCACTCGTTCACCGTGGGCGCTGTCGAGCGCCGCGAAGACGTGTTGCTTGGTGACATGAAAGCCGTTGATGTCATTGAGCGATCCGTCCCACGTTTCGGCGACAATCGGCAGCGACCAATCGAACGCAAAGCCTTTCTTCAGGAGCCATTCGATTACTGCATCGCGCACGATGCCCACGCTGTGGGTGTTGGTGACCATCACCGGACCGGCGAGGAAGCCGGATTCCTCGAGCCACGTGGTGCCCGTCATTTCGCCGTTGCCGTTGAGGGTGAACCAGCCGCCGAACACGGGATCGCCGTTCGCGGCACCGCGCGGGAAGATCGCGGTGACGCCGGTGCGCACGGGTCCTTGTCCGACGACGAGTTTCCCCTGCCCCGCGATGATCGTGCTATGCCCAACCGTCACCCCCGCGACGTCGGTAATGGCGTTCAGCGGGCCGGGCGTGCCGTCGAAGGGGACGCCGAGGTCGCGGGCGCGGGGTCGGAGGGTCGCTTGGCCGACGAGCTCGTTAGGAGCCACCACCAGAACTAGGACGAGGCCAACCACGAATCGCATCGCCTTACCTCGCTAGGGAAACCCCGGGGCCTTTGTCACGATCTTGTCCGCTCGGACTCATCGCGCAACTCTCTCACCCTTTCGGACGTCAAACTCAAGAGGGAGCCGTCGACCTAAAGGGTGTTTCGAACATGAACGGGAGGCTGGAACGCAGCCATGTGACCCGGAGGTCGTATGAAGACGGTTCTGACCCTTCTTGCAGTTGCAACGATCCTCGCCACGCCGAATCTGTCCGCATCCCAAACAAGCGCCGAGCCGGCCAATCCGGCCATTCGCGCCGGCATTCCGGAGTCGGACGGTGAACTCAGTCCTCAAGTCCAGCGGCACATCAGCCGCGGCGACGATTTGAGCACCCACCTTCGCTTTGACGCGGCGGTTCGGGAATATCGCAAGGCCGCCGACGTTGCGCGTCGCGAGGGGCACCTTCCGAGCGGAACGAGCTGGAAGATGGCGAATGCCCACTACTACAATGGCAACCTGCTCGACGCAGCCGCCGTGTTGGATCAGCTCGCGGATGAGGCGGCACGCTTTGGCGATCTCGCGGTCGAAGCGCTCGCGATCTACAACTCAGCCTGGTTGAACGGCAAGGCGGGGCGCAAGACCGAGACCGCCGCACGCGTTGGGCGACTCGAAGATCTGCTGCGCTCCCAGTACATGCCGGTCGCGATCCGCGAGCGGCTCAATAGCTGGTTGAAGACCTCGAAAGAGCTGGCAACGCTCGAACCGGCTAGCTGACCGGCGCAAAGGGCAGCAGCGCCCGGCGCATGTCGGACGCTGTTTGCCAGCGTGCCTCGCGTGCTTTTGCGAGCGACTTCATCACCGTATCGCTCAGCGCGCGCGGCACGTCGCGCCGCACCTTGCGGAGATCAGGGGGCGCCGCGTGCTGCTGCATGTCGAGCACCGCGGCGGCACTGGCAGCGGAGAACGGCGGCCGGCCGGAGAGCGCCTCGAACAACACGACGCCCAGTGAATAGATATCGGTCCGCCCGTCGATGTCGGGCGAGCCCCCCGCCTGCTCGGGGCTCATGTATTCCTCCGTCCCCACCACGAACCCGCTGCGCGTGACGCGGTCCTCTCCGGAAGTGGCGATCGCGCGCGCGATACCGAAATCGACGAGGATGGCGCCCGATTCGCCCGAGCAGACGATGTTGTCGGGCTTGATGTCGCGATGCGCGAGCCCGTGCTCGTGCGCATGGGCCAGCGCGTCGAGCACCTCGGTCGCGACGCGGACGGCGCGGTCGATAGGCAGCATCCGCTCGCGCCGGAGCACCTGGCGCAGCGTCTCGCCGGGCACGAACGGCATGACGAACCAGAGCAAGTAATCGTTTTCGCCGGAATCGAGCAGTCGCGCGATGTGGGGATGATTGAGCTGCGATGCGTAGCGGATCTCGCGCAGGAACCGGTCGGCGGCGACCGAGACCGCGAGCTCCGGATGCAGCACTTTGATCGCCACCTTCTGCCCCCGCTGGTCGTAGGCGCCGAAGAGGGTCGCGTTACCACCGCGGCCTACCGACGTGATGACGTTGTAGCGAGCTCCCAACGCCTCACGCACCCGCCCGATCAGGTCGCGAGCCAGCAGCACTCCCTGGTCGGCGGTGTCTTGTGCATGTTCTTTTTGGACGTCGCACATCGGCCCCATGTGCGGAGGAAATCTCTGCGGGTCGGCATGAGGCTAGAGAATAAAGGAAGGGCGGCTCGCTGGCGAGCCGCCCTGTTTTCCGAAGCAGGTGTCGCTCGACCCTACGGGCTCGCGATTCTCGAGAACGACAGGTTATCGAAGCGCGCGAGCGTGCTGCCGGCTCCCGCGAAGCGCACGGCGGCGATAGCCGCGCCCCTGACGCAGATGGACTGTGTCTGCTGCGTGGTGCTTGCGGTCGCTCTGGCAATGATGCTGCCGTCACTACCGAGTGCCTCGAGGAACGGGCTCGCGAGCACTCCACCAAGGGGTAGGAACGGCGGGAGCACGGGCGTGGCATCGATGCAGACCGATGCGACGGGAACGGTGAAGGTCGCGACAATCGCGCCGGATAGGGCGCTGAAGGCCGGCGGAGTTCCCTGAGGACAGAGGCTCACGGTGTTCGTGCCATTGATCGCATTCGCGTAGACCGCCGTCCCCTGACACAACACCCCCCCTCCGCTCGTGCGGCTGAGCGTCACGCCGAGGCGCGAATAGGCGGTCGTGACGAGTGCTCCCGGAGTGATCGCGGTGAGGTCTGGAGTCAGGTCGAAATTGATGAGCCCCGTCGACGGCAAGGCCCACGTAAAGCGACTAAAGGCGTCCGTGCTGCCGCCGGCGCCGAGATCGAACATCGCGCGGCTGGTGCTCGCATAGAGCGGCCGCGGAGCGAGGAGCGAGGCCAGCGCTCGCGTGACGTCCCCCAGCAGCGACCGGCGCGAGCCGAACGACGGTGAGAACAGGGGATCGCACTGCAAGAACGGAGCGGGCACGTTGCGGAGGGGCTGGGTGAGCGTGTTGCCGCCTCCCAAATCGTCGAACTGGAAAATCTGCAGCAGATCCAGCACGGCGTGGGGGCCTTGCAGCGCGTTCGTTGGCGGACAGATGCCGACGGTCACCTGACTGTTGAAGCTGAACGGGCCAAGCTGCTCGGTCAGAGCAGTCAACGGCTTGGCGTGATAATCGTAGCAGGAGTTGTCGACGCCAGGCGTACCGGAATACTGTTGCAGCAACCCAGGGATACAGCCTGCGTCCGTGTTGTCGACGGACTGAACGGTGACCGCCACGTCTTCCGAGATCGCGTCGCCCGGAATGAACACGCCGGCCCGGCCGCTCCGCGTGACGATTGTCGTGCTGACGCCCGGGTGTGCCACTGCCTCGCCGCAGTCGGACGCGCCGGCGTCACACAGGGACCCCACCCCGATGAAGAACTTGATCGGCAGCGTCCGATCGGCGAGCAACGGGACATACTCATCCGTATTGACGTTTCTCAGCTCATTCCCGCTGTCTACCACATCGAGATCCGCAATACCAAACACCTGCGACCCGACAATGACCGTGAGACGATAGGTGCAGGCGGGATCGAGACTGTCATCCGGGGTGTGCCAGTTGGCGTGGTACGCGGTGTCATCCACTTCGACAGCAGCGCCCGCAAACGTTCGGACGACGTTTCCCGAACAAAGATTGGTAACCGTGATGGTCGGGCTCAGCTTCGCTGACAAGATCTGCTCCGCCGGCGGCTGCTGCGTCAGCAGCGGCGGAAGCCAGTAAAAGAAGGCGTTACCGTTGTGATTGCCGTCTTCGATAAGGAACGACGGTCCGGGTGGATAGCCGCGATCGCTGTGACAACTTCCTACAGCGATCGCCAACAGCACTACGACGGCCAGGGATTTCATGTGTGTGTCGGTCGAGTTAGATATGCTCGACCCCTACCGCGATTGTCGTACCGCGAATTGTCGATAAATGCTTACTGCTGTAACAAAAACCGTGGCGCGTTGAGCGCAGGGATGCGTGGCGTAGATCGAAAGAGTGAGGCGCTCGTCCGACACATGTCGCCCGCTCGCGACAGCGTCGCGCATCGGCTACAATAACGGAGGGCGGCCCCGAGATCTGGGGCCGCCCTGTTCGTTGTGGTACCGCGTGGCGCTGGCGGGTCTAGTCGATCGGCAACCCCCAGGCGAAACGGCTGAAGCCATCCGTGCTGCCACCGGCGCCCAGGTCAAACATCGTTGTGGAGCTGCTCGCGAACAGCGGCTGCGGAGTGACGAGGGTCGCGAAGGCGTGTGCCAGATCCCCGAACAGCGAGCGGCGTGACCCAAACGACGGTGAGAAATGCGGATCACAGCGGAGGAAGGGCGCCGGGGTGTTCGGCAGCCCGACGGTGCGCGAACCGTCGCCCAACTGATCGAACTGGAAGATCACGATCTGATCCAGTGTTTCGTGAGGCAACGCGAAGGCGGCCGCCGGTGGGCAGATGCCAACCGTGACGTCGACATTGAATGTTCCATTCTCGTTGTGCTGCACGTCGGCAAGCAGCGGGTCAGTGCGGTACTCGTAACAGGCGTTATCAGTCGTCTTCGGCGTGCCGGGGAACTGGTTAAACAGATCCGGGATGCACTCCTCACCTTCACCGATTCGCCGATCCACTGATTGGATGGTGATCGTGACCTCAGCATCCACGGCACCCGCCGGAATGAACACGCCGGCATTCCCACTGAGGGTGACGATGAGCGTATTCTTGTCGGGCCTCGCGACTCCTTCACCGCAGTCAGCACCGACAGCCGGGTTGCACGTGGCTCCCACGCCGATGAAAAACTGGATCGGGAGGGTGCGGTCATCGAGCAACGGAATGAATTGGTTGTTATCGACGTTCTTCAACTGCTTGCCGCTGCTCACAACATTCACGTCCGCGTAACCCAGCGTGGGCGAAGCGAGTCGTGGCCCCACGTTCACCGTGATGCGATAGGTGCATTCCGCATGCAGATCATCCTGGTCCGTGTGCCAATCCACGCCGTAGTGCGCGTTGCTCACCGTGATGTCCGATCCCGAGAACGTCCGCACGGTGTTACCGGCGTGACAATTGGCCGGATCGCCAGGCTCGCCAGACGGTCCCTGGTCGGTGATTGTCACGATCGGACGAAGGTTGGGCGAAAACGTTTGACTCGCGGGAGCCTGCTGGTTGAGCGTCGGCGGGAGCCAGAAGAAGAAGTCATTCCCACCGAGGTGATTCGCATCCTGGATCTCTGCCGAGGGGCCGGGTGGCAATGCGCGATCCGCGCGACACCCGACGATGGCGACGACGACGAGAGACAGGAAGCCGATGCGTTGCATAGGCACCTCCCAGTTGGGGCCCTGTACAACCCCCAGCTGGACGGTGGTCTGGATGGTTGCGGCGGCCTGCGGTGACGGCTGAAAAACGCTGACTGGGCTTTAATAGACGCTTAACGGGCTACCCGTCAAGAAGTGTGAGACGTCACGAATGCGGCCGGGCAAGCGCCTGGAAGCCCGGGTGCTTCTGGAGGTCCCACCACCACCAGAAGACGTCCCCCCCGATGCGGAAGGAGTGCTCCGGATTCGCGGCTACGTAGCGCTGCAGCAAGCGGATAGCCTCATCCTGCTCGCCCAGCAGCGTGCGCACAAACGCCTCCATGGCTACGAGGTCATGCTCGGGGTCGAGCTCGGGCGTCCCCCGGGAACGCTCGATGACGAGGTGGGCACTGTCCCGTAAACCCGCCCGCGCGATAACGGCCGCCACCATCATCTGTTCGCGCAGATGGGTGGCCGATCGCCGCGGTGGCGGCGTGAGGGAGTCGATCCCCGCGAGTAGGTCCCACGCCCGTGGCACGTCCGGCGGTTCCAATCGCGTCATCATGTACAGCTGACACTCGAGAAAACGAAAGTCCTGTGGAAAACGCCGCATCCCCTCCTGGCACCAGCGCTGTGCCTGGCGCTGCTGATCGAGGTCGTAGGAGGTGAAAAAGAGGCGGTAGAGGATGTCCGGCGCGTTGCTCAGATAGGCGTCTTCTTCGTACGCCCGCCGGGCCGCGAGTGCCGCGCCCTGCAAGTCTTTGGTCTGATAGTACAGGCTGCTCAATGTGGCGTACGCGCTGGCCAACGTCGGGTCGAGCGTAGTGGCGCGCTCGAGATCTTTGCGGGCGTCGTCGAGCAGCGCCGCAGCCTGCTGCGGATCGGGCGGCCGAGCCAGTTGCCAGCGCCGGTATCGCAGCGTACCTCGCAAGTCGAGCCCACGGGGATCTTCCGGCGCCACGGTGAGGGCTCGGCCGGCGTGTCCCAGCCCCTCGTCGATCAGGCTGGCGGCGCGGGTCAGTCGAACGCGGCGCTCGGCGATCTGACCCCGCAGGATGATGGGATCGTCCCAGCGGGGGTCGGCGCGCTCGGCAGCCGCCAAGGCGGAGTCGGCGCGAGTGAACAGGGCTGTCGCGCTATCCATCTTGCTGGCGAGCACTGCGGTCTCCGCGTTTTTTCGGTAGCGCTCGCCCTGCTGCAACGCGCTCCACGCCGCGATGTTTTTCGTTCCGGCGCGTTCCTCGCGGAGCCGCACTTCCTCGCCCAGCCGTTCGCGGAGCACGCGTGCGACCTCGGCTGCGAGGGAATCGCGAATGCCCAGCGGATTCGCGGACGGCTGTTCGACGGTGGCACGACGCAGCAGATCCGCCCCGCTCGCTCCGTCGACCAGCCGGATGGTGACACGCACACGGTCGCGCACGGGCTCGACGCTACCCTCGACGAGCGTTCCCGCGCCGAGCGCGCGGGCGATGCTGTCGCGCGGCAGGTCGGAGTGCCGGAACCGAATGACGCCGTTGCGTGAGACGACGTCGAGTGTGCGAACTCCCGCGAGCTGATCGATGAGACCTTCGGTGAGCCCGTCCGCCAGCACGCCGAGCGACGTGTCCGGACTGAGATCCTGGAAATACAACACCGCCACGCGACGCACATCCAGCGCGCCAGCCGCCCCCTCCCCCGCCCCCGCCCCCGTCGATCCCCCTCCCGCGGTCCCGCGTGGTCGGAACACGAGCCAGGCTACGGTGAGCAACGCGAGCACTCCAAGCCCCGTCGCGATGGTGGCAGGCTTGCGCCACCAGTTTGCGCGGCTGCGCCGCCGTGCCGCGGTCACGCGCGACACGTGTCCAGTACTCGCCGCCGTGAGCGCCTGGGCGAATTCTCCGGAGGTCTGATAGCGATCGGCCGGGACTTTCTCGAGCGCGCGCTCGATGACCACTTCGAGCTCGTCGGGAATCGCGTCGCGCACGATC
>DAIQBJ010000093.1:0-10009 GCA_036781225.1 Gemmatimonadales bacterium | reverse complement strand
AGTAATCCCGCCACCGGTGGCGCGCCTCCTCGCGGATGTAATGCAGCAGCAGGTACCGAAGGCTCTCGTGAGCAGACCACAGCCGGTCGGTATCCAGCGCCCGTACGGCCGCGGCGGTCGTGTCGGGGTCCGCGCGCGATTCCCAATCTGTCCCGAGGGCTTGGGCGAGCAGCTCGCGGATCGGTCGCGCCATCCAGGTGCCGAGGTGCACGCCGTTCGTGACGTGCCCGATGGGGATTTGTTCCGCGGGCCGGTTATCCCAGACCCACCGCCAGATGCGCCGCGATTCTTCCTGATGCCGGGCCGATACGCCGTTCACGCGACCCGCGAGACGAAGCGAGAGCACCGTCATCTCGAACCGCTGATCGGTGGGCCCGGAATTTCCGAGCGACATGAATTGGTCGCGGGTGATGCCCATGGCGTTCCAGAACGGCCCCGTCACTTGCTCGACCTGTTCCGTCGTAAAAACGTCGTGTCCCGCCGCCACCGGCGTGTGCGTCGTAAACACACTCGAGGAACGGATCTGATTCCGTGCCGCCGGAAGGGTGAGACCGTTCGCGAGCAGCTCGCGCAGCCGCTCGACGTACATGAACGCCGCGTGCCCTTCATTCGCGTGCCAGATCGCCGGATTGATCCCGAGCGCGCGCAGCATGCGCACGCCGCCGACGCCAAGGACCCACTCCTGCCGCAGGCGCCATTCGGGCGCGCTGGTGTACAGCCGCGCGGTCAGCTTGCGGTCGGCGGGATCGTTGCGATCGAGGTCGGTGTCGAGCAGGTAGACCGGGACACGTCCCACCATCACGCGCCAAGCGCCGATCTGGACCTCACGGCCGGAAATCGTGAGCGACACGAGCGCGGGATCGCCGCCGGGTCCGTGGACCCGAGCCACCGGATTCACGGCGGGATCGATCGGATCGTCGGAGTCGCGTTGCCAGCCGTCGAGTCCGATCAATTGATCGAAGTAGCCGCCGTGGTAATACAAGCCGACGCCGACCAGCGGCACGCCCAGGTCGGAGGCCTCCTTGCAATGATCGCCAGCGAGCACGCCGAGACCGCCCGAGTAGATCGGCAGCGAGCGGTGCAGGGCGAATTCGGCCGAGAAATATGCGATCGGCCGTTTGAGCAGCTCCGGATACCGGCCCGCGAGCCATGTGTCGCCGCGCTCCTGGAGCTGCTCGAAGCGGCGCATCACCGCGTCATAGCGTTCGAGGAACTCGGAATCCTGAGCGCGCTGTTCGAGCCGCTCCGGGTCGACCTGCCGGAGGAATTCTACGGCGTTGTGCCGCGTCGCTTCCCACAGGCGGTGATCGATCCGGTGAAACAGCTCGCGCGCATCGAGCTGCCAGCTCCACCAGAGGTTCTGGGACAGATCGACCAGCCGGCTGATGCGCTCGGGCAGGGGTGGTGAGGGGGGCGCGGGTGGCGCAATGGTCGGAGGCGCGGCAGGGGCGGAAGGCACGCCTGGGGCGCCGGCGGCGGCAGCGGATCGTGGCATCGGGTGTGGAATATCTAATGAAGAGGGGGCCGCTACGCACGGGGTCAGCGCCGTGTAAGGCTCCGGTCAGGCTCGCAACCTTTTGGCGCGCTGGCGCGTCCAAGCTGGTATCCTGGCGCGAGTGACCGTCATGCCGAGCACGCCCGTCTCCGTCCTGTTCGCCACGCTGCTCGCAGCCGCGCTTCCTGCTTCCCTATTATCCCAGAACGTCCATCCCGTCCCGCCGCCTGAAGTCCGCGCGGTCCCGCTGCAGGGGGAGATTCATCTCGACGGCCGGCTGGACGAACCGATCTGGCAGCTTGCACCTGCGGCGACGGGGTTCCGGCAGGCCCAACCGAAATCGGGCGAGGCCGCGACGCAGCGCACCGAGGTGCGGTTTACGTACGACGACGCGGCGATCTATGTCGGCGCCCGGATGTACGACGACTCGGGAGCGGCCGGTGTCCGCACGCGCCTCGCCCGCCGCGATGCCGATATCAGCACGGACTACGTTCAGGTCATCTTCGATACGTACCACGATCACATCGGGCGGCTGTTTTTCTTGGTGAATCCGTCGGGCGTGAAGAAGGACGCCAACGGCCTGGGCGGCGGCGGCGATCCCTCGTGGGATCCCGTGTGGGAAGTACAGACCCACATCGATTCGCTCGGCTGGACCGCCGAGTTGCGCATTCCGTTTTCGCAGCTTCGCTATCCGTCGACGTCCACCGAGCAAACGTGGGGCCTGCAGATCTGGCGTCAGGAGAACCGGCTCAATGAGCTGTCGCAGTGGGCGTGGTGGGGCCTGGACGAGAGCGGCGGGCCGGCACGGTTTGGCCACCTCACCGGGCTGGTCATCCACAAAGCGCCCGGCCGCGCCGAGGTCATGCCGTATGTGCTGGGACAGACGACCAGGGCACCGGGAAATACCGCCGACCCGTTCTACGATCCGCACGCCGTCGACGGACGCGTCGGCGGCGACGCGACGCTGCGCGTCACGTCGAATCTCACCCTCAACGCCACGATCAACCCCGACTTTGGGCAGGTGGAGGTCGATCCCGCCGTCGTGAATCTCTCGGCGTACGAAACATTTCTGCAGGAAAAACGACCGTTCTTCGTGGAAGGCGCGGGCTATTTCGGATTGGGCGGATTCAGCTGCTACTTCTGTTCCAATGTGTCGAGTCTCAGCTTGCTGAGTACGCGCCGCATCGGCCGGGCTCCGCAGATCTCGCCGTGGCGCGCAGGGTTAGCGGTGCCGGTCGAGTTTGCGGATCCCCCGCAGAATTCCACGATCCTTGGCGCGGGCAAGCTGACCGGTCGCACTCCGTCGGGCTGGTCGCTCGGCGTGATCGAGGCGGTCACGAAGCACGAACGCGCCCCCGTCGAGTTGGAGGACGGGACGCGCGGCACATTTACGGTCGAGCCGCTCACGAACTACTTCTCGGCGCGCGTCGCCAAGGATTTGCGCGGTGGCGCGACTCAGTTCAAGGCGATGGCGACGTCCGTCTACCGCAATCTCGACGACCCCTACGTCGCGAGCAGGCTGTCCGAGAACTCGGAAGCAGGCGGCATGTCGGTGGACAGCTGGTGGCACAAGCGCACCTATCGGCTGATGGCGCAGTTCGCCGCGAGCAACGTGCAGGGCGACACCGCCGCGATGCGGCGCATCCGGTTCGGGTCCGCGCATTACTTCCAGCGGCCCGATCGTCCCGACACCGCCGACGCGCGGGCTCCGCGGACCGGCATGGCGGGAGTCGGCGGCTACGCGCGCGTCTCCAAGGAATCGGGTCACTGGCTGTGGGAAGCCTCGACCAACTTCCGCTCCCCGGCGTTCAACAACAACGACATCACGTTCTTTTCGCGGGCCGACTACTGGTGGATGGGGGCGAACCTCTTCCCGCAGTGGACCAAACCGACCAGCTGGTACCGGGCGCTCTACTTGATCGGCGGCGTACAGCAGCAATACAACTTCGACGGCGACCTCAACGACCGGCAGGTCCACGCGTTCGCCCAGATGCAAACGCTGGGCTACTGGTGGCTGACCGCGTTTTGGATTCACCGGCCCGACCTGCTGGACGACCGGCTGACGCGGGGCGGCCCGATCGTGAAACGGCCGAGCATCAATTACGTGTATGCGGGTGTCAACACCGATCAACGCAAGAAGATTTCCGCCCATTTCAATACCGACCGGGGCTGTAATCGCGAAGGCGACTGCGATCACTCGATCAGTCTCGCCCTCCAACTGCAGCCCCGCTCGAATGTGGCCATCTCGCTCGGCCCATCGCTCGCGCATCAGGAGACGGGGTTCCAGTTCGTCGACAGTTATGCCGATCCGACCGATGTGCTGTTCTACGGCCGTCGCTACGTCTTCGCCCATCTCGAGCAGCAGAGTATTTCGATGGACACGCGCCTGAACTGGACGTTCTCGCCGGCGCTGACGCTCGAGCTGTACCTGCAACCGCTCATCTCATCGGGCAGTTACTCGCACTACAACGTGTATGCGGCGCCACGCGGGTCCCAACGACTGGAGTACGGCCGTGACTTCGGCACGGTGGTCGTCACGCCGGCGGCTGATCCGGCGCACAATCCGGCATCGATCATGGTTGACGCGGATACGCTCAACGGCGGGGCACCCAGCTACACGTTTACCGACCCTACGTTTACGGTCCGCTCGCTCCGCGGGAACGCGGTGCTACGCTGGGAGTACCGGCCGGGGTCGACGCTGTACGTGGTGTGGACGCACACCAGCCAGCTGCCCGACCTGCCGCGCGGCAGCATCGACTTCAATGAGGATGCGGCCGCGCTGTTTCACGGCCCGTCGGAGAACATCTTTCTGCTGAAGGTCAGCTACTGGCTGGGATTGTAGCGTACCGCATCGGTTCGCCTCCATCGCGTCCGGAACACTTTCCTCAAGTGAGGCGTTAAGGCGGCATGTCAATTCGCGCCGTCAAATCGATCTCGCAGTCCCAGCTCACGCTCGAGGGCGCCGGTGTCAAACTGCGGCGGGCATTCGGGTTCGGCCGCACCAGCGACTTCGACCCGTTCCTCCTCCTCGATGATTTCCGCAACGAGCATCCCGAGGATTATCTGCCGGGCTTTCCGTGGCATCCGCATCGCGGCATCGAGACCATCACGTACGTGCTGAGCGGCAGCGTCCACCACGGTGACAGTCTCGGGAACCGCGGGACGATGGGCGCCGGCGATGTGCAGTGGATGACCGCCGGCAGCGGCATCCTGCATCAGGAAATGCCGAAGGGCGACGCGCGCGGCCGGATGCACGGCTTCCAGCTGTGGGCCAACTTGCCGCGCTCGCTCAAGATGACGGACCCGCGCTACCAGGACATCCACGCCAACGAGATTCCCGAAGTGGTCGACGACGATGGCACACGGGTGCGTGTCGTCGCCGGGGATTTCTGGGGCAAGCAGGGACCTGTAGAAGGGGTCGCCGCCGATCCGCGGTACCTCGACGTCTCGATTGCGCCGCGCGTGCGCAAGACGATTCCAATCGAATCGTCCCGCCACGCGTTTGCTTACATCTTCGAGGGGGGCGGCACGTTCCGCGATGCGTCGCAGCCGCAAGGCGTCCAAACCGATCGCGTGTCGGCCGGCGGCCGTGACGCAGGGACGGAGGCTGCGGGGGAGACCGGGAACCGCTCGCTCGTGCTGTTCGATTCGGGCGACGAGATCACGGTGCAGGCAGGGGAGCAGGGGATGCGTTTCCTGCTCGTATCAGGGCAGCCGCTCCAAGAGCCGGTCGCCTGGCAGGGACCCATCGTGATGAATACGCCGGAAGAGCTGCAACGGGCCTACGACGAGCTGCGGCGCGGGACCTTCATCAAGAAGTAATCTTGCGGTGCTCTTTCACACGCGCGGCGGCCCCATCCACCTGCGCGATGTAATCGCGCACCGATTCAGCCGCACTCCTGGGTGGCAGGACAAAGTGGCGATCGTCGGGCTGCGAGCTTTGCAGATCGTCCACCATCAGATCGCCGCCGCGCGCCTCGACCGCCGCCTCGAATCGCTCCACGGCCGACAACAGATCGGCGAGATCCTCCGGCCGCTCATCGCCCCTCAGCGCGATACCGCGCCGGCGGAGGCGAGCGGCGACTTCCTGGGCGACTGCGTTGATCTCCGAGGCCATGTCTCACACTACCTCCAGGAACGTGAAGATGTAAGTGGGGGCAACCACAGAGCTCGCCGCTAGCGAGCTTCGTCGGGGCGGTTATCCTTGAGCCGCCCTATGTGGACCTTGCTCCGGCGTATCACGCTGACGCAGTGGATCGTGATTGCGATGATCGTCGGCATCGCCGTCGGCATCGCGTTCCCGAATTTCGGCGTCACGCTGTTGCCCGTGTCCACGGCGTTCATCCGGCTCATCAAATCGATCATTGTGCCGCTGATTTTCGGCACGCTCGTGGTCGGCATCGCGGGGCACGGCGACGACATGAAGCGCGTCGGCCGGCTGGCGCTCAAATCCATTATCTACTTCGAAATCGTCACCACGCTGGCGCTCTTCATCGGCCTGTTCGCGGTCAACCTCCTCAAGCCCGGGGTCGGCGCCACGCTCACGGCTGCGGCGGCGGTGGTGCCGGCGACCGAGCGGATCACGTTCGCCACGGTCCTCGAGCACATCGTGCCGCAGAGCTTTGCCGAGGCCGCGTCGAGCAATCAGATGCTCCAGGTCGTGCTCTGGTCCGTGCTGTTCGCCATCGGACTGACTCAGGTGCGCGGCCGGCCGAAAGAGACGATGCTGGGATTCTGCGAGGCCGTCGCCGAGGTGATGTTCAAGTTTACCGGTATCGTGATGAAGCTCGCGCCGATTGCCGTCGCGGCCGCGCTGGCGGTGACGGTGGGGCGTCCGGGGGGCCTCAAGAATCTGCAGTCGCTCGCAATGGTGGTCGTCACGCTGTACATCGCGCTCGTCGGTTTCATGCTGATCGTGTTGTATCCGGTGGCGCGCCTGGCGCGCGTGCCGATCGGCAGGTTCATCGCAGCCGTGCGGGAGCCCGCGCTGATTGCGTTTTCGACCGCCTCGTCGGAAGCGGCGCTGCCCAAGGCGATGGAGCGCATGGAAGCGATTGGTGTCCCACGCCGCATCGTCGCGTTCGTCATGCCCACGGGATACTCGTTCAATCTGGACGGCAGTACGCTCTATCTCTCGGTGGCACTGATCTTCGTGGCGCAGGCGAGCGGCATCTCGCTGACGGTGGGGCAGCAGCTGCTGATGATGGTGACGCTCATGCTCACGAGTAAAGGCGTCGCGGGGGTGCCGCGGGCCGCGCTCGTGATTCTGATGGGAACGGTCGCGTCGTTCAATCTGCCGATCGAAGCGGCGGTGGCGCTGGTGGGCGTCGATGTGCTCATGGACATGGCGCGGACGACCGTCAACCTGATCGGGAACTGTCTGGCGACGGTCGTGATGGCGCGCTGGGAAGGCGAGTACGACGAATCCAAAGCCCAGGCCACCGCGATCGCCGCCTAGCAACCCCAAAATCCCGCTATCCGTATATTCTCCGCGTGGATCAGACCTCGCGCGAAGTCCCCGTCGAATTGCAAGCCGCCCTCGCCGACCGGTACACCGTGCGTCGCGTGTTGGGGCGCGGGGGCATGGCCACGGTGTATCTCGCCGATGACAAGAAGCACACTCGCGCGGTCGCGCTGAAAGTGCTGCTGCCGGGACTCGCGGCGTACCTCGGCGTGGAGCGGTTTCTCAAAGAGATCCAGATCGCCGCGCGGCTGACCCACCCGCACATCCTCGCGTTATACGACTCCGGCGAGGCGGGCGGCTTTCTGTACTACGTCATGCCGTACATCGATGGGGCCTCACTGCGCCAGCAGCTCGAAGGAAGGGAACACCGCCGCACGCTCTCCCAGCAGGAGGCCTTCACGATCGCCGGGCCGGTAGCCGACGCGCTCTCCTACGCGCATCGCATGGGCGTGCTGCATCGCGACATCAAACCCGAGAACATTCTCTTTTCGCAAGGCCATCCGATCGTCGCGGACTTCGGCATTGCCAAGGCCGTCAGCACGGCGGGCGGCGCGAACCTGACGCGGACCGGTTTTCCCGTGGGAACGCCGGGCTACATGAGCCCGGAGCAGGCAGCGGGACTGACCGAGCTGGATGAGCGGACCGACGTCTATAGCCTCGCGGTCGTCCTGTATGAGATGCTGGTCGGCGAAGTCCCCGGCCGCTGGCCGACGGAAGACGCGGTGCGTGCGGGTCGCTTTCTCGAAGCGACACCGATGCACCGCACGCGCTTGAGCGCGGTAGGCGCCAGAATCGAAGGGGCGCTCGTGCGCGGCCTGGCGATCCGTCAGGATCAGCGCACGCCCACGCCTGCGGCGCTGATGGATGATCTCATCCGCGGCGCCGGGGCGCGGCGGCGCTACGACAAGGATGAGGTTCAGGAAATCGTCAAACGGGCGACCGAGCTCGAAGCAACCAACAAGACCGCGTCGGGCGTGATGACGATCGGCGGGGTCGAGGCGCTCGCGGACGAGGTCGGGGTGAAGCCCGAACTCGTGCGACAAGCAGCGGAGTCGATACCGGTGTCCTACGCGGCGCCGGGGGCGCTGCCGCCCAATCGCGTCAACAACTGGATAGCCGGACCGACTGAGTTTCTGTTCGAGCGTGTGGTCGAGGGAGAACTCCCCGAAGCCGAGTACGCCACCATCGTGGAAGAGATTCGGCGTGTGATGCACAACTCGGGAGTGGTGAGTCAGTTCGGCCGGTCGTTCTCCTGGACGACTGTGCGCGGCCCGGGGCTGCGGCGTGAGCTGGAGGTCGCCGTCACCGTGCGCCGCGGGCAAACCCGCATCACCGTCGCAGAGAGCATGGGGCAGACGGTCGGTGCGGTATTTGGCGGGATCGGCGGCGGCATGGGGGGCGGCGGCATCGGACCGATCATCGGCGTGGGGGTGGGAGCGCTGCATCTCGCCGGCCTCGCAGTGGTGGTCCTCATACCGGCGTGGCTTGGCGTCACGTACCTCACCGCACGGACGGTCTACGGGCGCATCAGCCGCAAACGGGCGCGCGAGCTCGAGAACCTCGCCAATCGCCTAGCCGCCCTCGCGCAGGAGCTGGTGGAGTTTCCCCAGCGGCTGAAGCCTTAAAACTCCGCGCGCCACTCGAGGCGCGCGCCGCCGGGATCGACCAGAAACTTCGGAGGGCCGAGGCCGAAGATGCGCCAACGGCCCTCCATTACTTTCGCGCTCGTAATGCCGATCGCGCTCCCCATCAGTACGTCCGAGAGCCAGTGCAGCTGATCGTTGATACGGGACCACGCCGTGCCGGCCGCGAACGTGTACATGGCGGCGCTCGCCCAACCGTTATGGATCTCCTCGGAGAGGGACGCCGCCAGGGCGAACGCGAGCGTCGCGTGTCCCGACGGGAACGCGTCATGACCGGAAAACGGCTTGAAGATGTACGGGTCGTCCGTGTCGCGCGGTCGCACCCGTCCGACGGACACCTTGATGGCCCCGGTTGTCAGCCCCGCAGCGGCGACCGACGCAAGCACGCGCTCGCCGCTGCGCCGCAGGGCATCGTGGCCGGTGACGACGCCCGCGAGAACGATCCCGCCGCTGACGCCAACCGCGAACGCGGGCTCCCCCCCGGTGCGAAACACGGCCGCGATTTGGTCGCTGTTCGACGAGCGATGGTCCTGGCTCCAGATATTCACGCTGCGGTCGGCCAGGCTCGACACGCCGACGCCGCCGACCACGGCCGCCACCTCCCACCACTCGATCGCGTGACCCTGGGGAATGCTGTCCTGACCGCGCCCCGTCGTCGCCACCAGGACCTGGAGCAGGCAGACTGCTGGGAGCGATTTCAGAACTGCCCGCGCTCTGCAGCCTCGATGTCGAGCGTGATCCGGCCGTCGTGGGCACCAAGAGCACAGAGTGACGGTTGCATGCGCCTCAAGATAGCGCGGCGAACACGCCAATGGTGGCGATCACCAACCCCAAGGCGATCTTCACGGCCGCCGCAGCCGCACGACCGACGACGGCACCCCACCCGGCGCGAGTTGCAACGCCGGCCTGACGGGAATAGCTGTACTCGAACAGCGCGGCGCCGATGAAGGACCCGATGAACGCCCCGATCACACTGCCGATGATGGCGATTGGCACGCCGATAAACGCGCCCACGAGCCCGCCGATCAGGGCTCCCCAGCCGGAACGGCGAGATCCGCCGTAACGCGTCGCGAAGCGAAAGCCGAGCCAGTTCTCGATGATTTCGCCGAGCAAGGCGATCACGACCACGGTGACGATCACCCACACGCCCATCGACCGGAAATCCGTTAACCATCCGTACGCGAGGACCCCGGCCACCATGACCCACAGGCCGGGGAGGCCAAGCGGGATCAGGCACAACCCCAGCACCAAGAGACTCGCGAGCAGCACTACTGCGAACACGTTCATGCGTTGTCCGATTCGAGTCGACTTCCTGTGATATTCGGGGACTAGCTAATCGTACGCTAGCGTGTATGCGTTAGCCCCACATGCTTCAGGACAGCACCGCCCGCCTACCGCGAGCCGGCG
>DAIQBJ010000092.1:5944-10144 GCA_036781225.1 Gemmatimonadales bacterium | reverse complement strand
AGGTCGAGGCTCTTGAACTCCTTGGCGTAGTCGAAGCCCGGGCCCATGGGATCAGACTGGCGCAGGAGCTTGAGGTTCAGCTGATTGGGCCACCAGTCTCGGTTCGACCTGACGGCGCTAGCGCTGTGCATGAACGGGCACTTTGCTTCGGTAGACATCCCTTCTCTCCTTTGGTCTGTGGGTCGCCGGCATCACCTACGTGGCGACGTAGGCCAGCTTCTTGTGGCGCGCCATCGTACTCGACGCGTCGGAGCCGGCGCGTGATCGGCTGGGCCGTGGAACCGCCTCTCCGGACCGAGTCTCCTCGATCGCCGTCGCATGCGGGATGGCGGATGATCGCGCTCGCGTCGGTCATACGGCGGGCCGCAGCCGCGTAGGTCGCGACGACGAGGGCTGGTCTAGCCGGGCTGACGGTGCTTGAAGGCGTCCCATCTCCGGCGAACGCGTCCTTCAGGTTCTGGTGCGTCTTCCTGCCCCCTTCAACTCCTGGCCATTGTTTCCCTCCTCGCGGAGCGAGCGTGAAGGCCGCCGCGGCGCTCGCGCGTTCGCGCAGTTCGCGCAGAGGCCGTGGAAGTGGACGCTCACGTGTCGCGCGCGGAACCCCTCCGGGCGCGACGGCAACGTGATCCGGTCGAGGGCCGGATCGTAGTAGTCGGTCACCCGGTCGCAGCGCGTACACACCAGGTGGTGATGAAGATCGACGTTGGCGTCGTATCGGCGTGAGTTCCCGATGGCCGGCAACTCGTTGACCAGCCCGAGTCTCGCCAGCGCGTCGAGCGTCTTGTAGATCGTAGCCAGTGAGAGCGACGGCATAGTCGTGCGCACGCGCGTGTAGATCGCCTCGGGGTTGGGGTGGTCGTTGGCCTCGAGTAGCGCGCGATAGATCGCGATTCGCTGCGGCGTGACGGCCATGCCGGCCTCACGACACTGGGCCACGAGCCGTTCGATGCGGGTGGCACGGGCCGCGCCAGTCGGCGGCGACGAGGGCCGGCGGGCGGGCGGGGCGGAGCGTCGGGAGCGGCTCACGGGAGAAATATTCTCCACGGAAATCGTTCTGTCAAGAGGTAGACAGGCTGAAGGGCCGGGTGACGGAACGCTCATTTTCAGCCCGTCCGCCCTTCCTCGCCGTCAATGGTTGCGCGGACTCGATTTGAATTGTGGACGCGACCACGGAAGAGGCGAGAAGCCGAGTAACTCCGAATCGGAATCGTCGGCTCTTTGGCGGACTTGCGGGAGCGGCGGCGCCAAGCGCAACTGTGGACTGATGAAGTCGCCTAACCAGTACCGACTTCCCTCTCCGGCCAGAGCAGCGACAACATCAGTGCGACGCCTATGCCTATGGACACCTCGATGAATCGATGAATGGCGTAAACCGCCCGCAGGCCAAGTCCGCGAACCAAGGCAGCCTGATTGCCTTCTTGATCATCCCCCTAGACAGCGCGGACACGCAGCTTCGACTCCGCACTTTCCATCGACTGTGCGCAGATGAAGGCATTCGATGTGCAGTCCATGACCGCGCGGACACGTGACGTAGTGCGGCCGCAGCTTCGACCAGAACGAATGCCGTGGCAGCTCGCTGGCGCACTCGGAACACGTGCCGTCGCCGCCGCGCATCCAGCCGTTCTCGGACAGCTCGCCGATCAGCCGCGCGAGGGCGGCACGGAGAATCTGGCGCACCTGTCGCTGCTCGCGTCGCGCGAGCGCTCGGTTGACGAGTTTGTGGACTACCCGGCGTTCGACGTCGAGGGGGTCCGGACGCGGTCGAAAGGCTCGTCGGAAGAGCGCAGCGATCGCCTTCGCCTCATTACCCCTCGGCATCTATTGTCCCATCACCGGCCGCGTCATATACGCCGTGATGTCTAACATCCCGGCGCGTGCCGTTCGCTGTCCCAGACAGAGAAGCATGTGACGTGAAATTGGACCGACCGTAGAAGGCTCAATGCTCAGGTCGCGGTTGCTCGGATGAGCATGTTCGTCCGGCCGCACGACAAGCACCGTCCCGAAGCGACGACGAAGTCGGACATCTGCCCGAGCGCCGCAACAGCGGCGGCGGCCTGTTGCAGACTCAGCCCGATGTGAATCGCAAGGCAGCTCTCGCAGAAGGCGCGACCAACATTGTGACGAAGGAACCGCTCGGAGGAGACGTCGGAAGGCCTACTGTCGATCATGACCCCCAACCGCTCTCACGCCCACCCGCGATCGCCGAAGTTCAGCGTGCGCCGTTCGGAGTTCGACCCCTCGTGGACTTTCCTCTAACGAGGTGGACCAAGGTCCAATACGCAAGCGCTGCGAGAGCCAGTAGATTGAGCGCACCCCGCAGACCAATTTAAGCCCTGAAGAGGTCGTCATGCTGAAAGCCCTACTCTCTCGCGTGTCGTTCCTCCGCCAACGCGCGGTGATGCTCGCTCAGCGCAATGAGCAGATGAAGGCAGAGTCCGACGAACGGCGGGCGCGTTGGAATCAAGTAATCGCCGACCAACAAAAGCCGCTCGAAAAGCAAACGAGTACGTCATCGCCGCCGAAGTGAGCGCCTGCTCCAGCGGGCCCGTCGTAGGTGCACGTAGTCCGTCCGACTAGTTCGACGCGGTCTTCAGGAGCTCGGCTGCGCACGCCGCGGCGACATCACGATTGGGGTCCTCGCTCCCGGGCACAGTCGCCCAACCGGTGTTGGTCACGAAGTCGCGTTGTTGGTAGGACGAGGTCAGCGCCTTGAGCTCTTCCACCTTTTTCGGCCTGGTAGCGTCGGCCTTCGACCGCGCGATGCAGAGCGGCACCAGCGCGGTGGTCACGGCCGTATCCGCCTGCTGCTGCGCGAGACGCGCGGCCGTATCGCCCGTCGTCCAGCCGGCGTAGCTGAAACCAAGGATCATCGTCAACACGCTTCCCACGATGGCGCCCCATATGCCCGGCTTGATCCAGTGCGGCATTGAAGTCCTCCTAACCCCTTCGCGCGGAAGATGACAGCCATGACGACAAGACTCTGCTCCTCATTCAGACGTTCGCTCCGCGCACATTCGCGAGCGTGCGCGATGGCCAGATCTTGCGCTGGATCACGATGATGGCAGCCGCTCCGACGAACGCGGCCATCGCCATTGCGCCCCTTCCCGCTTCCGAGGGTGCGCTCAAGGCCGAAACGACCGTGCACGCCGCGCCACTTCCTGCCAGACCAAGGATCACGTCCCAGATTCGTCCATAGCCACCGTGCTTCATCACGAAGCTGATCAACCCACCGGTCAGAAGTGCTACGACCAGCCACGTCACGAACATTGTGAGATTCATGATGCTTCTCCTCGATGAGGCGCGCTGGGGGACGAATTCGGCTCGAGGTCCAGGGTGCGGCGATGCGGGACCGACTCACCGTCAATCGTGATGAACACGATGGCTTGCGCTTCCGACGCCCGATTCACCCAGATGGTCGACGCCACGGAACCCATGGTCCGATTGACGCCCTGCCACAGGCCTCCGGCCGGTCGCAGGTCACGACGACTGGTCGTCGTCGCACGCTTGCATTCCACGAACCCAGCGTTGGCGAGAGCATCGACGATGTCCTCGGGCGCGGCAATCCATCCGCGCTCCTCGTTGATCCAGGTCATCTTGCCCTGTTCGCGCAGCTCGTCGATGACGTTCATCGCCCGCCTGAACTCCCTTCCTGTGTTCTCGCTTCAATCGCCGCCACGTTGTCCCCGTCACCTGATTGCTGCTGTTTCCAACTCAAGAACTTGCGCTGGACGACGACCAGGATGAACGCTCCGACGGCGGCGGCGAGCATCGCGAACCGGCTGTCGGGCGCCACGATCCCCTGCATCCAGAGCGCGAAGCCGCCTACGACGCCTCCCAGGACACCGAGCCCGATGTCCCCGACCGCGCCGTATCCCCCGCTCTTCATGACCAAGCCGGTCAGCCAGCCGACAAGCACTCCGACAATGGCTGTCGTCACGATCATTTCGAAGTTCATGACATCTCCTCCTGGGCACGCGGCGGGTCGCGAGCACCTCAATCTAGATGATGCCGCCGGGGCGCGATATTGGACCTTAGGCCCCTGCGTCAGCGCCGTCGCTCTTCGCCACCGCCGACGCGCCCGATCGTGCCTGCGGGCGTCGATGTCAGTAGTCCGTACGCTACACCTATCGCCGACACGTTCTGAGCCGCTGTTGGACCAACGTCCACTAGCGGCCGTTGACACTCCTTGCTAGCGTGATC
>DAIQBJ010000092.1:0-5844 GCA_036781225.1 Gemmatimonadales bacterium | reverse complement strand
ATCCGAGTGGACGGTTGGTGGACTGAGATTGAAGCAGGGTTGTAGATAAAGAGAACCACATGGTCAAGCTGATTCAGATTTGCGCATCCCAAAACGATTTGTTCGGCCTCGATGCCGAGGGCGTCGTCTACCACTACAACTTCAACACGAACACCTGGATGAAACTGAGTCGCAGACGACGTGACGACGACTCACTCGCCGGTGACAAGCAGCCCACAGTCGCAGAGGAACGCATCGCCCATGCGGACGGCGCATGAGGGGCGATCGTCCGATCGTCTCGCCGGGAGATGCTCGTCAGAAACGATCGACCCCCCGCGTTCCGCTGGAGCTCCGCGACGAGGTCGAAAGCCCGTTGCCGAATGCCTGGCCCACAGGCTTGAGAACCATAGAATGTCTGGCATGCGATGCGCGATTCGTCAGCTCGGGCAGGCATGAGCGCTTGTGCGCTTCGTGCCGACGGCGCAAGCCATGATCTGTCGTGTCGGCGGCCGACGGCCCTCCGAGTCAGCGTTCGCGTGTCGCTGGAGGCTACTTCAGAAGCCGACCCGCCGAGGATGACGGTCGCGAAGAGTAGCACCAGCGCGCCTTTCCCGATCCGGTAGACAACCCGGCGCTCGCCCGTGAAGCACATCAGTCAGCCGAGGACGAGCATCGGAGCCGTCTGCGGATGATCTCAGCAATAAAAATTGTCCGGCTGCGGTGTCCACATGCCGGCCGCGTATTCCCGCAGCGCGCGCCCCAACACCCGACGAAGCGTCGTTCCCTCGCGCACGGCCCGCGCCCGCGCGGCCCGCTGGACGTCCAGAGGAATGCCGCGCACGAGATAGATGCCTGTGACCGCCATGCGAACGAGCGGACGGCTCGGCGTGCCCGCGCGCGTCACTTGGCCAGCCCTGTCAGCAGGCCAGCCAGGAGTCCCGCAAGCACCCATCCGCTGAACATTGTGAAATTCATGACTCGTCTTCCTTCATCCGGACATTGTCATCGGCGCCGGAAGCGTGGCGGATATGCTGGTGACGTCGAGTCCGAACGATCAATGACGCTCATGCTCACCAGCCGCTCCGTTCCCGCGGCCACAGCGGCAGCGATGCTCGGAAAGCCGCCCGGAGATTCTTCCACGGTCGCACCCGCATAGTCCGTGATGCGCCAGCGCCACGCGGGATATCTCGGCGTTGAAATCGCAGTTACCTGCATCGACTCACTGCGCCTCCTTGTTGGAGTCTCGAGTGTGGCGGATGTCTCGTGGCGAGCCTATTGGACGTTGGTCCAACGCATCACCTCGCGTGACGCGGTTGAACCGAGGCGTCGTCGTCAACGATCGCGATGACAGGGGCAGCGCTCACCAGCGTCCTCCTTGCACTACCCTGCGCGCACGAACACCCGCCCGCTATTGGACCTTGGGGCATTCGATTCGGAGCGGGAGCGCTCAGGTGGTCGTGACGATCACGCCAACCGTGTCGGCCAGCCGGACCAGCTCGGCCAGGGAGCCGGCGCGCATCTTGTCCATGACGCGGGCCCGATGCACCTTGACCGTCTTTTCGACGACGCCCAGCTGTGCCGCGATCTGCTTGTTCAGCATCCCGGTGACGACGAGGGCGAACACCTGTCGCTCGCGTGGGGTGAGCGTCTCGACGCGCGCATGAATCGATCTGGCGCGCGCTTCGGTTCCGCGGTCCCGCGTGTCTCTCTCCACCGCGCGCTGGATGGCGCCGAGCAAGTCCTTGGCGGCGAACGGCTTCGTCAGGAAGTCGACGGCGCCGGCCTTCATGGCTCGGACGCTCATTGCGATGTCGCCGTGACCGGTGATGAAGACGACGGGAATCCGATGCACGGCCTGCGCGAGCGTTCGCTGGAGATCGAGCCCGGTGATTCCGGGCATCCGCACGTCCAGAACCAGGCAGCAAGGACCGGGCGCGGGCTGGGCCTGCAAAAATTCGCGGGCGGAAGCGAAAGCGGTGACCGTGTATCCGGCCGCTTCAATGAGCCGTGTCAAGCTCTTGCGCACCGAGAGGTCGTCGTCGATGACGAACACCGACGCCGCGACCGTCATCAGCGCAAAAGCTCGCCGTCGATCGGCACGGTGAACCCGAACGTCGCGCCGCCCGTCCGATTGTTCGACGCACGTAGCTGACCGCCATGCGCCTGAACGATGGTGCGCGCAATGGCAAGGCCCATGCCGAGTCCCCCGGGCTTGGTGGTGTAGAGCGGCTCGAACATCCGTTCGACGTCGTCAGCGTCGATGCCGACGCCCGAGTCTTCGACGGTGACCATGACAGCCGTGTCGCCGGCGCGAGCGGTCCGGATCGCGAGGGCGCGCTCGCGACCGTTGGGTTCGAGCATGGCCTCGAGCCCATTGAGGACCATGTTCAGAACCACTTGCTGAAGCTGGACGCGATCACCGCGGATGCCGGGCAGGCCCGCGGCAAGATCCACGGTCATCGGGACGTTTCGAAGCACGACGTCGTTCCGGACGAGGCCGGCGACTTCGGCGACGACGTCGTTGATGTCGAGGGGCGCGTACGCGAGATCACCCTTGCGCACGAGCGTGCGCACCCGATGAATCACCTCCGTGGCGCGCTTGTCGTCGGCGACGATGTCGGCCAGGATCTCGCGCAGCCCGGCGAGGTCCGGTGAAGAGGCCTCGAGCTGCAGCAGCGCCACCTCTGCGTTGTTGAGAATCGCCGTCAAAGGCTGGTTCAGCTCGTGCGCCAACGATGCGGCCAACTCGCCCATGGCCGAGACCCGGCCGATGTGCGCCAGGTGCTGGCGAAGCCGCGTCGCTTCACGTTCCGCTTGTGCGCTTGCCAGAGCGTTGGCCACCGCCTCGCCCAAGAGGTGCAGCTGGTCCATCAGCTCGTTTGGCCACGCGCGCTCGGCGACGACCGTCGCAACCACGAGGCCGCCGAGTATTGCTCCGGCTGCCCGCAGGGGCAACGCCACCAGGCACTTGATATCCGGCAGCTCCTCCAGCCGTGAGACCCGGATAACGTCCCCGTTCTGCACGCTCGAGACAAGCCACGGAATGAGCGTCATGTCCGTCGTGCCGTGGAGGCTCCACGCGTTTCCGACACCTCCGTAGGCGGGAAACTCGATGAGCTCGGCGCGATCCACTCCGAGGAATTCAGCGATCGCGCCGAGGGCGCCGTGGACGGCCTGGTCGAAATCGAGCGCGGATACGTTCGCGAACCTCGCCGACAGGTCTGACAGTAGCTGCTGAAACCGTAGCCGTTCGGCCAGCGCCAGCTCCATACGCTTGCGTTCCAGGGCACTCGCGAACGCCTCGCTCAGCAGACGGAGGCGGTCGATCAGCTCGTCTGGCCAGTCGCGCTCGGCGCCAACCGAATCGAAGGACAACACACCAAGCATCGGCCCGCTCGCCTGTAACGGAATCGAGAGGTGGGACCGCGTCCCGAGCCGCTCGTAACTTCCACGGTCGGCCGCGGCCTCTTCCGGAAGGGCGTCCGTCCGCCGAATGCGGACGACGTTACCGCGCCGAAGCGTGCTTGCCGTCCACGGAAACTGCCCGGCGTCGAGGATCGACGGAAGCGTTGCGATTCCCGGCTCGGCCCACGAAATTCGCACGCCCGGCCGCCCGTCAACGTATTCGTCGAGGTTACCCCGGTCCATTCGAAGAAAGGTGACCATTTGCCGCAAGCCGCTCTCGAGCGCGGCATCCAAGCCGCTGGCCTCGACGTGGATCAGTCGCGCAGAAAGATCGGCGACCAGGGTCTCGAACCGAACGCGGTCCTCAAGAAGACGCTGCGAACGGCTGCCGCGGGCCATGCCAATACTCTACGCCTCCGCGAGACCTTGGCGTGTCCGTCATGCCTCCCCAGGACCGGCACCTACTATCAGCTCCAGCTCATCGACCGTCTCGAGGCTCGGGTTCGGAAGCGTCGTGGCGTGGCTCCACTTGACCCAGGCGCGCGAGGCGCCGTTCTCATCCTTACCGTCGAATCGCACGAGCGTACCTCTGGTCTTGAGGAGCCGATGGCGGCGGACCACCAGATCGCCTGGCTTGAGCGGGAGCATCACGTGACGCGCCGGCATATCAGTCCCTGTCCCAGGCGCGCGAGCGTGCCAGGGCGCGGCGGCGCTTCTTGCGCGCTGCCGCGGCCTTGCGCTTCCGCTTCACTGACGGCTTCTCGTAATGGGCGCGCCGCTTCATTTCTTGAAACGTGCCCTCTTTCAGCATGAGCTTCTTTAACTGTTTGAGCGCGGCGTCCACTTGGCTGTCCACGACGTAGACGCGCGACATCAATGCATCCGTTCCTCGAACGTCGGTCGCATGCCTCCGCTTACCAGCGTCCGCGGCTGTTGCCCGACGCGTCCCGCGGGCGGTAGCCACCGCCGCTGCGCGGCGCGGAAGGCTTCGAGATCTCGACCCGGAGCGCGCGACCGTCGAGCTGAGTGTTCGCCGGCCTCCGCGGTCTCGACTTCAACAAAGCCGAAGCCGCGCGACTGACCGGTATCGCGATCCGTGACGTTAGCAACGGACTTCTGAGGCATGAGCGTGGACTCCACACTCCGCTGGGGGATGCGCTCTGTCGCCGCGGAACCGCGCGCTCGAGCGTGCCTGATGAGGAGGAAGGTCCACGACGGACCGGGATCCGGACCAGACCGCCACCAAGCTATCACGCGACGATCCGCATACCGCGAGTATCTGGTCGTGGTAAGGCACTCGACGAGAGCCTGACGCCAGAACGGGTGCACGCTCCGGCCATCGGCGCCGATCTGGTGAAGAGAGTACATTGGGCATAGGCAATACCGCCTGACGGCGCTGCCTGCTGGGCGAGGATGGGCAATCGCCGTTCAATTGGACATCGCGCTAGACGCGATGCCCGTTACGCGATGTCCAACCGCCCCAGGAGCGCCGTGAATCTACGTGGTTGCGTGTCGTGCAATCGTTCTATTAGTTCCATTAATGGGCTCTGCGTCGCCCAATTGTTCCACTAATGAAATCCGAGGACCTCAGCCGTGCGTTCACCGCCCGCCTCCGGGTGCTCTGGGCCGACGAGCGCCAGGCGACGGGCGCCTCGCAGGCAGCGTTCGCCCACGCTCACGGCTTCGCCCCGTCGTCGTTCTCGCGCTGGTTGTGGCACGGGATGATTCCGGAGTGGAGAATGCTCGACGCGGTCGCGGCGGCGTTCTCCAATAGACGACGAGTGACGGCAGCGTACTTACTCGTCGGCCCGGAGGCTGGCGACAAGCCCGAGGACGTCGAAGATCTCGAGAAACGTGTCCACGCTGAATTGTCGTCGATGCCGGCGACGCCGCCGCGCACGACGCCAACGAGTCCGACCACGGGGCCGCCGAGACTCCGGATCGTGAGGAATGCGACGCACGACGACTGACCGTCTAGGTGCCGCGGGGTGCCTGGCTCGTGATACCCTGCGTCAGCCTGCACCCTTGGCCTTTCGGGTAGACGCTCGCTGAGCGTCGAGTCTTCGGTGAATATGGCGTTGCGCGCTTGCGCCATGCACCGACCTTGAAAGGCCACCATGGAAGAAGACGCCCTTCGGACGCTCATCCGAGAAAAGCTTGCGGATGGCCGCTTGCCTCAGCACCCGATGCCGCCCGTCTGGAGTCCCGTCGGGGACAACGAAACGTGCGGCGCCTGCGGTCGCTCCATCAAGAGCCGATTCGTGATGGCGAGGATCGAAGGCAACAACGCGACACAGCTTCACGTTCGATGCTTCTACTACTGGGAGGCAGAGCGGACGCCGTCGCGCCGCTAGGTCCCCGCAACTATGCCGTGCGGTGAGCTGGATGGCGGAAGGGAACATCTCCCGCCATCGACACTCCGCTCACGTCGCTCGCCGCCGTGGACGATAAATCTGCTCG
>DAIQBJ010000091.1:0-10255 GCA_036781225.1 Gemmatimonadales bacterium | reverse complement strand
GCTCGCGCAGCCTCAGCTCGCGCAGGATGGCGTGGCCGCGGCGCAGCCGCTGCAGATGGTCTCGGAGGTCGCGCCGCGTGGAATCCATGGCGTCAGCATTTTACCGCGCGCGACGCCACGACGGCGATCCGGTCGCCCCGATCTCACTGGATTTTGCCCGTGAGCTCCAACACCTGCCCGGAGCGGAGAATGGAAACCTTGTACGATGTGCCCGGGGCGAGGCTGGCCAGCCGATCGCGGATCTTGGGCGCGTTTGCGGGGGAGGCCGCGATGCCCTCGACGGACAACACGATGTCGCCGCCGAGCGGCACGTCCTGGCCCGCAATCCTCGCGACCATCCGGCTCCCGCGCAGTCCGATGCGGTCACCCGGGGAGTCTTTCGCCACCGTCTTGACGATGAACCCGGTCGATCGCGCGGGCAGGTTCAACACATCGGCCAGCTCGTCGTTCAGCGGAAACATCTCGAGGCCGCCCCAGAACGAACGCTTCTCCAGCAGCAACTGCTTGGCCGTGTTCATCGTCACCACGAAGCCCAGGCCTTCGCTGCCGCCGCTCTTGGAGATGTTGTGGCTGACGATGCCGATAACCTCACCATTCATGTTGAACATGGGGCCGCCGGAGTTTCCGGTGTTGATGGTGGCATTGGTCTGGAAGAACTCGGCGAGCGGCATCGTCTTGTAGACGGTGTTCGGGGGCCACCGGGCGCTGATATAGCCGGTGCTGAGGGAATGGCTGAGGCCGTATGGCGCGCCCACGATCAGCACTGGATCGCCCACGTGCATCTTGCTCGAATCCGCCATTGGGGACACCTTCGCGCCCGGCGGGACACGATCGATCTTGAGTAGCGAGAGGTCGGCCGCGACCTCCGAGGCCACCACGCGCGCCGAGACCGTTTCGCCGCCGAGGAATTCGACGGTGATCTCATCCATCGTGTGCACGACGTGGGCGGCGGTCATGACCCGACCGTCCGACGAGACCAACACCCCCGACCCCGTCTCGGTGAAGCGCGTCTCGCCCGACGCATCGACGTCCCGACCGCGCGCCCGGATCACGACCACCGAGGGGGCCACCTTTTCGAACACCTCGCGCACGGTCTGCGCGGCGGCCGGCCGGGAGGGCACCAAGAACAAACTACCGAGGACGATCGCGGCGAGCGCCACACCCGCGCCGCGTCGATTTGCCGATCTCCACAGCCGCATAGTCGTGTTCCTCCGAGGTGTTGTTGCAGGGGCCTGCCGTCGGCAGTAGAGCCCTTCGTCCCGCCGACGGTGTCCAAATGGCGTCCGCTCGGCGAGCTGGCCCTCGGCCACCCCGTCAGCGCGCGGGCGGGGATGCCGCGTAGCGGGCGAGGGCGAGCTCGACGATTTCGAGGATCGTCTGCCCGTAGGTCCGTCCGGAGGCGCGGGCGCCCTTGATGAACTCCGCCCCGGAGGACAGGTAGGGATTGGGATTCGCCTCGATGAGGTAGACCTTGCCGTCGCGGGCCAGCCGGAAGTCGACTCGCGCATAGTCACGCAGGCCGAGCGCGTGGAACGCGGTGACGGCGGCGCGCTGCATCGTCTCCGTCACCTCGTCAGGGAGCTTCGGCACCAGGACCTTGCTGCCGCGGTAGGCGTGCGTGCCTTCCGCCCACTTCACCTCGCTGCCGGCGATGCGGGGCGTGCCCCGGGGCAAGTGCGAGAGATCGAGCTCGACGGCTGGCAAGGCTTGCGCCTGTTGGTTGCCGAGCACGCCCATGTAGATCTCGCGGCCCTCGATGTACTGCTCGATGAGCACGGGGTGATCGAACTCGGCGTGCAGCTGATCGATCCGCTCCATGAGCTCCTTGATGCTACCGGCGAGCGAATCGAAGCCGATGCCGATCGAGCCGTCCTCCCGAGCAGGCTTCACGATGACGGGGAAGTCGATGTCGTGTGCTGAATCCAGCCGCCCTCGCCAGACGACGGCCCAGCGGGGCGTGTCCACGCCGTGGAAGCTGAAGATCTTCTTGGCCACCGCCTTGTCCATCGCCAGCGTGAGGCCACGGGCTCCAGAGCCCGTGTAGCGAAGGCCGAGCAGATCGTAGTACGCCGCCACGTGCGGCTCCTTCGTGTCGTCGCCGCCGAAAGACTCCACCAGATTGAAGACGAGCTCCGCCTGGGCCTGGGCGAGGTGTCGGAGGCACTCCGGCGTGCCGTCCACCGCCAGGCCTGTAACCTCGTGCCCGGCCTTGCGCAGGACGGCGGCGACCTCCTGCACGTCCGTCTTGCGCCGGCCCTTCGGGCCGTCGATGGACTCGTCAGCGCCGTGGGCGACGATGATCCGCATCGTTGGTGTTCCCCTCGTGGGCCCGGCGGCCACGGCGCGAACCGCGTGCGTGGGGGATGAAGCGGCCGTGGGTGAGGAAGTTCATCACGAGCGTGGTCGCGTACGTCGTCAGCTCCACCAGCGTGGCGGCCTCGGCCGCCGCCGGCACCGCCAGATTCAGGCGGGCAGACGTCTCCTCCATCTTCGTCACGAGCGCCCTGATGACGCTCCGGCGCACGCCAGTCCAGTACTCGATCCGGTTCACAAGAACAGCGCGGTGCTCGCGCAGGAAGTCGGCGGCGGGGCGGGCGCCCTGCCGGAGGCGCACGAAGAAGTCAGGCAGGTCGTGCTCCAGGGCCACGTCGACGGGCTCCGGCGCGGGCTCCTGGGCCCGGAAGAACTCTTCGACGGTCATGTTCATTTCCTCCACCGTGATGTCGGTGGAGGCCAGACGTACGAGGGGCTCGGTGTCGCCCAGCTGGCGCGCCGTGCGGTCGACGTAGCGGAGCTTCCGCATGGCAGGCCAACCCCGGTAGCGCTGGCGCCACCGCGACCGCGGGGTCAGCCAGACGGCGAAGGTCTCCGCGAAGTCCTCGTCGGGATGCTTCTGCGCGTACCAACCCTCCATGTGACGCACGAATCGACGGTCGAACGGCACCGGCTTGTAGCGGTCGCGGTACGGGCGGTTGAAGGGGCCGAACCGCTCGCGCCATTCGGGCGTCTGGTACAGCCTGTAGGCGTAGTTGAAGGCGTGCCCCGCCTCGTGACGCAGGTACATTCGGATTTCGCGAGCGTCCTCGACGTCGTCGAGCTCCTTTTCCAGTTGCGCCAGCTTGGCGTCGGCCAGATAGAACGGGATGCCGATGATCGGCTCCTGATCGGGACAGCCCCACTCATCGGTCAGGTAGGTGGGCGGCCGAAACCGTTTGAGCCCCTTGGCTTCCAGCTCGCGATAGAGGTCGCTGACGTACTGCTCGACCGGTGATCCCTCGAGCTTGAGGCCAAGCTCGCTGATCCGCTGGGAGAGCAGCGGCTTGAGGTCGGCAGGTGCCGTCTCGAACCCGGCCATGCCTCGATGCTAGCCCGGCCGCCGCGCCCGGGCTAGCGACCACCTCGAGCAGTCCAATCTTTGTTAGCCTTAAAGTCTCTATGGCAGGTCTCCCCGACCTTTCCGGCTTGACCGTGCTCGTCGTCGACGATGACCCGGATGCGATCGAGGTCCTGTCCTCGTTTCTGACCGGCTGCGCTGCCCGCGTGCTCTTTGCCCGGAACGCGTCGGACGGCCTCGCTTACGTCAACACCGAGCCGAAACTCGACGCGGTCATCACCGACCTGGCCATGCCGGAGATCGACGGCGTCCAGTTCACTCGTCAGATCCGGCAGCGCCGATCCGTGCCGGTCATTGCGCTCACCGCCTTTCACCAGACCTACGTGTCGACCGAAGACTTCGATGCCTTCCTGGAGAAGCCGGTCAACTTCGACAAGCTATCGATGGTGATCAAGATGGTGCTCGGTCGCCGGCCGCTCTAACGACCCTCAGCCGCCGCCAGCCCTACGGTGCCTGCGTTTGCCGCTGACCGGCGAAGAAGAGCATCAGCACGCCGAGCAAAACTTCTCTGTCGCGGTCGATGTTTCTGTCGCGATCGGCGTCGGAATGCCTCTGGCCGCTCGCCACGTCTGCAGGCTTTGCCGCAGCAGCGGGTTTACGAGACGGCCGGCCTGCGCTTGGGTCGGCAGGGAGTGCAGGGCTCACGCTTGGCTCGATCGCTGTACGGTCCGCGGCGGGGTTGTCGCCGATGCGCGGAAAGGCGAGCAGCCAGGCGAGAACGACGATAACCGAAACGACGAGGATCGATATTGCAGCGATAACACCCTGGCGCTTCACGGCGACGGTCCCACGCAAACGCCGTACCACTGAGGCTACCGAGTGCAGCAGAGGGGTCTAGGGTCTGCGTCGCAAGTTACTTATCGGTGAGGATGATCGGCAGGCCACTCTTGTCGCCGAGCACGATGATCTTGCTGTTCGGGCTCTTCGACAGCTCGTGGGCAACCTCGATCGCCTTCCACTTCAGCAGCTCGGCGCTGATGCCCTTGGCGACGATGGTCTGAAAGTCGGCGATACCCTGCCCCTCGACTCGCTTGCGCTCGGCTTCCTGTCGCTCCCGATCGAGGACGAAGCGCATCCGCTGTGCCTGCTGCTCAGCCTGAAGCTTCTCCTGAATGGCCGTAGTCAGCAGCGGCGGCAGCTGCACCGAGCGCAGCAGGACCTGCTCGGCCTCGATGCCCCGCGGATCGAGCGCGTTCTTCATGTGCCTGAACATGTTCTGAGCCACCATCTCGCGCGAGGCCGAGTAGAGGAACTTCGCCTCGTATTCTGCGGTCACGTCGCGAATCGCGGAACGCAGCTGAGGATCGATCACGACCTGCTCGAACTGGCGTCCGACGGTCTTGTAGATACGCGCCGCGGCATCTGGCCGGAGGCGGAAGAGCAGCGACACGTCGAGATTCACGATGAGCCCCTCGGAGGTGGGCACCGCCGCCGTCTCCTTGATTTCACGAGTCTGGACGCTGAACCTCAGGACTCGCGTTCCCGGCAGCACCAGGCTAATGCCCGGCTGAAGCACCTTGTCGGAGACCTGGCCGAAGAAATCCTTCACGCCGACGTGGCCCGCGGGGACGACGGCCGTCGATAGATAGAGCAGGATCAGCACCGCCACGACAAGCAGGCCGACGCGGAAACCGCCCAACAAATCGAGAAGCCTTCGCATGGCTCTCTTCTCCGGCTCGGGTGGAAAAGCGCGGCTCGCGGCCATCAGTGATTCGATCATAGATGAGGAGGACCGGAACTCGAATGGATTAGAACGCTTACAGCGAGTCCAGCACGCCTCGGGCGGCTTTCAACGCTGGCTCCGCTCGCGGCGCTCCCAGCGCGCGGGCCGCGTGAGCCGACTTCGCTCCTCGGGCGTCCAGTCGACCGGCTCTTGCACGGCGCGCGCGCACCAGCTGGCGTGCGCGTCGCACGCCCACATGAACGACTCCTTGGCGCGGTCGAAGCGGCGCGCGCGAGCATCGACGGTGCCGACAGCATAGCGCTGGAGCCCGCACTGGCCGCGATCCTCCGCGCGGCAGCGATGCTCGGCCAGCACGCGCGCCGCGCGCTCTTCCTGCGCCGTGGGCGGCGCCGACGGCGCGCGCTCAGCTGACTCGAGCAGCGCGACGGCCACCGCGCCGCACGCCTGCTCGCTCCCGTTGCGACACGGTCCCAGCCGCGCGTCGTCCCCGACGAGCCACACGCCGCCCAGCACCACCGCCGCCGCGAGCCCGCCGAGCGGGACGAGATCGCGCCGCCCGAAGTCCTCGACACTGCGCGCGCGACGAAGCAGCAGAAAGACGACGACGGCGACCGCCGCGGCCAGCGCGAACCCCAGCAGATAGATGTGCGCGACGAACCGCTCGTCGGGATATGCGGGTGAGCCCGCGTAGAGCCGGACGGTCTTCACCGCGACGGCGAGGATCACGATGCCGAGCGCGGCGCGCGCCAGCAGGTGCGCGGCGCGCGCTCTGAGAATCAGGCCGGCGCCGATGCCGATCAGCAGAACGCCGAGTGCCAGGACGGGCGGCTCGCGCTCGAATGCCGAGGCCCCGGCCCAGACGTAACGAAGGCAAGCGAGGCCGGCCACCACAAAAAGTGCGCCTGAAAAGACGTGCACCAGAACGATTATGAGATAGAGGCTCGCCGATGCCGCTCATCCTTCTGGTACTTGCGCTCTCGCTGGTGGGCTGCTCGAGGGAGATGTCGCCCCCGGTCACCGCCACCAGGGTGATGGAGGTCTCGGACATTCAGCCCGTGATCAACGCCGTCGCGCTGAGCCCCGACGGCAGCCTGGTGGTCGTCGGCGACATGGAGGGCGAGCTGGTCGCGCGCGAGGTGCCGTCGGGCGCCGAGCGCTGGAAGATTCGCGTCCACCCGCGCGGCGCCGCGCGCAGCATCAACGGCGTCTTCATGTCGCCCGACGGCGCGCTCGTGCTGACGATCGGACACGAGGCGCGGACGGCGGAGCTGTGGAACGCGGCCACCGGCGCGCCCGCGGCGGTGCTCGACATCGCCCAGAGCCGCGGCGCCGCGTTCCATCCGACCGAGCGGATGCTCGTCGTGGCCGGGGCGGGGAGCATCCACGTGGTGGACCTGGACCAGCGCCAGATCGTCCGCACCTTGCCCAACGCGCACGCGGGCGAGCCCGTCTACGGCGTCGCATTCTCCGGCGACGGCCAGACGCTGGCGTCGATTTCAATGGATGGCGCGCTCAAGCTCTGGAGCTGGCCCACGCTGGCGCTGCGCTCGTCCATCGCGCTGTCGCGCGGGCTCGAGACGATGTCGCCCGTCTCAATCGCGCTGAACCGCCAGGGCACGCGCGCCGCCGCCAACAGCATCATGGGCCGCGTGCACGTCGCCGACGTCGCGAAGGGTGGGGAAGAGGGCACCTTCGCCAACGTCGCCGAGGCCCCGGGCCACGGCATGCACGCCGAGCTTCGCCACTCGCTGGCCTTCACACACGACGGCGAGTGGCTCTTCGCGCCCGACACGCACGACCGCGGCCTGCGCATCCTTCATATAGGCAGCGGCAAGGCATATCCGGTTCTGCAGGGCACAGCGCCCTTCTACAAGGCGGTGGCGTTCGCTCTTCCGGCCAGCACGGTGGCGCTGCTGCGGCCGGGCGGCGATCAGGGACGCGGGCCTTACGGCCTCGAGGTCTGGCGCCTCACCTACCAGGCCCGGCCGCAGTGACGGTCCTGGGCGCATCGATCCGCCAGACTTCGACCGCGTAGATCAGGCGTGAGCCGATCATCGACGACGTCGCTGCTGCGAAGGCGCTCCCGCTCTCGGTGATGGCCACCGTCGCGTAGGCCTTCGGCCCGTTCGTCAGATCGCGCGACCGCTTGCGCGCCACGTCGATGTGCCGCATGCCGTAGCGATCACCCGCTGTCGCGAGCAGGGCGCCGTCGACGGCGAACCGCAGCGAGCCCGGCGGCGGCCCACCCGCCTCTTTGTCCGCGTGGTCGAACAGCGCCTTTCCGGTCGCCACGTCCCACACATAGATGGTGCCTTCGATCGTGACGGCGGCCGCGCGCGAGCCGTCGGCGGAGAGCGCCACCACCACCGCGAACACCTCGGGCGGGTCGATCCCCGGCAGCGGCGCGTACGGCCGGCGCGTCCGCGCCACCGAGAAGCTGCGCACCGGCGCGCCCGTGACCGCATCGGAAACCGTCACGCCGCCGTCGTGGCCCGCGGTCATCAGGCGGCGCCCGTCGGCGGAGAGGTCGAACGCCGTCATCACCTGGGGGTGCTGGTTCGGAACGCGCAGGATCTCCTGCACGGACGCGACGTCGACGATGATCACCTCGGTCTCGCAGAGCACGCCCAGGCGCGAGCCGGAGGCGTCGAAGCGTAGCGCGAGGCAGCGGCCCATCGGCAGCGAGGCGGCCTCGGTCCACTCGGGCCGCCTCCAGAGCCGCAGCGCACCTTCCTTTGCGCGGCCGAGCGACGCGAGCAGGGCGCCGTCGGGAGAGAACGTGAGGTCGGCGATGGCTTCTTTCCGGCTCGCGAGGGAGATCGGCGTGGGATCTCCGACGATCGGCCAGATGCGAATCTCACCCGCGCGCTCGCCGGTCGCTACGAGCGTGGCGTCGGGCGCGAGCGCCACGGCGTCGACGTAACCGTGCGCGGTGACGGGATCGAGGGTGGCGATTTTCGTCGCGGCGGGTGGCGGCGCGGTGCCGGTGCAGGCGGCGGTGGCGAGCGTGCCCAGCGCGAGGGCGAGCCAGGCGGCGCGGAACGGTGGGAGAGGCATGAGAGCATTCTAGAAGCGGGAGGCTGCGAAACCGTCACATCTCGTCGCTGTAACTTCGCGCCAGAACCGACTCGGTGATCACGCACTGCCGAGCGCGCCGCTGCATCGTGGATGATCGCGCGCGCGCCGCGTGAACGCCGGCGGCACAAGCTTGGAGATGATCACGCCGTCGGCGATCGCGCCGCGTCACGAATGAAGGATGTTGTCTAGGCGTTCGGTGACCATCTTTTCCCTCCCGACGCCAGGCCCGTAGACATCCACGAAGAAATCGGCGTCGACCTCGTCGACGAGGAGGCTGTCCCGACCGACGAGAGCACGCCCGCGCTGGCCCACGAGGCCGCCGAGGGCGTGTACGGCATCCAGGACGTCGCGTACTGGGGCGAGAACGTCCCCGGCATGAAGACCTTGATGGACTGGCACGCGAAGCACCATCTCTTCGAAGATCTTGCTCGTCGTCTCATGCACAGAATAATAGGTCGTCGCTTTGGTGGTGGTGAGCATGACGGGGGGTTGCCGCGGAGCCGGCAGCATGCTGGCGCAGCCCGACATGAGACTTGAAAACATTAGAAGCGGAATCAGTGGTTCGCGTGCCGCTCCGTACGCGAGCAGCCGGCAAGCGCGACCGGCGGAGTCTGGCCTCGTCATCGAGCGATGTCAGCTCTGGATGCGCTTTCGGAAGAGAATCTCACGGATCCCTGACTTCAGGAGAACCGAATCCCAGACTTCG
This sequence comes from Gemmatimonadales bacterium, assembly GCA_036781225.1. Lineage (GTDB taxonomy): Bacteria > Gemmatimonadota > Gemmatimonadetes > Gemmatimonadales > GWC2-71-9 > 20CM-2-65-7. The sequence goes on along the minus strand of DAIQBJ010000091.1, from coordinate 1,393 downwards.
AGGCCCGCGAACATGATGTTGATGTCGCGGTTCTGCAAGACCCATCGCCGGCCACAGGCTGAGGGGTAGAAGCGATGGCGGAGATGGGCTGCGTCCTCGATGAAGTACTTGATGTAGCGCGGATCGCTCGAGGCACTGGCGCCGAAGAACGCAAGCAGCACGCCGCCCGGGCGCAGGATCCGCACCATCTCCTGCGCCAGGGCGCTCGCCGCCATCGGAGCGAGGTAATCGAAGATGTCCCAGCTCAGCACCGCGTCGATACTGGCGTCCGTCATCGAGAATCGTCCACTGAGGAACTTCGGAAGCTGATCGAACTTGTCTTGCTTGATGTGGTGATCGATGTCGGCGTACAGGTCCTCGACGTGGATCTTGCAGCCGACCCGTTCGCCGAGGAACGTGACGTTCGAGCCGATGACGGGACCCAGATCCACCACCTCGGCGGCCGGCCGCACGAACAGGAGTGACAGGAAGCTCGCGAGAACCTTGCTCGCGGAAACGGTTTCGGCGGCCACCGGAGTGACTGTACGCGGCTCCCGGCTCAGACGCGGACGAACTCGCCGTTCACGGAAGACGGCTCCGGCGTCTGCGTATCCGGCTTCGCGGTCTTCGATTCGGCCTCGAAGCGTCTGATCGTCTGGTCAGCCGTGGTCGGCTGATCCTTCTTCTGCATGTCGATACTGCCCCGGAAGTGCGAGCCGTCGGCGATCGCGACCCTCGGAGCCACGATGTCGCCCTCCACCGATCCGCTCTCCTTGATGTCGACCTTCTCGGTCGCGATCAGGTTACCCGTCACCTGACCGAGGACGACGATCGCCTTGGCAGTGACCTGCGCCTTGATACGCGCGTTCGAGCCGACCGTGAGTACGTGGTCGCTGAGCTGGATCTTGCCCTCCACGCACCCTTCGACGATCAGATCCTCGCTGGCACTCAACTCGCCGTTGATGACGATACTCTTTCCCATACCCGACCGCTCATCGTGCATAGGCCGTGGCTCCTTCTGCGTCTGCTCGAATCGATCAGACGCCGTCGACGATTGGGGCGGTGTTGGCGACGAAAGGGGCGGGACCGGCATCGAAGAAAACGGTGCCTGCACCGGATTCGCCGGGACACTTTTCGGCTTTGGTGGCTCCTCACGTTTCCACATCGGCCTCGCCTCCGTGTGTGCCCCGGTCCTTGTCTTTCGTCCCAAACAACCACATCTGTCGGGACCGCCCACAATGAGGGGGTGAGTATACCGCTGGCCTTGGCCGACTCAAGAACGTTTTGGTGCGGCCTTCAAGACGGCCCAGCAGCTCGAGCACGTCAGGGGACGGAACTATATGGGCGGAAGCTTTACCCCCGATCCCGGTGAGATCGGCCACGGCTGGCTGACTGCCATCGATGCCTCGACCGG
>DAIQBJ010000090.1:0-10347 GCA_036781225.1 Gemmatimonadales bacterium | reverse complement strand
GAGCCCATGAGCGGCGTGCACATCGCGCTGCGCACGCTCTGGATCAGGATCGACTTCCCCTTGAACCGCTCATCCGCGGCCGCGTTGTCCGACAAAATCGCCACGCGCTCTTCGACCGCTTTGCGCGCGATCGACTGCGGGACGTGCTTGGCGGCGCTGGCATCGCCGGTGCGGCTCTTGGAGATGCGTGGGACCAGCTCGTTGGATTTGCCGTCGAGCAGCAGGATGGACACGCGATCCACGTTCATGATCTGGAACGTGAAATCGACGACCTTGTCGAGCAGCCGGTCGAGCTCCTGTTGCTTCGACAGCTCCTTCGAGACCTCGAGCAGCAGCGACAGCTTCTTTTCCCGCCGCTCTTCCAGGTTGTCGGCTTTGACCTTCAGATGAGAGGAGCCCTGCGGCTCGTCGATCACGATCGCCGGCACGCCGCCGGATATGCTTACGGGCATTTGTCGCACGATCGTTCCCGCCGCGACGCCGCCTTTGCCCGGTCTCGGGCTGGTGAACTCCGCGGGGGGAGGAACGACCTGCGGACGGGCGACGGGGGCCGTCACTTCTTTGACGCGAAACGCCACCTTCCCGAACGTCACGACGTCGTTCGCGCCCGCTTCGGCCTCGGTGACTTTGGCGCCGTTCAGGAACGTGCCGTTCGACGAGCCCAGGTCGGTGACCCGGACGCCGCTCTCCGTGAGCACGATTTCGGCGTGACGCCGCGAGATGGTGGGGTCGTAGATCGGGACGTCGCTCGTCACGGCTCGACCCACCACCAGCTTGCGGCCCAGCTGGAGGTCGATCGACTGCTCACCCGAGGTGCTCAACAGTTTGAACACAGGACCGCAAATATAGGCGTGAAGGGCCTAATCTCCAGTTTTTGCGAGCGCGAGCGCGCGTAACACCGCTTGCGCCTTCGCCTCCGTTTCCGCGAACTCACGCGCCGGATTGGAGTCGGCCACGATGCCGGCGCCGGCCTGCACGATCACGCGGTCCTTGAGGACGAGCGCGGCGCGAATCGCGATGCACGTGTCGAGACTCGCCGCGCCCCATCCGACGTAGCCCACGGCTCCGGCGTACGGCCCGCGCCGCTCCGGCTCGAGCTCATCGATGATTTCCATGGCGCGTACTTTCGGCGCACCGCTCACCGTGCCCGCGGGGAAGCAGGCGCGGAACACATCGAGCGCATCATGACCGGGGCTGAGTGTGCCGCGCACCTCGCTCACGAGATGCTGCACGTGCGAGTAGCGCTCGATCTCGAGCGAGCTGGTGACGTGCACGGAGCCATACTTGGCGACACGTCCGACGTCGTTGCGGCCCAGATCCACGAGCATGCGGTGCTCGGCAAGCTCTTTCGCATCGGCGCGCAGCGACCCTGCGAGCGCGGCATCTTCCTCCGGCGTGGCGCCGCGCGGGCGTGTGCCCGCGATCGGCCGCACGGTGACCTCGTCGCCTTCCACGCGCACCAGCACCTCCGGTGAGCTGCCCACGAACGTCACGTCGTCGAGCACGAGGTGGAAGAGATACGGCGCCGGGTTCAGCGCGCGAAGATAGCGGTAGAGGCGCAGCGGATCGATCGGCCCCTCGACGACCTGGCGGCGGGACAGCACGGCCTGAAACACATCGCCGGCGGCGATGTACTCTCTGATCTTTTCGACGTCACGCTCGAACGCGGCGCGCGGGTAGCGGGAGTCCGCGCGCGGCGCCCGCCCGTCACTCTGCAGGGGCAAGGGCGTCAGGTGGTGACTCGCGCCGAGCCGGGCGATCAGCGTTTCGATCCGCTCCTGCGCGCCGTCGTACAGCCGCAATCGCTGCGCCGTGGACGCGCCCGCCGGCATCTCGACGTTGGCCACGACGATCGCGCGGCCGAACACGTTGTCGAGAATCACCAGGGAGTCTGCGATCATCACGACCGCGTCGGGCACGCCGAGCGTGTCTTCGGGCCCCCGGGACAGGCGCTCGATACTGCGGACGAGATCGTAGCCCAGGAATCCGACTGCGCCGCCGATGAAGCGCGGCAGCCCGGGTACCGACGCACCCGGCAGGGAGCGCATGCGTTCGGCGAGGTGCGTGATCGGATCGGCGGTTTCGCCTGCGGGCTCCCATCGCGTCGCCGGCGTCCATCGCTCGACGCTGGTGCCGCGATAGCGCCACGCTTCCCGCGGCTCGGTCCCGAGGAACGTGTACCGCGCCCAGCGCTCGCCACCGACCAGCGATTCGAGAAGGAACGCGAACGGCGGGCGCGCAATCTTGGCGAACGCCGCGACGGGCGTGTCGGCGTCGGTGACGACTTCGCGCAGCACCGGCACCATCCCGCCGCGCTTCGATCGCTCCAGGAATGCGTCGCGTGGGTCCATACCCTAGATTTCGCGCCGATGCGCCGGGCCGCTGCGCTCCTGCTCCTGGTACTGACCGCCCCCGCCTTCGCCCCCGCCGCTGCTCAGGACTGGAACAGCGACTCGGCGCTGGCGTTGGCGCGCCGCGCCATCGAACGCCGCACGCGCGCTGCGGTGGACACGGCATTGCGCGACTACAAAGCCCAGGCTCACGGGTTTCTCTTCTTCCTCGGACAGTTCGGCGAAGGGCTCACCGAGCCGCCCCGGCTCGTGAAAGCGGACCAGCTGGAGCTGGAAGTGTACTGGAAGTCGCCGCAGCTGAGCAAGCAGCGCATCATCGGCTGGCGCGACCGTACCGAGCTGCCTACCGACATCAACTACCATCGCGACCACCTCGGCATCGTCCAGAACAACTTTGGCCGCGCAATCCGGCTCGGCGAGGGTGACGAGGTGCGTGACGTGCCCCATCCGCTGGCGCCTGGCGGCACGGACCTCTACGACTTCGCGTTGGGTGACACGACCACCATCGTGCTGCCACAGCGCGCCGTCCGCGTCGTGGCGCTGCAAGTGCGTCCCAGGAGCTTTGCCGCAGCGGCGATCGTCGGGACGCTGTTCGTCGACGCCGAAACCGCCGAGCTGGTGCGCATGGCGTTCAACTTCACCCCCGCGGCGTATCTGGATGAATCGCTGGAAGACGTCAGCATCGTGCTGGATAACGCCCTGTGGGACGGCCGCTTCTGGCTACCCTATCGCCAGGAGATCGAGATCCGCCGCCGCGCGACCTGGCTCGACATCGCCGCGCGCGGCATCATCCGCGGGCGGTGGGAGATCGACAACTACCTGTTCAATGTCGGCCTCGTGGACAGCTGGTTCGCCGGCGAGGAGATCAGCGTCAGTCCCAAAGCCGAGCGCGACGCGTACCCCTGGCCGGGGCCGCTGAGCGCCGCGATTCAGGACATCTCCGAGCCTGTGCGTCTGAACGATCTCGAGCAGGTCCGCGCGGAAGCGAGTCGCATTGCGGGGCGCCGCGCCCTCACCGGATTGAAACGGCAGCGGCTCGGGACGCGCTCGCTGAGCGAGATCATCCACGCGAACCGGGTGGAAGGACTCGCCCTGGGAGCGGGATTCGTATGGCGCGCGCCCGGTGATGCATTCGAGTTGCGCGGACTCGGCAGTTACGGGTTTGCCGACGGGGCAGGCAAGGGGATGCTCGCGCTCAGCTCGGCGGACGGATTCGAGCTCGCCGGATTCCGCCAGGTGCGCGACATCGCGGACGCGCCGGTGATCGCGCCGCTCGTGAATTCGATTTCATCACAGGAGTTCGGCGACGACTACGGCGATTACTATCGCGCCACCGGCGGGAGAGTCAGTTACCGCACCGGCATCGGCGGACGGGGGGAGCTGCGCTTCGCCGTGACGGGCGAGCGGATCGAGTCGCAGACGATTCACGCGACGCCTGCGAGCGGCACCTACCGGCCCAACCCGGCGATGCTGGACGGCGACTACTACTATGGAACGGTGACGTTGCGACGACGCAGTGAAGGCTTCGCGGTGCGCCGCGACCTGGCCGCAGCGGTCACACTCGAAGCGGGAGCGGGCGACAGCTCGGGAACCTATGCTCGGCTCAACGCGTCGGGGCACGTGCTCCTGCCCGTCGGCAGCAGCCATGTTCTCGTGCGGGGCGACTTCGGCGTCGCGACTGCCGACCTGCCGCCGCATCGCGCGTTCGTCATCGGCGGTCACGGGACGCTCATCGGTGACGAGTTTCGAGAGTGGGGCGGCCGGTCCGAGGCACTCCTGCACTTCGAGTGGCGTACGCCGGTGCCATTTCTGCGGCTGTCGGCAGGGCCGGCGCGTACACCCGGCACCATCACGCTGGCGCCGTTCGTCGCCGCCGGATGGACCGGCGGCACGATCGATGTAATGCCGACCCCCCCCCCCTCCCCCTGGGCTGTGACGCCTGGTACGCGCATGACCGTGGGCGTAGGTGCCGAATGGCTGGGCGTGTTTCGCGTCGAAGCAGGCTATGGCATCCAATCGCATAACGTCCGCGTCGCCTTCGATGTAACGCGCGATTTTTGGGACATTTTGTGAGCCGCGATACTGGACTGGAACGCCCGCACCCATAGCTTGGAGGAGCCTCATGGCAGTCACGGCGTTCCCCGACGAATGGCTGGCCCAATCCCTTGAGGGCCTGGTTACCCCCGAGCTGCTGGAGCAGCTGCGGGGGAAGGCCGACCCTGGCCGCACGCTGTGGGAGGCCCTGGTCTCCGAGCGGATCGCGACCGACGCCGAGATCATCGACAAGCTGTCGCATCGCTTCCGGCTGAAAGTTGGCGACGTCTCCAAGATCGACCCTGGGGTCCGCCAGGGCGTGCCCGAGCAGCTCGCCCGCCGTTATCGTGTCTTGCCCCTGCGCCTCACCGATTCGTTCCTGGAGCTCGGCACCGCGAATCCGTTCGACCTGGACGCGGAAAAGGCGCTCGCGTTCGCCACGGCGCGCGAAATACGCCTGTTCCTTCTTCCGCCGTCGAAAATCAGCGAGAAGCTCGACGAGCTCTACAAGCCGGAGAAGCAGCTCGACAAGCTGCTCGAGAGAATGGAGAGCTCGGCCGATCTCGTCCAGCTGGCCGACGCGCCGGAGGAGCTCAATATCTCCGAGGCGGACGCGAGCCAGAAGCCGGTGGTTCGCCTCGTCGACATGATCATCTCGGAAGGAATTCTCTCGCGCGCGAGCGACATTCACGTCGAGCCTGAGGAAGGCGGCGTGGCGGTGCGCTACCGCATCGACGGTGTGCTGCGCCAGGTGATGAAGATCCCCCGCCAGGCCGGCCTGCCGTTGATCTCCCGCATCAAGATCATGTCGTCACTCGATATCGCCGATCGCCTGCGGCCGCAGGACGGTCGCGCGCGCGTGGCGGTGAACGGACAGCCGATCGACCTGCGCGTCTCGACCCTGCCGGCGCAGCTCGGCGAAAAGGTCGTCATCCGCATCCTCGATTCGCGCGCCACGGTCAAATCGCTCGACAGCCTGGGGCTCAATCCCGGTGAAGCGGAGGCCATCAGACGGCTGCTCGAGAACCACGAAGGCATCCTCTTAGTGACCGGCCCGACCGGGTCCGGCAAGACGACGACGTTGTACTCCTGCATCAACCAGATCAAGAGCGAAGGCGTCAACATCGTCACGGTCGAAGACCCGGTCGAGTACCGGATGCAGGGCATCGTGCAGGTGCAGGTGCAGGAGAAGGCGGGCCTCACCTTCGCCGCCGCGCTGCGGTCCATTCTGCGCCAGGACCCGAACGTCGTGCTCGTGGGCGAGATCCGCGACAAGGAGACGGCGCAGATCGCCGTGCAGGCATCCCTGACCGGCCACCTCGTGCTCTCCACACTGCATACCAACGACGCGGCCAACGCGGTGACCCGGCTCGTGGATATCGGCGTCGAGGCGTACAAGATCGCCGCCTCGCTGCGCGGCGTCATCGCACAGCGGCTGATGCGCAAGCTCTGTACCACCTGCAAGGAAGTCTGGATGGAGGCGCCCCCCGAGCGGTTGCGCCGCTGGATTCCGAAGGGTACGCCGCTGTATCGCGCCGCCGGCTGCCCCGACTGCGCGATGACGGGCTATCGGGGCCGTTTCTCCATTCTCGAGATTCTCACGATGGGCCCCGAGCTCGAGCGCCGGATCGCCGCGGGTGAGGCTGCGGACCGGATCTCTGAGGCGGCAAAGCGTGGCGGCATGAAATCGCTGTGGGACTCCGGGCTCGCGCATGTGACGCGCGGTGAATCCACCATCGACGAGTTGACCCGCGTCGTGGACATTCCTGCGGAGGACGAGCCTGCGCAGCACGCCGAGCCATCGCGGCCGGCCGCTCCGTCACGGGCCGGCGCCGTGACGGACCACCGGCGTTCCCCGGCGGCGGGGACGGTGGCGATACCAGAGCCTGTCGCCTCGGTCGCGACGCATTTCGATCTGCTGGAAGAGACCGTGACGCCCACGCGTCACTCCGGCGTGCACGGCCAGCCGGCTTCGAAGGTGCTGCTCGTGGACGACGAAGACAGCCTGCGCAAAGTCATGCGCGATCTGCTCGAGCGCGACGGCTACGTTGTCGCCGAGGCGCGCGACGGTGTGCAGGCACTCGACCAGGTCGATCGCGTCGGGCCGGACATCATCGTGCTCGATTTGAACCTGCCCGGCCTGGATGGATACGGTGTCCTGTCCCACCTGCGCTCGCGTCCCGCGACGGCCAACATCCCCGTGATCGTGTTGACCGCGAAAGGTGACGAAGACAACGAAGTCCGCGTCTTCGAGCTCGGCGCCGACGACTTTCTCACCAAGCCCTTCCGCGCGCGCGCATTGTCGGCGCGGCTCGAAGCCGTTCTCGGTCGCCGCCGCTGACTTCTGTTCGAGTCGCGTTTGTAGACACCTACGCGTTACGCGGCGCCGGCGAGCGCCTGCAGGTCCTCGCGCTGCGGCGCGGCGCGAAGGGCCGCAACGTCGGCTCGTGGGAGACAATTCACGGAACTATCGAGGCCGGGGAAACGCCGGTGCAGGCGTCGCTGCGCGAATTGCGCGAGGAAACGGGCCTCGCTCCCGAAAAATTCTACAATCTCAGCCGCACCGAAGCGTTTTATCAGCATCGCCGCGACGAAGTGGCGTTGATTCCCGTGTTCGCCGCATTTGTTGCCGGCGATGCGACGGTGCGCCTGTCCGATGAGCACGATCGCGCCGAGTGGTTGAGCGTGGCGGAGGCGGCGCAGCGGTTCGCCTGGCCCCGCGAGCGGAGAGCACTGGACGACATTTTGTCAATAGTGGGGGGGGGAGACGCGGGCTTGCTGGAAGATGTTCTGCGCGTAAGCTAGTAGCAGGCTCCCTTGTGAATCCATTCTATCATCGGATCTACCGCGTGGTCCGTCACATCCCCAAGGGACGGGTGGCGACGTACGGGATCATCGCGCGGTTGGCGGGGCGGCCCGGCGCCGCGCGCACCGTCGGGTGGGCGCTCTCCGCACTTCCCGAAGACAACGACGTACCGTGGTGGCGCGTGATCAACGCGGCCGGCCGCATTTCGTTTTCCGGATCGGATCACTCGGCGGTGCTGCAGCGCGCGCTGCTGTTGCGGGAAGGCGTGCGGTTCGCCCCGGGCGGCGCCGTGAATCTCGGGACCTACGGCTGGCCTGCCGAGGCCTACGACACCGCGGTGGCCTCCCACAAGCGCGCCGCCTCGACGCGAAGATCGCGCAGGTTGAAGGGTTTGCGCACGTAGCGGACGCCGAGACGCGTCAGCGTCTCTTCGGTCGTCGGACGCACGTCGCCCGTGGCGACGATGATGCGCTCCCGCAATGCCGGCAGTTTCGCAACTAATTCTTCCGCCAGCAGCACCCCGCGCTTTCCGGGCGCCATCGCGCGCGCATCGGCAATTACCAAATCGAAGCCGCCGCGCTGCGCGAGGTCGAGCGCGTGCTGCGGATCCCCCGCCACTTCGACCTCGTGCCCGTCGCGCGCGAACAACGCCTTGATCGTGCGCTGTACCGCCGGATCACCGTCGACGAGCAGGATGGTGCGCTTGACGAAGTGTGCGCTTCCCCCCGCGCCTCCCGCATCGTTGGCCGGCTGCGCCGCTGCCGGCGCCTGCGCCTCCGCGACGACGTCGGCCGGGGCGGGCGGCAAATCGACCCGGAACGCCGCGCCGCCGCTCGCCGGGGGCGGCTCGATGGTGAGGTGGCCGCCGTGGCTCTCCACGATCGAGTAGGTGATCGACAGCCCGAGGCCCGTACCTTGGCCCGGCTCCTTCGTCGTGAAGAACGGCGTGAACACGTTCTGCAGCACATGTTCGGGAATGCCGGGCCCCGAATCGGCGACGCGCAGATGCACTTGACTGTCGAACCACGTGGACACGGTGATCTCGCGCGGCCGTTCGCGGGGATTCTCGGCGACAGCCTGCGCCGCGTTGGTCACGAGGTTGAGCACGACTTGCTGGAGCCCGTGACGGTCGCCGAGCACCTCGGGCAAGGCGCCGCTCAGCTCGCGCGTGACCGTAATGTCCTTGAGCTTGAGATCGTAGGCGGTGAGCGAGAGCGTGCGCCGAATCACGTCGTTGAGGTCGACGAGGGCGCGTTCACCCGTGCCCTTGCGCGCGAATGTCAGCAGGTTGCGCACGATGCGTCCCGCGCGCTCCGCCTGCTCCTGGATGACCTGGAGGTGCCCGCGGTCCTTCTTGCCGAGCTCCTTCTGCTCGAGCAGGAACTCGGAGAGGCCCGCGATGGAGGTCAGGGGGTTGTTCAGCTCGTGCGCCACACCGGAAACGAGCTGGCCGACGGCGGCGAGCTTTTCGCTCTGGACGAGCTGCGTCTCGAGTGCCTGCTGCTCCGTCACGTCTTCCACGAGCACCACGACGCTCTGCTCAAAACCCGCGCCGGCGATGTGTGCGGCATTGACGCGGACGGTGCGATGCAGCCGCTCGGAGCGCACGATGAGGGGAGCGGCCCGCTCGCCCCGCCGCGTTCCCACCAGCAGTTCTGATAGCGCTTGCGATTTGCCCACTCCGAGCAGCGCGTCGCCCAGCGCCGTGCCTACCAGCGTGGAGACCGGAACGCCCAGCAGGCTCGCGAGCGAGCGGTTCGCCCGCCGCACGACGCCGTCGGTATCGACGACGGCAATGCCTTCACTCAACGCGTCGAACGCCGTTTCCCACTGGTCCTTGGCTCGCCGGACCATCTCGAAGAACCTTGCGTTGGCGATCACGACGGCGGCGTGCGTCGCCAGCGTCGAGAGCAGGCGCACGTCTTCGGGGACAAACTGCCCTTCGCGCGGGTCGGTGATGACGAGCGTGCCGATGACGGCACCGTGGGAGCGCAGCGGCACGGCGGCGGCGGCCACGGCCTCGAATCCGGACACGACGGACGTAGGCTCGGGGCCCGAGCGCACCAGCTCGAGGTGGTCGCGGCCGGTCGCGCGCGCCACCAACCCGGCGTCATCCGGGGCAATCTTGCGGCCGCGCAGACCGCTCAGCGTGCCCTCAGCGGCGGCGATCTGAATCAGATCCCCCGGCGCATCGCCCACCAGGGCGAGCAGGGCGCCCTGCGCATCGAGGAAGCGCACGGCGTAGCGCACGACCTGCTCGACGATGCGGTCCAGCTCGAGCGAGTCGGACAACACGTACGACAGCTCCTGCAGCGAAAACAGCTCGGAGAGCCGGCGATTGAGCTCCTCCGCGGCGCGCCGGCGCTCCTGCTCGGACCGGATCAATCGCTCGCGCAGGCGCCACAACACGGCGCCCACGACCAGCAAGACGACGAGCAGGCCGGTGAATAGCACCGGGTGTGGCCGGACCAGGTCCATGGCCTTCTATATTCAACTATCGTTCTTGAGAATCAATCGCACGCATCCCATTGTTTTCACGCTCGCGCTCGGCCTGTGTGTCGCGGCCTGCGGCGCGGAGCCGCCGCCGCCGGTGTCGCGGGTGTGGCCCGTCATGGGCACGATGCTGTCGGTCGCCGCGTGGGCGGCGGACAGCACACGCCTGGCCGGCGCGTTGAACGGTGCGCGCGACTCGGTCAACCGCATCGACTCCCTCCTGACGCATCACGCGCGGATTGCCGCGCTCGATTCGGCACAGCGCGATCTGTTGCGGCGCACCGGCGTGACCGCGGCATCCGAAAGTCTTGCGTCAGGCTACGCGCTCGACCGCGCGGCGCGGGCGCTCGGCGGCGTCAGCGATAGCGCGCTGCTCGATCTCGGCGGCCAGTATTTGTGGGTCGGGCCGCCGGGACGCATGACCAATCGAACCGTGGGCATTCCCGACCCCGAGAATTCGCTCGACGCGCTGGGGTGGGTCGAGCTGCGCGGCGGCTCCATCCGGACGCAGCCGCAATCGCGCGAGCATCATGGACGCGCGCGCTCGGTTACGGTGCTGGCGCCCGACGCCCTCACTGCTCATGCCTGGTCCATCGCATTCTTCGCCCTGGGGTGCGACAGTGCGCTCGCCATCGCAGCGGGGGGGGGGGCGGGGGCGGGGGC
>DAIQBJ010000089.1:0-10400 GCA_036781225.1 Gemmatimonadales bacterium | reverse complement strand
AGAATGCCGCCAGGTAGCCCACGGCGGAGATCCCGATCGCCACGTTCCCAATCGCGAGTGAGAGGAAGTAGAGGAAGAAGACGACGAAGTAGCCGTCCTTGCCGTAGGCATCCTCGGCGTACGCCGACATGCCGCCCGGCCGTTGATTGAAGATGCCCGCCTGCGCGAAGCCATAGGCGATCGCCATCGAGCCCACCGCCGTCACACCCCACGAGAGCAGCGAGATCGCGCCCACCTGAGCCATGTTGGTCGGCAACATGATGATGCCGGAGCCCATCATGTTCACGGCCACGATAAACGTGAGCTGGACGAGTGACATCTTCTTCGTCGTTGTTGCCACTGTCTCCTCCCTTGAGCCGTGTCTTTCTAGTGCTTCACGCAGTAGATGTGGTAGACGCCATCGTGTTCTTCCGTGCCTTCGACTTCCTTGGCAAACCCGGGGAACTTCTCGCCCCATTTCTGGACCGCGCGGAGGTAGGTGAGCCACGGCCCGTCCGCAGGGCCGACGTTCTCGCCAGGCATGACGATCGGAATTCCGGGAGGGTAGGGGATGACGCCCACGCCCACGACCCGGTTTGCGATCTTGTCGAGCGGCACCTTCTCGGCCTTGCCTGCCATCAAGAGCTGGAACGCGCGGCGCGGCGTCATCTCGGGCGTGGGCAGCGTGGCGTAGGCTTGGGCCTGCCAGTACCCCTGCCGTCCTTCCTTCATATAGGTCCACATCTCGTCGCCGAGATCTTTGAGGCCCAGGCCGGCATAACGCTCGGGCGCGGCAGCCGCGATGGCGGGCACGACCTCGGTGAGCGGCGTATTGCGGTCGTAGTCCGCTTTGAAATCGAGCAGCGTGTTGAGCAGCGTGCCCCATTTCCCCTTCGTGATGCCCAGGGAGAACAGGAACAGCACCATGTGATCGGTGGTGCGGGAGGGCACGATCCCGTGCCGGGCGAGGTAGGCGGTGACGATGTCGGCCGGAATGCCGCTCGTCCCGAACTTGCCGTCGTCCTGCATGCCCGGGCACACGATGCCGAACTTGATCGGGTCGAGCATGCACCAGTTGTCCGGGATATCGTCGAAGCCGTGCCACTTCTCTCCCGGACGCAGCACCCAGTACGAGGGATCTCTGCTGAGCAGCTCGGCTGGCGCTTCGTGGAACGGGACGCGCTTCCCGCTCTTCGCGTCCGCTACCTCAGGGGCGTTCCAGGGAACGAAGAACCACTCTTTTTTTGCCGTAAACTCGTGGTGCACGCGGGCGACGGCGAGCCGGCACGCCACTGCTTCATCGATCACGTCCTGCGTCAACGTCTCCCCCGCGGGGCCATCCATCATGGCCGCGGCGACTTCGTTCGAGGCGATCAGCGCGTAGAGCGGGGACGTGCTCGCTTGTGCGGCGTAGGCCTCGTTGAACCGACCGTGATCGATCGCACCGCGACCGTCGCGGATGTGGATATACGAAGTCTGGGACAGCGCGGCGAGCAGTTTGTGGGTCGAGTGCGTCGCGAACACCGTCGGGCCGTCTTTGGGATGCTCGGCGGGGTTGCCGTGCATCGCGTGGCGACCCTGGTACATCGGATTGAAGCGCGCGTAGGCGTACCACGCCTCGTCGAAGTGGATGCGGTCCACGCTCTTGGCGAGACGCTCCTGCGCATCGGCGGCGTTATAACACATCCCATCGTAGGTGCAGTTGGTCACCACCGCGTACACGGGGCGCGGTGCGGAGGCGCCTTTCGTGAGCGGGTTCTGTGCGATGCTCTCGGCGATGGCCTTCGGCTCGAGCCGCGCCGGCGGGATCGGCCCGATGATGCCGTAGCGGTTGCGGGTGGGGCGCAGGAACACGGGGATCCCCCCGCTGATGGCCAGGCCCTGCTCGATGGACTTGTGGCAATTGCGGTCGCACAGCGCGATCTCGCCGTCGCCCACGCAGGCGCTCATGATCGCCCGGTTCGATCCCGACGTCCCGTTGAGAACGGAGTAGGAGCGGTGCGCGCCGAAGACCTGGGCCGCGTAGCGCTCGCTGGCGCCGATGGGTCCCAGGTGGCCGAGCAGGGAGCCGAGTGCCCCGCGCTCGATGCCCATGTCCGAGCGGAACAGGTTCTCGCCGTAGTAGTCGAAGAACGCCCGCCCGATGGGCGACTTGAGAAAGGCGACGCCGCCCTGGTGGCCCGGAGCGGCCCACGAGTACTCGCGGTCGCGGTCGTAGCGCGAGAGCGCGGCCGCAAAGGGGGGGAGCAGGCCCTGGATGTAGCGCTCGATCGCGGCCGACGCCCGGCCTCCGATGAACGCCGCGGTGTCTTCAAGGACCCAGATGAACTCGTCCACCAGCGTGGCGACCTCGATGGTGACGGTCCCTGTGATAGTCCGGTCCGCCATCAGGAACACCGGCACCTTCGCATTGCGCGCGCGCAGCGTGCGGAGCAGGTTGGTCGCCTCCGCGTGCGTGCGCCCCCCCCCGTTTTCCTTGCCGAGCGTCCAGTTCAGGAAGACGCCGTGCAGGGCGGCGTCGGAGATGACATTGGCCAGGCCGTCGGCGAGTGATAGGGCTTCGACCACCTCGATCCCGCGCCCGCGCAGCTCTTCAGCCAACGCGCGCACGGCCCGCCCGCCCGCGGTCGTGGCCCCGTCCAGCTTGTCGTCCACGATCAACACTCGGCGGGTCAGCGGCCGGGCCGTGCCCGTCGTGATCACGGCCGACCCCAGCTGTGGTGGCTAGTACGCGTATGCGACATAGATCATTCCGTAGGTGAAGTTCGAGGTCCGGCTGTACGCCTGGGTGGCCGCTGCCTGTGGATGGGCGATTGCTGCGACGAAGCTCACGATGAAGTTGTGGTTGACGCTCCAATCGGTGTACGCGTCGAGCTCGGTCGCAACATCCTTGGAGGTGATTCCAGTCGGTTGCTGATCGAGCTTGAAGGCGTAGCCGATGAGGCCGCCGCCAACGGATTCGCTCGGCTTGACGTGCACGCGCAGCTGGTGGGAGACGAGGTTCGAGTTGGAGAGGAAGTACTCCCCGCCAATTTCGCCCTGCCACCAGGTGCCCCAGTCGTAAAAGCCCGGGAGCAGCATGTCGAACGATTCGTTCGCGGTGGTCGCGGGATCGTCGCCTTGGAAGAACGCGTACCGGTAGGAGAGCTTCGGCTTCCAGGGCCGTTTGGACAGCTCGTACGCGCCCTGGACGTTCCACGCGGTGGACTGTCTCAGGTCGCCGTTGTTTTCACGCGCGTACTCCGCCTCAAAGGAAAGGTTCGGCAGCTTGCGAAGCGGCGCGGTGTAGGCGCGCAGGTTGAAGACGTTCAGGCCGTCGCGGCTGGGGGTTGAGTCGGACATGAAGTGCAGGTAACTCGCCCCCAGCGTCGTCGCCTCGCCGAGTGCGCGCTCATAGTTCCCCCCCACCACCCTCGTGCCCGTCTCGGCCTCCGGGACCTCGTTGCGATCCAGGTAGAAGGCTTCGAGCGTGTTTTTCTTCGCGTGGAAGCGCGCGACGCCGGCGAGCGCCCACGCCTTGCGGGCGTTGCTCCAGAAGCCCCCGCGAGTGCCGCCTTCGCCACCGCCATCCCACAGGAGGAGCCCATGACCGATCTTGTACTGCGCGCGGCCGAACGTGAATTCGAGCGCGTTCTCACCGACCGACAATGCCTTGCCGGAGCGCCAGCCGATGTACAGGTCTTCGATCATGAACGACGATGCTTCGCTGCCGACGAGCGGCGGCGGCGCCGAGTACGTGCGCTCGCCCACGGCGCTGATCTTTCCGAAAAACTCCCCCTTCCCGGCGTGCATGACGCCCGAGATAGCGGGCTTCGCGTAGCTCTCGAACCAGTTGTCGCTCAGGTTGCCCGAGGGATCAGGCCGGACGTCGGTATAGAGGGAGTTGCCGAATCCGAATGCGCCGAGACCGGCGTCGAAATTGAACGTCCACTGCACCTTCTTCGGCAGGCCGGTGGGCCGCTGTTCCTTGTGCTGAGCCTGCGCCTGACCTGCCACGGCCACGAGAATGAAGCCAATAAGCAAGGCACGAAAACGCATTGTCGACTCCCCCTGTGTGGAAGGACGGCGCCACGGCGTAGTCTGCGCCCGCGCTGCGGGGGGCCAGTATTGGACCTTTGTTCTATTCCATCTCCTTACGCCGCAAGTGACATTGGTTTCGGATCCATCTCTCATCCCGAAACGGGGGGAGCACTGCCATGGCCGTGATGTTCCGGGCTGGCGCTATCGGCTGCGTCGTCGCGCTATTCGCCGCGGGATGTAGTGGTGGCGGCGCCAAGGCCACCCCCAGTGTTGTCGATGTCGTCGTGGCGCCGGTGCAGGTGCGCGACGTCCCGATTGTGCAGGAGTGGGCGGCCCAGACATTCGGCGCGAACGACGTGGAGATCCGCGCCCGCGTGAAAGGCTTCCTGACGCAGAAAGTGTATAAGGAAGGGTCAGCGGTACGCCGCGGCGATCTGCTGTTCCAAATCGACCCGCAGGAATACCAGTCCGCGGTCGCCCAGGCTCGCGCCTCACTGAGCGAGGCGCAGGCCAATCTCTCGAAAGCCAACACCGACGTCGCCCGGCTGCGGCCGCTCGCTGAGCGCAACGCCGTCAGCCGGCAGGATCTCGATCACGCCGTTGCCGCGCAGCAGGCCGCGGAAGGACAAGTGGCCGCCGCGCGCGCCGTCATGAACACGGCGCAGCTCAACCTCGGCTACACGAAGATCACGAGTCCCATCACCGGCCTGGCCGGCGTGGCCCAGGCGGATGTGGGGTCCCTCGTTGGCAGTCCCGGACCGACGTTGCTGACCGTCGTCTCGCAGGTGGACACCGTCAAGGTGAAGTTCCGCATCGCGGAGCGGGAATACCTGCAGCTCGTCCGCGCGCTCGGCGATTCCGGTCGCGCGACCCCCCGCGGGGAACCGCGGCTCGAGCTGGTGTTGTCCGATGGCTCGGTGTACGACCACAAGGGGCGCGTGGTCACCGTGGATCGCAACATCGACCCCGCGACCGGCACGCTCGGCATCGAGGCGTTATTCCCCAATCCCAGCGGTCTCCTGCGGCCCGGCCAGTTCGCGCGCGTGCGGGCGCCGGTCACGACGCGAATCAACGCGATCCTGGTGCCGCAACGAGCCGTGCGGGAAATGCAGGGCACGTTCAGCGTCGGTGTGCTCAAGCCCGACAGCACCGTCGAGGTGCGCCCGGTCAAAGCGGGGGCGCGTGTTGGCAGCGACTGGCTGGTGGATTCCGGGCTCGTGGCCGGTGCGGTGATTGTGGTCGAAGGAATGCAGAAAGTGCGTCCCGGGGTGAAAGTTCGCGTGTCACAACCGTCCGACACCACCCGGCACTGAGCGATGGCTGACTTCTTTATTCGGCGGCCCACGGTCGCCATCGTCATTTCCATCGTGATCGTGTTGCTCGGCCTGGCCACGCTGCAGAAGCTCCCCATTGAACAGTACCCGAGCCTTGCGCCCCCCACCATCCGCGTTGAAACCACTTACCCGGGGGCCTCTGCCGAGGTCGTGGAGCAGTCGGTCGCGACGCCGATCGAGCAACAGGTCAATGGCGTCGATAACATGATCTACATGAAGTCGCTCAATACGAGCGACGGCCGCATGCTGCTCGATGTGTCGTTCGAAGTCGAAATGAATCGTGACATGGCCAACGTGCTGACGCAGAACCGGGTCTCGCAGGCGCAGTCGCGGCTGCCGCAGGAAGTGACACAGCAGGGTGTCACCGTCAAGAAAATCAACCCGAGCATCCTGAACGTCATTTCGCTCTATTCGCCCAACAGCACCTACGACGCGCAGTTTCTCAACAACTACGCGATGATCAACGTGCGGGATGCGATCCTCCGCGTCCCGGGTGTCGCCCAGGTCGATCTGTACGGGGGCGCGGAATACGGCATGCGCATCTGGCTGCGGCCCGACCGGCTGGCGACGCTCGGGCTCACGGCAGCAGATGTCATTTCCGCGATCAAGGAGCAGAACCTGCAGGCGCCCGCCGGAAAAGTGGGCGACGAGCCCGCGCCGCCCGGTCAGGAGTTCACCTACACCGTACGCGCGCCCGGCCGCCTCGTGACCCCGGAGGAGTTCGACAATATCATCGTGCGCCAGACGCAGGCGGGAATCGTGCGCATCCGTGACGTCGGACGCACGCTGCTGGGAAGCGAAAACTACCGCTCGTTCGGGAGACTGGACGGGAAGCCCGCGGGCGTGCTCGCCGTGTATCTGCTGCCGGGAGCCAATCAGATCAAGTCCGCCGAGGGCATCTATCACACGCTCGACCAGCTGAAGGCGTTCTTCCCGGCGGACATGGACTATAAGATCACGTACGACACCACACCCGCCGTCCAGGCCTCGATCGAGTCGATCCTGCACACGCTGATCGAGGCGTTCATCCTCGTCACCCTGGTCGTCTTCATCTTCTTGCAGAACTTTCGGGCCACCTTGATCCCCTTGTTGACCGTACCGGTTTCCCTCATCGGCACGTTCATCTTCTTCCCGATGCTGGGCTTCTCCCTCAACACGCTGACGATGTTCGGCCTGGTGCTCGCCATCGGCATCGTCGTCGACGACGCGATCGTGGTGGTCGAAGCCGTCATGCACCACATCGAGCACGGCAAGACTCCGCACGAGGCCACGGTCCAGGCAATGAAAGAGGTATCCGGGCCTGTGGTGGCCATCGCGCTCATTCTGTGCGCGGTGTTCGTCCCGGTCGCCTTGCTCGGCGGACTCATTGGGCGCCTGTACCAGCAATTCGCGCTCACCATCGCCATCTCCGTGCTCTTATCGGCGTTCAGCGCGCTGTCGCTGTCGCCGGCGTTGTCGGCCATGATCCTGAAAGCGGGGCATGGGCCCTCGAAGGGGCCGCTCGGGAAATTCTTCGGCTGGTTCAACCGAGTGTTCGAGCGCACCACGAACGGCTACGTGAATGTCTCGCGGCTATTCGTGCGGCGCGCGGTTCTCGCGCTCGGCGTGATCGGCATCGCGACTGTGCTGACGGGAGGCCTGGCGCGCGTGCTGCCCGGCGGCTTCGTGCCCGACGAGGATCAGGGCATCTTCATGATCAACGTCCAGCTGCCGCTCGGCTCCTCGTTGCAGCGCACCGACGGCGTGCTCCGGCAGATCGAAGGCATCCTCGCGCAGACCGATGGCGTGGACGCGTGCAACGCGATCGGCGGGTTGGGCATGCTCACCAACAGCTTTAGCCCCGAGTTCGGTTCGTTCTTCTGCCGGCTCAAGCCGTGGGATGAACGCAAGGGCAAAGCCCTGCACGTCGCGGGGATTCAGCGGACCGTGAGCGCGGCCCTGGCGCAGCTTCCCGGCGCGGTCGCGTTCCCCTTCATGCCGCCGACGATCTCCGGCTTCGGCGCCGCGGGCGGCTTCAATTTCCTGCTGCAGGACCGGAGCGGCACGCTGACGGTGGAGGATCTGGGCCGGCAAACCCAGGCGTTCCTGACCGAGGCGCGCCAACGGCCCGAGCTGGCGAACCTCTTCACCTCGTTCAATCCGACGACTCCCCAGGTCTCAGTCCAGCTCGATCGGGAAAAGGCGCGTGAGCTGGGCGTGCCGATCAATGACGTATTCGCGGCATTGTCGGCGTTCATGGGCGGTGCCTACGTCAACGATTTCAATCGATTCGGCCGGTTGTATCGCGTGTACGTCCAGGCAGAGCCGGCATTTCGCGTAAAGCCGGAGAACATCGGCCAGCTCTACGTTCGCAGTAAGACCACGTCGGACATGGTGCCCCTCTCGACGCTCCTGCACGTCACGCCCTCGTCGGGAACGGAGATCACCACGCGGTTCAATCTGTTCCGGTCGGTGGAGATCACCGGCGTGCCGGCAGCGGGCTACAGCTCCAAGCAGGCGATGCACGCGCTCGAGACGGTGGCGCACGCGGTGTTGCCGCCCGAGATGAGCTACGCCTATTCGGGGATGTCGTATCAGGAGAAGGTCGCGCCGCCCGCCGCGCCGACCTTCATTCTCGCGATCGTGTTCGTCTTCCTCTTGCTGGCGGCGCAGTACGAGAGCTGGCGGCTTCCCTGGGCCGTGCTGCTCGACACACCGCTCGTCGCCCTCGGCGCGTTCTTGGGCGCCTGGGCCTTCGGCTTCGACAACAACGTCTACGTCCAGGTCGGTCTGATCATGCTCATCGGCCTGGCGGCGAAAAACGCGATCCTGATCGTGGAGTTCGCGAAAATGAAGCAGGACCAGGGATCGAACATCGAAGACGCCGCGCTCGAAGGAGCGAAACTGCGGTTCCGACCAATCCTCATGACCGCCTTCGCGTTCATCCTGGGTTGCGTTCCGCTGATGCGCGCGAGCGGCTCCGGCGCCGCATCACAGAACGTGATGGGCACGGCCGTGGTCTTCGGGATGTTGATCGCAACCGTCGTCGGGCTGTTCATCATCCCGGGACTCTTCGCCTGGACGCAGCGTTGGAGCTTCGGCAAGAAGGCGCCTGACGAGAAAGCGACCGAGAAACAGCCGGCGCCGGCGCCGGCGCCCGCCCTCGCGGCGAAGGCGCCGACCGCTCACTGATGCCACGCATCCATCGCCGGCTGGGGCTGGCCCTGCTCGCCATGGTCGCAGCGGCGTGCGCCGTCGGACCGAACTTCAAAACGCCCCCAACCGCGGCCCCTGAGCACTGGCGCGACACGACCATATCCACCCAGGACTCATCCTATGCCAACCTGGGGTGGTGGGAGGTCCTAGGCGATACCACGCTGCAGCAGCTCGTCCGCATCGCCCTGCGCGAGAACCGCGATCTGCGCATCGCGCTGGCGCATGTGAATGAGGCTCGGGCGAGGCTCGGGATCCAGCAGCTCGAGTTTCTGCCGCAGATCGACGTCGGCGGGACGGCTGCCGCGGTCAAGGTCAGCGACTCGCTCCTGGGCCTCCGGACCGGCCAGTACGGTCTCTTTCAGGTGGGCGCCACCGTCAGCTGGGAGCTCGACTTCTGGGGTCGCCTGCGCCGGCTCAACGAATCGGCCAAGGCGAGTCTGCTGGCCACCGAATACGCGCGCCGGGCGGTCATCGTGACCGTGGTGGGCGACGTCGCGCGCGCCTATCTCGAGCTGCGCGATCTCGATCAGCAAACCGTCATCGCGGAGTCGATCGTCGTGACGCGGCGGCACTCGCTGGACCTCGCGCGGGCGCGCTTCGAAGGCGGGCTCACGTCGGAGCTCGACGTGCGCCAGGGCGAGTCGGAGCTGGCGGGCTCCGAGGGTCGTGTCGCGAACATTCGACTCCAGGCCAGCCAAAAGGAGCAGGAGCTGAACGTCCTGCTGGGGCGCATGCCGGGCACGGTCCCGCGCGGCGCGTCGCTCATCAACCAGACGTTCCGCACGCAGATTCCCCCCGGCTTACCGTCCACGCTGCTGCAGCGTCGACCCGATATCCGCCAGGCGGAGGCGGAGCTGCGGTCCGCGAACGCCATGATCGGCGCGGCGATCGCGGCGCGGTTCCCCACGATTTCGCTCACCGGCGCAGGGGGCACACGCACCGACGCCATCGAGAACCTGTTTCAGGCGGGGACCGGCTTCTGGCACCTTGCCACGAACGTCCTGCTCCCGATCCTCAATTCCGGCCGGAGTGGCAAACAGGTCAAGGTGGAGCGCGCGCGGACGGAAGCCGCAGTGGCGCACTACGACCAGGTCGTGCTGAACTCGTTCCGCGAAGTAGAGAACGGACTGGTGGCGCTGCAGCAGCTCCAGATCGAGGTCGGTGCCGCGCTGCGTCAGGTGGCGGCCGCGCGACGTGCGGTCGGGCTGGCGGGCGACCGCTACCAGGGCGGGGTCGACAGCTACACGACGCTGCTCGACGCGCAGCGCGTGCTTGCCGATGCTGAGCTGGGGGAATCGAGCCTGCAGCGCCAGCAACGCGTCGCTGTGGTGCAGCTCTATCGGGCCCTGGGCGGCGGATGGGACCCCGTGACCGACACGCTCGCGATCCCGCACCCGGCGCGGTAGATCCCCAGACGTCTTTACCTGCTCAGGATGAGGAGCTGGCTATCGTCAATTTTGAGTTGGCGAAGCGCATCCCGTTGCCGTAGCGAACCGCGGCGCAGTTGCGCCGCCCGTGATGATCGTTGGACATTCCCCGTATTCGGCGCTCAATTTCGACCGACATGGCGGACGCAACCGGAGCCAACGGCCCAGCAACGAAGCCCGCACGCGAGCGTAGAACGCGTGCGCGCACGAGCCGCCGCATCCGCAAATCGGTGCTGCAGACGAACGACGGCGAGCCGATCCATATCGTTCACGTCGCGGCAGAGTGCTGGCCCTATGCGCGCTCGGGGGGACTGGGCGAGGCGGTAGCCAGTCTCGCCACCTACCAGTCGGCGGCGCGGCTTCCCACCGCCGTCGTCATGCCGCTGTATCAGCAGGTTCGTTCCGTGGTCAGTGCGATGGAGCCGGTGGGGGCGCCGTTTCCGGT